>CADBCX010000260.1:3488-6629 GCA_902793245.1 uncultured Eubacteriales bacterium | reverse complement strand
CCGGCAGCTGCGGAATATCGTGGACGGCCTGGGCGGACGCGTCAACGGCGTACCCCGGGAGGACGGATACGACATCACCGTGGCCTCCGAAATCATGGCGGTACTGTGCCTGGCGGACAGCCTGACCGACCTGAAAGAGCGCCTTTCCCGCATGGTGGTCGCTTATACTTACGACGAACAGCCCGTCACCGCGGGCCAGCTGAAAGCCGCCGGGGCCATGACCGCGCTGCTCAAGGACGCTATCAAACCCAACCTGGTGCAGACCCTGGAAGGCACGCCCGCGCTGGTGCACGGCGGGCCGTTTGCCAACATCGCCCATGGCTGCAACTCCATCATGGCCACCCGCACCGCCCTCAAGCTGGGGGATTATATCGTCACGGAAGCGGGCTTCGGCGCGGACCTGGGCGCGGAAAAATTCCTGGATATCAAGTGCCGGGTCAACGGCCTGACCCCCGATGCCGTGGTGGTGGTCGCCACTGTCCGCGCCCTAAAAATGCACGGCGGCTTACCCAAGAATGACCTCAATCACGAGGATTTGGACGCGCTGAAAAAGGGCCTGCCCAACCTGCTCCAGCACGTGGAGAACATGACCCAGGTGTACGGCCTGCCCTGCGTGGTGGCCATCAACCGCTTCCCGATGGATACCGAAGCCGAACTCCGGCTCATCGAGGACGAATGCAAAGCCCTGGGTGTGAACGTGGCGCTCAGCGAAGTCTGGGCCAAAGGGGGAGAGGGCGGCGTGAAGCTGGCGGAGGAAGTGGTGCGCCTGTGCGATGCGGAGAACCATTTCAAGTTCAGCTATCCCCTGGAGCTCTCCATCGAAGAAAAAATCAGCCTGATCGTGAAAAACGTCTATCACGGCGACGGCGTCATGCTGACGCCCAACGCGAAAAAGCAGGCGGCGCAGCTGGAAAAGCTGGGCTTTGGCGATCTGCCCGTCTGCATGGCGAAAACCCAGTATTCCTTCTCCGACGACCCCGCCCTGCTCGGCGCGCCCAAGGGCTTCACCGTCACCGTCCGCAACCTGCGGGTGTCTGCGGGCGCGGGCTTCATTGTCGCCCTCACCGGCGATATCATGACCATGCCCGGCTTGCCGAAAGTCCCCGCCGCGGAAAAGATTGACGTGGACGCCGAGGGCAGAATCAGCGGATTGTTCTGATTGTTCCAAGATAACGAAAACAGGCTGCCGTCCCGCTCGGTGACGACAGCCTGTTGTTTTTGTGGTGATTTATTCTTTGTTCCCGTTTTCCAGCGCTTCCAGCTCTTTCTTCCCGCGAATCATGATGATCAATCCAACCAGGAACAGGGCGATCAGCGCCAGCACGCCGAAGGAGGAGCGGCCTGTCCACGCGCCGATGGTGGCATAGAGGAAGGGGCCCATCACGGAGGCGAACTTGCCGAAGATATCAAAGAAGCCGAAGAACTCGTTGCTGCGCTCCTTGGGAATCAACTTGCCAAAATAGCTGCGGGATACGGCCTGGATGCCGCCCTGCACCGTGCCGACCATGAAAGCCATCGCCCAGAAGAGGATGGTGGAGAGGGAAATCGCGCCGCGGAAGTTTTCCACTACGTCGATCTTATTCCCCAGGAATTGAGCAAATGCGCCCAGCACCCTGTCCACCTCGGGATTACTGATTTCTTCCTGAGTATATTTGGCGATTTCAGCCGTCCATTTTCCTTCCGCGTCCTTATCGGTGAAAATCTTCGGGGCGGCGTCCCGGAGGGCGATGGCGGTTTCGTCGGTGATGTCGCTCAGTTGATCGGTGAACTCTGCCTTCACCGCGGTTTCATAGGCTTCCTGGTGCGGTTCCAGGGAGTAGCCCATGTAGAAGCCCACGCAGCAGATGAGGGTGTAAATGATAATGGCCCCGATCAGCGCTTTCCGGGCGGTGATTTTCGCGGCGATGTTGGCAAACCAGATGGAGCAGGGCATGGCCACGATCTGCGTCACCAGCAGCGCCAGGATCATCCCCACGCTGCCCAGGCCCAGCACCGTGCCATATGCGGTGGAAATGCTGATGATGGTGCCCACGCCGTCAATATAGAAGAAGTAGGCCAGCACGAACAGGAACAGGCCCTTGCGCTGGAAAATATCTTTGGCGGTGTGGCCGATGTTGCGGAAGATCTGGCCCACGGAGGTGTCGGGCGTGCGCTCGATGTAGTGGGTCTGCTCCACGTTCTTGAGGAAGGGAATGGAGAACACCAACCACCACACGCTGACGATGATGATGGAGAACTTCTGCGCGATGGGGCTGCCGTAGCCCAGGATCAGCAGCACGGCGATGGAAATCACAAAGGGGATGGTGCTGCCGCCGATGTAACCCATGGCGTAGCCCCAGGAGGACACCTTGTCCATCCGCTCGTCGGTGGTCACGTCGGTGAGGAAGGAATCGTAGAACAGGCAGGACGCGGAGAACCCGATGCGGCTGAGGATGTAGCCCACCAGCATCAGCCGCCAATTGTTCATCACCAGGGCGATCATGAAGGTGAACACCACGCCCACCAGCATGGAGGCGGTGAACAGCTTTTTCTTCATGCCCTTGTAGTCCGCCACAGCGCCCAGGATCGGGGCCAGAACCGCCACGATGAAAGTAGCGATGGAGGTGCCATAGCCCCACCAGATGTCGCCCGCGTCGCCAGCAATGGCCACAAAGATGGTGGGGAAGATGGCCGCCATGATGTTGGTGGCATAAATGGAGTTGGCCCAGTCGTACATGATCCAGCTCCACTCTTTTTTGGTAAAGCGTTTTTTGGCTTCCGCGTTTGCTTTTGACATTTTGTTCGCCTCCTATGCAGTCTTCAGTGTTCCCACGCTGCATTATTTATTCATTTCCGCCCAGTGAAGCGCGCCGTCCACGGCCCGGTGCCAGCCAGTCAGCAATTCTTCCCGCCGCGCCTTGTCCATTTGCGGGGTGAAGAAATCGGCCACGTGCCAGCCGGAGGCGGTTTCGTTCAAATCCTTGTACATGCCAACGGCCAGCCCGGCCAGCAGCGCGGCGCCCAGGGCGGTAGTTTCCAGCACGGCGGGCCGCTGCACGGGCACGCCCAGCAAGTCCGCCTGGAACTGCATCAGCAGCTTGTTGGCGCTGGCCCCGCCGTCCACCCGCAGGGCCGCGCTTTCCTTGCCGCAGTCCTGGGCCA
>CADBCX010000260.1:0-3483 GCA_902793245.1 uncultured Eubacteriales bacterium | reverse complement strand
TTTCCAGCGCGGCCCGGACGATGTGCGCCCGGCTCGTGCCGCGGGTCATGCCCACCAGCGTGCCCCGGGTGTACATGTTCCAGTAGGGCGCGCCCAGGCCCGTGAAAGCGGGCACCAGGTACACCCCGCCGGTATCGCTGACCTGGGACGCCACGGCCTCGCTCTCGGCGGCGGTGGAGATCATGTGCATTTCGTCCCGCAGCCATTGGATGGTGGCCCCGCCCATGAACACGCTGCCCTCAAAGGCATAGGTGGCTTTGCCGTTGATGCGCCAGGCCATGGTGGTCAGCAGGCCGCACTTGGACAGGCGGAATTGGTCGCCCGCGTTCATCAGCATGAAGCAGCCGGTGCCGTAGGTGTTTTTCACGTCGCCTTCCCGGAAGCATGCCTGGCCGAACAGGGCCGCGTGCTGGTCGCCCACCAGGGCGGCGACGGGAATCTTTTCGCCCAGCAGGTCTTCCCGCAGCATGCCCACCACATGCGCCGTATCCACCACTTCGGGCAGAATCTCCCGGGGAATATCCAGGATGGAAAGCAGCTCGTCGTCCCATGCCTGGGTGTGCAGGTTAAAGAGCATGGTGCGGCCCGCGTTGGTGGCGTCGGTCACATGGGGATGGCCTTCCACCAGATGCCAGGCCAGGAAGCTGTCCACGGTGCCAAAGCAGATTTCGCCTTTCTTTGCCCGTTCGCGCAGATTCAGGGTATCCAGCAGCCATTTGATCTTGCTGCCCGCAAAGTAGGCGTCCGGCACCAGGCCGGTCTTTTCCCGGATCACGTCGCTGTAACCGTCCGCTATCAGCTGTTCGATGATCGGCGCTGTGCGGCGGCATTGCCACACGATGGCATTGTACAGGCATGCGCCGGTTGCACGCTCCCAGAGGAAGGTGGTCTCGCGCTGGTTGGTGATGCCGATAGCGGCGATTTCCTTGGGATCAATCTCCGCCTTGCGCACGGCGGCGCGGAGCGCTTCGATCTGGGTGGACAGAATGTCCGCCGGGTCGTGCTCCACCCAGCCGGGATGCGGGTAATGCTGGGGAAACTCCTGGGCCGCGGCGGAAACCATGTGTCCCTCCAGTGTAAAAACGACCGCCCGCGAACTGGTCGTTCCCTGGTCAAGCGCCACCAGATAACGTTTGTTCATCATGGACGCATATCCTCCTGAAATGGATTCATTTATGTATTCCCAGTTTACCATAGTTTTTCAGATTCTTCAACCGGATACATGATAAATCAGGAAAAAAGAATACCAAAATAAGAAAGTCTCCCGGACAGCGCGTTCGGGAGGCTTTCTTATCCTTAGAAACGTTCGAATCAGGCTTTGCCGTTGCAGCCCAGCACGTCCACGATCTTGTGGCGCACCATGTCGCGCAGCGCGGCGCGGGCGTCGGTGAGATACTGGCGGGGGTCGAAGTGATCGGGATGCTCAACGAAGTGCTTGCGGATCATGGCGGTGAAGGCCAGGCGCAGGTCGCTGTCGATGTTGATCTTGCAAACGGACATGGAGGCAGCCTTGCGCAGCTGTTCCTCGGGAATGCCCACGGCGTCGGGCATCTTGCCGCCGTATTCGTTGATGATCTTCACGAATTCCTGGGGCACGCTGGAGGAGCCGTGCAGCACGATGGGGAAGCCGGGCAGACGCTTGCTCACTTCTTCCAGCACGTCAAAGCGCAGGGGCGGGGGCACCAGGATGCCGTCGGCGTTGCGGGTGCACTGGGCGGGGGTGAACTTGTAAGCGCCGTGGCTGGTGCCGATGGCGATGGCCAGGGAGTCGCAGCCGGTGCGGTTCACGAATTCTTCCACTTCTTCGGGGTGGGTGTAGGAGGAATCCTCGGCGGACACCTTCACGTCGTCTTCCACGCCGGCCAGGGTGCCCAGCTCGGCTTCGACGACCACGCCGTGATCGTGGGCGTATTCCACCACGCGGCGGGTTTCCTTGATGTTCTCTTCAAAGGGCAGGCCGCTCTTGTCGATCATGACGGAGGTGAAGCCGCCGTCGATGCAGCTCTTGCAGGTCTCGAAGTCGGGGCCGTGGTCCAGGTGCAGCACGATGGGCAGGTCGGTTTCCTTGACGGCAGCTTCCACCAGCTTCACCAGGTAGGTGTGGTTGGCGTAGGCGCGGGCGCCCTTGCTGACCTGCAGGATCACGGGAGCGTTTTCCATCTTGGCCGCTTCGGTGATGCCCTGCACGATCTCCATGTTGTTCACGTTGAACGCGCCGATGGCGTAGCCGCCTTCATAAGCCTTTTTGAACATTTCCTTGGAAGTAACCAGAGCCATTTCCAATCATCCTCTCTCAATTTTTTTAAAGGGGATACCAATCTCCTTTATTATACACGAACTTTCCTTTTTTGACCAGCCCTGGGCGGAAATTATCCCGCTTCACGGGGAAATCGTCACATTTTCGCCCTGGGCGGAAAGGGAGCTGACGGGTTTTGCTTCCGCCGTGAACCGCGCCCAATCCACTTCCGCCGGGTCGGGAAACTGTTCGGGATCGGTATAAATGCATTCCAGAATTTCCAGGCTGTCAGGCCGCAGCACGCCGACGGCGGTAAGAAACCCGTCCTGCGTTTCTTCGCCGTTTTCGTTTATGGTGGCGTTCAGCGTGGCGTCGACAAAATAAAAATTTCCCTCCCGCACGCAGAATGCAAAGTATTCGTGGCCGGTAATCAGGCCGTTGAGCGAATCATTGATCTCCATTCGTCCGCGGGTCACGGTATCCGCGATCTCATAACTGCGCACCCGTTCAAATATGCCGCCGCCGGATACGGCATAGTCGCCGTTCAGCTGGCTGTCCATGGGCGTTTCATCCCGCGGGTCGGGGGTAACGGATTCAATTTCAGGCGCGTCGTCCACCGTCGTTTCGTAAGTATAATTTCCACCCTGCGACCAGGTAAAGCGATAATATCCGTCTGCGGCAACGGCGCCCGAAGCCTGTGCATCCCGGATAAACTGGTTGAGCGCGTTTCCGGGGATTGTGTAGGTCAGGTTTTCTGTGCTTCTGGCGGCAACCGCGCTTAATTCCTCCGCATACACTGACATAACAGCTTTTGCCGTCTCCGCCAGCTCGCCTTCCCCCTGGATGATCGGCGCTTCCAAATGCTCCGGCATGGGGGAGGGCGATATGTCTTTTTCTTCTTCTTCCTTCCCGCATCCGCCAAGGAGCAGGATGGCAATCATCAGCAGCCCAATCAATTTCCATTTCCGCATCTTCCGAAACCTCCGATTTCCGTCCGTTCTGATTATACTCTATTTTTTCCAATTGCACAACGGGTAAATGTCTGATTTGCACAGCTAACACATGATTAAGGGATCGACCATAAGCCTTCCCCTTGAGGGGAAGGTGGCCCGCGAAGCGGGTCGGATGAGGTGTTCATGAGATAAAATACACCTCATCAGTCAGCCTAACGGCTGACAGCATCCAGGGCTGCCGCCCGGCCTTCGCTGAAAATGATCCACTGGATCATTTTCCGGGCGCTTCGGCCC
>CADBCX010000259.1 GCA_902793245.1 uncultured Eubacteriales bacterium | reverse complement strand
GGGCCTGGTGTTCCTGCCTCCCTTCACCAACAACAGCGTGGGCGTGTACGCCGGCTTCCTGGACGCCATCCACGCCAACCTCCATTATCTCCGCCGCAGCAAGGAGCGCTATGTGGTGTCCACCGATACCCACATGCTCTTCTCCGCCCGGTTTGACGATATGGTGGCTGCGCACGAGGCCTCCGGCGCGGACATTACCCTCATGTATTCCAAGGATCCCGGACTCCGCCGCAACGGCGCGGGCCGCTACATCCAGGTAGAGGACGACGGCCGGGTGTCCGCCCTGGAATCCGACCCCTCCACGCCCCATCTGCCCTACACCTATCTGGAAGCCTTCTGCATCCGCCGCGAGCTGCTGATCACCCTGGTGGACGAAACCGTGTCCCAGGGCTACCACCACCTGACCCGCGACGTGCTGATGGAAGCCATCAGCAAGCGCACGCTGAAGGTGTACGGCTTTGAGAATCCGGGCCGCGCCTGGTATCTGGATTCCGTGCAGAGCTACTTCAAGGCCTCCATGGAGCTGCTCAACCGGGATATCCGCGCCGACGTGTTCCCCGCCGACCGGCCCGTGCTGACCAAGCTACGCGACGAAATGCCCACCCATCACTGCGCGGGCGCGAAGGTGAAGAACTGCCTGATCGCCGACGGCTGCGTGATCGAAGGCACCGTGGAAAACAGCATCCTGTTCCGCGGCGTGCATATCGCCAAGGGCGCGGTGGTGCGCAACTGCATCATCATGCAGGACAGCAGGGTGCTGGAAGACGCCGAGCTGCAATACGTCATCATGGACAAACAGGCCACCATCCAGCCCAAGGGACGCCTGCTGGCTACCGAGAGCTATCCCATCGTGGTGGCGAAGAATTATACAGTATAAGGCATTAAGGGTTCGTGTTTGAGAATACAGAGTACAGAGTACAGATTTTGATGTGTGCGCTGCAAATCCGGAATGCGGCAAACAAATTCATCTGGACTCTGTACTCTGAACGCTGAACTCTCTTGAACGTATTTCATCAGATAACACCAGCATCTGATGAAAAAGCGGGCGGATGGCGGCATGCGTCCGTCCGCCTTTTCGCATGAATGGAGGAATGCAAGTTGAAAATTCTGTTTACCGCTTCCGAATGCGTCCCGTTCGTGAAAACCGGCGGTCTGGCGGACGTGGTGGGCGCGCTGGCGCCCGTGCTGGCCGCCAAGGGCAACGACGTGCGCGTGATGCTGCCCCTGTACAGCGCCATTTCCGAAGACTATGTGAACCAGATGAAGCACGAGCTGGACTTCGAGGTGGAACTGGGCTGGCGCAAGCAGTACTGCGGCATCGAATCCCTGGTCAAGGACGGCGTGACCTATTACTTTATCGACAACAAATATTACTTTGGCCGCAGCTACATCTACGGCATGGGCGGCGACGAGCATGAGCGCTTCGGCTTCTTCTGCCGCGCGGCGCTCAATTCCCTGACGCTGCTGGACTTCCAGCCCGACATCCTGCATGCCCACGACTGGCAGAGCGGCATGATTCCCGCCCTGCTGCGCATCCAGTATGGCGACGTGCCCTTCTACCGCGATATCCGCACGGTGTTCACCATCCACAACCTGCAGTACCAGGGCATCTTCGCCATCGGCGACGTGCAGGACATCCTGGGCCTGGAGGATCAATACTTCACCAACGACAAGCTGGAATGCTACGGCTGCGCCAATTTCATGAAGGCCGGCCTGGTGTATGCCGATGAAATCACCACCGTCAGCCCCTCCTACGCTGAGGAGATTCAGACCGCCTATTACGGCGAGCGCATGGACGGCCTGCTCCGCGCCAAGAAGCAGCACCTGTCCGGCGTGCTGAACGGCATCGACGTGGGCGAGTACGACCCCGCCAACGACCCGCTGATTCCCGCCAAGTTCACCGTGGACGACCTCTCCGGCAAGGCGGAGTGCAAGCGCGCATTGCAGGAGGAGCTGGGCCTCGACCAGAAGGCCGACACCCCCATCATCGCCATCATCAGCCGCCTGAGCAACCAGAAGGGCCTGGACCTGGTGGACCGGGTGATCGCCGAAATCATGGAGGAGGACGTACAGCTGGTGGTGCTGGGCATGGGCGACGCGAAATACGTCAACTTGTTCAGCTGGGCCGAGCAGCAGTATCCCGGCCGGGTGGCCGCCCGGTTCAAGATGGACCTGAACCTGGCCCGCCGCATTTACGCCGGCGTGGATATGTTCCTGATGCCCTCCCAGTTCGAGCCCTGCGGCCTGAGCCAGATGATCTCCCTGCGCTACGGCACCCTGCCCATCGTGCGCGAGACCGGCGGCCTGCGGGACACCGTGCTCTCCTACAACGAGCAGAACGGCGCGGGCAACGGCTTCTCTTTCTTCAACTATAACGCCCACGATATGCTCTACGTCATCCGCCGGGCCATCTTCTATTACAAGAACCAGCCTGAAATCTGGAAGACCCTCCAGACCCGCGCCATGACCGGCGACTACTCCTGGAGCCACAGCGCTGAAATGTACATGTCCCTGTACCGGGATATGCTCAATCCCGCCGCCCCCCAGGAAGAAGAAGCGCCTGCCGCCGAGGAAAAGCCCGTCAAAAAGCCCCGGGCGAAGAAAGTAAAGGAAGAAGCGCCTGCTGAAGAACCGGAAAAGAAGCCCCGGGCGAAAAAGGCCAAGGCCGAAGAAGCCGAAAAACCGGTGAAGAAGGCTCCGGCAAAAAAGGCCAAAGCCGAAGAAGCCCCCGCCAAGAAGCCCCGCGGCCGCAAGCCCAAGGCTGAAAAAGCGTAATTCCGTTTTTCTCATGGACTGCATACAAAAATCCGTGAAAAAATTGTATATTATGCCCTCATTCCGCTTGACCGCGGAATAAGAAGGGGGTATAATAAGCACAACAGGCGGAATGGATCCGCCGCCAATTTCATAGAAAGGAAGTTTCAACCATGAAAAAACTGTTGGCTCTCGCGCTGGCGATGGTGATGGCGCTTTCCCTGTGCTCCTTCGCCTCCGCCGAAGATTACACCATCCGCATCTATTCCAACTCCAATTCCGCCGAGCGCGTGGAATGGCTGATTCGCGCCGCGAAGGAAGCCGGCTTTACCATCAAGCTGGATGACAACGCCGTTTATTCCGGCGATGACAAGGCCGTGCAGGCCGCCAACGAAGGCAAGGACGCCGATATCATCTTCGGCCTGAACGAGACCCGCTGGACCCAGCTGGTCAACGGCGAATATGAAAACCTGAAGGTCGCCGATTGGACCCCCTCCTGGGCCGACAAGGTTGGCGATTTCAAATTCGACGGCAAGGCTTACGGCCTGGTCATCCAGAACATCCTGATGCTCTACCGCACGGACGAACTGGGCACCAACGGCGAAGAACTCCACTTCTCCCACTGGGCCGACCTGGTCAACAGCGGCCTCAAGTGGTATCGCCAGGGCAAAGTGGGCGGCACCACCAACAACAACATCAACACCTCCATCCTCTATCCCTTCGCTGATCC
>CADBCX010000258.1 GCA_902793245.1 uncultured Eubacteriales bacterium | reverse complement strand
CGCTGCGTGCTGCTGATGCATATGGTGCAGGTGCAGCAGCGTTCGGCGTTTGAAATCCTGGAGGAGCTTCTTCCCCGCGCGGCCACGGACGTATTGGTTTCCATGGACAAGCACACGGCCGCTTTCATCAAGGATGTAAGCGGATTGGAAGATGAGGACGAGCTTCGCCAGTTCGCCTGCGCCGTGCAGGAAACGCTGATGAGCGAAATCGCCCTGCCCGTCATGATCGGCATCAGCGAAGTCGCCAAATCCATCGGCGAACTGCACGCTTCCTACCGCCAGGCCCGCCGCGCTATCGAGATCGGGCGCGCCTACGCCCCGGAGCGCACCATCCACGTCTACCGCTCCATGATGTTGGAAAGATTCCTTTCGGAGCTCTCCCCCGAAATGGCAGAGCATTACCACGGCTTGCTGTTCAACCGGTCCACTGCCCGGCTGTTCGGGGAAGAAATGCTCTATACCATCGAAATGTTTTTCAAGAAGGACCTGAACCTGTCGGATACCGCCCGGCAGCTGTACATCCACCGCAACACGCTGGTCTACCGCCTGGACAAGGTACAGCGGCAGGTCGGGCTGGACCTGCGGAAGTTCGAGGACGCCGTCACGTTCAAAATGCTGCTTGAAATGCGCAAATGCGGCAATAATAAAACAAAAGTAAAGAAAGGGCGCTGACGCGGCCGCCTTTTCATCGAAGGGAGTATCCATGAAAAAAAGATTTTTGATCATCGTTCTCCTGCTGGCGCTGCTTTCCAGCATCATTATCGTTACCGCGAACGCCTCGGATCTGTTCGATATATTCAGCAATAACAAGAAAACGGTCAGCATCACCCAGCAGGAATACGATCGGCTGATGCGCTTCAAAAAACTGGATACCATCCTGCAATACGTGGAAAACTGGTATATCGAAGAGCCCGATCTCGATAAAATGCTGGAAAACGCGGCCAGCGGTATGCTCTATGGGCTGGACGACCCATACACCCGTTATTATAATGTCGAAGAATGGAAGCAGATGAAAGAAGACGACGTGGGCGAATACGGCGGCATCGGCATCGAAATGCTGGGCAACCGGGAGGATTACACCGTCACGATCACCCGCGTGTTCAAGGATACGCCCGCCGAGCGCGCCGGCGTGCTGAAAGGCGACGTGCTGGTTCGGGTCGAAGACCTGGAAGTGAACTTCTATTCCATGCAGAACGCCGTGAACATCATGCGCGGCACCGTGGATGAAACCGTGGAGATCGAAGTCAAGCGCGGCAAGGAATACCTGACCTTCAACGTTCCCCGCGCCACCATCCATGTGAACCGTGTCGAATCCACCATGCTGGATGATCAGGTGGGCCTGATTGTGCTGTATGCATTCGCCGGAGAAAGCGAAAAGGAATTCATGGCCGCGCTGGATGCTTTGGAGAACCAAGGCTCAAAGGCCCTGATCGTTGACCTTCGAGACAACGGCGGCGGCTTGGTGGAATCCGCGCGGCAGATCGCAGATCTTTTCCTGGACGACGGCATCCTCTTCTACACCCAGGATCGGTACGGCTATCAGGAAAAAACCGACATGAAGCCCGGCAAGGACGGTATTCCGCTGGTGTTCCTGATTAACGAAAACACCGCTTCTTCTTCCGAAATCCTCTCCGGCGGCCTGCACGACCGGGGACGCGCGACCTTGGTGGGCGTCCAGTCCTACGGCAAAGGCATTGTCCAGGCCGTGATTCCTTTGGACGATGATACGGACGGCTTCCAGATGACCATAGAAGAATACTTCCTGCCTTCCGGAGCAAAGGTTCACAAGGTCGGCCTGACCCCGGACATCATTTCCGAAATGCCGGAGGAATTGAAAAGCGTCTATTTCGCCCTCGGCGATCTGGCCGATCCGCAGCTCAAGGACGCCTGGAACGTTGCGAAGGAACTGATCAAATAACACCATCGGTTTTCCTGGCCGCGAAGCGATTCGCTCCGCGGCCTTTCGTTTTGTTTTGGCAATTCTGCCAATTGCATCATCCCGGTGTCATCGGTGGATTTTTGCCGAAGGGTGTAGTATAATGGAAAACGGAAAGGAGGAGGAACGCTGTGCGGTATGTCAGATTGCTTACGGTTTTATTCGTTTTGCTCTTCCTTTCGCTGCACAGTTCTTCCGCCTTCGCCCAGGAGGGCAGTCGCCGCGCGCTGCTGATCGGGTGCGACCATTTCTTGTCCCAGCCGGATACAGCGCCGGCGGCGGAGAACAACCTTCGCCTGCTGTCCGACGCGCTGTTTTCCGATGCGCGTCCTTACGCCCTGATCCGTACCGCTTCCAACACGATTTCCACAGCCGAAGCTTTTGAGGAAGCCGTGCTTGCCGCTTTCGGGAACAGCGGGGAAAGCGACACCTCCGTTCTGTATCTCAGCACCCACGGCATATTCCATGAGAACGTGAGCAATGCGGACGCCGGGCTGCTGCTCAGCGACGGACAGACGGAAACCCTGCTGACCGGTGGGGAGCTTCAGCGGATACTGGATCAGGTGGCGGGGAAAAAAATCGTCATCCTGGACGCCTGCAATTCCGGCGCGATCATTGGCAAAGGCCTGTCCGGCGGCGCCGACCAGCGTTACTTATCCGGGCCGGAGTACAAGGTGCTTTGCAGCGCCGGCGGCAGCGAAGCCAGCTGGTACTATCAAAGCCCTTCCGCCGCGGCGGAGGGAGCAAGCTATTTCGCCACCGTGCTGGCTTACGGCTTCGATGCCGCGGGCGGACACGCCGCCGACCAGAACGATGACGGGCAAATCACCCTGGCGGAAACCTATGCTTACTTATTGGAGCAGTACGCCGCTTCCACCCCGCAGGTTTATCCCCAGCAGGAGGACGGCGAAGTGCTTTTCGCTTATGATCCCGCCGCCCCTGTGCCGATCCGGAAAGCGATCACCGATCTGACCTTCGAGGACACGCTGCTCACAGCCGGCGATACGGAAGTGACCTTTTCCTTCACCGTCCGGCGGCAAACGGAATTGTATTATCAAATCATTTATCACCGGGACGGCGTCTGGCAGTTTTCCCAGGCGCAGCAAATTCCTGACAACGAACAGGACAATGGTTCCATTCTGCCGGGACGCAAGCTGCGTATGCTCTCCCTGAATACGGACGACGACAGTTACGGCTATGCCATCATTCAGCTGATTACCCTGGAGGGCGGGGCGCCCGTATTCCAGGGGGCCCGGCTGCTGTGCGTGCAGCCCGCGTCCGGCAAGGTAAACCTTCAAGTGCTGACCGGTTCTTCCTTTGTGCCGCAGCTGGGCCAGGAAATGGCCATTCTGGCACAGCACGACGTGCCCTGCGGCCTCTCGGTGAGCATCCTGAACGAAGAAAACCGCCTTGTAAGGCGGCTGGCATTCGAGGTTCCTTCCAGGCCCCAGCAGCTTTCTCCCGCAGGCAGCAGTTTTTACTGGGACGGGAAACTGTCAAACGGAGAATACGCGCCCCCGGGAACATACTTCGTTCAGGTTAAAACCT
>CADBCX010000257.1 GCA_902793245.1 uncultured Eubacteriales bacterium | reverse complement strand
GCCCGTCGCACACGATGCCAGGATGGTATGACGGCTACTTGGAGACGTACTACAACGCTTCGAGCCACTACCTTGCATCGACGTGGACTCTCGACTCCGAGGGCTTCTATCACGACGAAAATGGGCGCTACGTCGTCGGCGTTGAGATAAGCCATGCCGATGAAATGCCATACGGGACAGTCGTTCAGACGGGCAAGGGCGAAGGTGTCGTGTATGACTACGGCGCTGGTGCCGAGGTTCACGACTTCGCAACGAACTGGTAGGTGATTCGATGGGGAGCCTATCTAGGACGTGCATCAAGTGCGGTGAGGAGAAGCCGCTCTACGAGTTCCCAGTCATGCTCAAGATGAAGTCGGGGCGCTCAGTGAAGTGCCGCGACTGCGTCGAGTACGACTGGCGGGTGTTCGAGGAGCATTGCATCGAGAAGAAGAGAAGGCCGCAATGAGTGACATGGAATGGCGGTACGCCTTCGGGCTGCGCCTTTACCACGCACGCATGGCAAAAGGCATGAGCCAAAGGGACTTGGGGAAGCTGGTCGGCGTGCACCACAACACCATCAGCCTCTACGAGATGGGGAGCAGCGAGCCGACAGCCCACAAGTTCATGCGGATATGCGACGCGCTCGACAAGAGCGCAGACGATGCACTTCAGCAAATTGAGGACAAGGGCTATGCCGCCATTACCGAGCCCGCGGTGACCGAATTCGCCTTCCCCATGGCGGAGGGCACCGACGTGACCAACCAGAGCGTCATCATCTATTATATCCTCTGCCCCGGCATGAAGGGCGACGTGGAGCAGGAAAACCTGATCGACCACACCTGCTCCCTGCTGAACGAAAGCGGCTCCGTGTTGAGCCAGAGCTTCAAGAAAGCCTTCCCCGCCGGAACACTGTCCTGCGGCCGCGAGTTGGCTGGGCCGGACGACGCCATTATCTTCCAGGCGACCGGCATGAACCAGGGCGACGCGGAACAGCTCAAAGCCCTGGTGGACGATGCGCTCAAAACCGTGGCTGAAAACGGCTTCCCCCAGGACATGGTGGACAGTGCCATGACCAGCCTGAACATTTCCACCAAGCTGGCCCCCGAAAACGGCAGCCCCGTGGAAGGCGTTGTATATAACTTTGCGTATCAATTTGCTGTCAGCGGCGATCCCTTTGCTTATGCGGAGGACGTCGCCGGCCTGTCCAAAATCGACGAGGAGAACCAGCAGGGGCTGCTGAAGGAAACCGTCGCCAAGTGGCTGGTGGACGCGCCCCTCTACACCCTCAGCACCACCTATCCCGCCCCAGGCGAAAAGGAAAAGGTGGATGCGGCCCTGAAGGACAAGCTGGCGGAAATCAAAGCCGGCATGACCCAGGAAGAACTGCAGGCCATCGTGGACGAAACCAACGCCGCTCCCAAGAACGAGGACACCTCCGAACTGATGGCGAAGATCAAGGCCGTCACCGTGGAAAGCCTGCCGGAAGAAATCAAGGCTTACACCGTGAACGACTTTACCGATGAATCCGGTATCCGCCACATCGAAGTGCCCGCCGGCGTGGACGGCATCGGCTATGTGTCCCTCAACCTGGACGCCTCCGCCCTGCCCCAGGAGGACATCCACTGGATGCGCCTCTACACCCGCCTGCTGGGACAATTGGACACCGACAAGCACACCAAGGAAGAACTGGACGTGCTCATCAGCCGCTACCTGTACGGTAAGACCACCGGCGTCAACGGCGGCGACATGAAGGACACCATTCATCCCTACGTGGTGGCCGAATGGTACGCCCTGGACGACGACCTGGCCGCCGGTTACGACCTGATGGAAGAGCTGCTCTTCCACACCCGCTTCGACGATATGCAGAAGCTGGCCGAGCAGGTGCAGGCCCAGAAGACCTCCGTCCGCGCCACCATCAACGGCAACGCTTACCAGATCATGTGGTTCCGCGGCCTGGCTGACCGGTATCCCTTCTATCGCTATTACAGCTATATGAACTTCCTGGAGTACTACGCTTTCCTGGAAAACCTGGAAACCATGCTGAACGAACAGCCCGAAGAAGTGACCAAACACTTCGAGGCGGTGCAGTCCTTCTTCGCCAACAGCGCCGGGGCCGTGGCCTGCTTCGCGGGCAACGAAAACAGCATTGCCCTGAACCGTCCCCTGGCCGACGCCTTCCTGGCGAAGCTGGATCATGTAGAGCGGGAGGCCGTGGCATATGACCTGCCCATCCCCAGCCAGCGTGAAGCCCTGATCATCGACGGCAACGTGCAGTTCAACAACGTGATCGCCACCGCCGACGACATCGGCGTGGAGGATTACGACGCGGGCCTGTCCGCCATCTGCTCGCTGGTGGGCGACAAGCTGCTCGTGCCCATCCTGCGCGACCAGATGGGCGTTTACACCCCCGTGAGCGGCGTCATGGACAACGGCTCCCTGTACCTGATTTCCTACCGCGACCCCAACGTGAAGGACACCTTCGACGTGTACGCTTCCCTGGCGGACAAGATCGCCGAAATGGATGTGGATCAGGAAACTCTGGACGGCTACATCATGAGCTCGTATTCCGGCCTGGCCAAGCCCGCGGGCGAACTGACCGGCGCTGTGTCCGTCCTTGAGGATGTCCTGGTCGGGAAAAAGCTGGATCGGAACCTGGACTATATGCGCCAGCTGAAAGCGGTCACGCCCGAAACCGTAAAGGCCGCCGCTGAAACCTTCCGCAAGGCCTGGGAGAACGGCGCGCGCTCCACCGCCGGCAGCGCCGCCGCCATCAACGAAAACGCCGATCTCTATGAAGTCATCCTGAACCCCTTCAACGCCAAGGACGCCTCCCAGGTGGAATTCACCGACGCGGCGGAGGGCAGCGAATACTACGAGGCCGTGCGCTTCGCCTTTGGGAATGGCCTGATGGCTCCCAAGGCGGACGACGCCTTCGGCGTGGATGATCCCGCCACCGCGGGGGACTTCTATGGCGCGATTTACGTGCTCATCGGCGGCACGCCCAACGCCGTGGACGAAGCCATGGCGACCCTCGCCCAGTACGGCCTGGTGCCCGAAGGCGTGGAAGCCGGCACTGAACTGACCAACGGCGATAACGCCGCGATCTTTGGCGCCGTCACCGCCGCCCTCGGCGCGCCTTGGACGCCCGAGGTGGAAGCGGGCGCCGAAGAACAGCCCCTCACCCGTGGACAGATGGCCCAGGCGCTGAAAGCGTTCATGGACACCCTGCAATAATCCCAAACCAAACAAAAAAGGGCTGCCTCCTTGCGAGGCAGCCTTTTTCAATGCCGTTTTTTCATGATTGCGGGAAGGAAATCATTCCGCTGCGGCGGTGAAGCCGCCGTTCGCGTCGGCGTCCACCACGATGGTTTGTCCGGGCAGGATATCGCCCGCAATGAGCTTGCGGGCCACCAGGGTTTCCACCTTGGATTGCAGCACGCGCTTCATGGGCCGCGCGCCGTAGACGGGGTCGTAGCCCAGATCCAGCAGCTTGTCCTTGGCGGACTGGGTCAGCTCCAGGCTCAGCTGCTGCTCCTTCAGGCGGCCGCGCAGGCGGTTGAGCAGCAGTTCGACGATCTGCTCCACCTGATCCACATAGACGCATCCGCCGT
>CADBCX010000256.1 GCA_902793245.1 uncultured Eubacteriales bacterium | reverse complement strand
CGAAAAAATCCGGTTGACTTTCCGCAATGCCACTGGCTTTACGCGCCTGCGCCCGCTGCATGACGCTTCCGATTTTCAGCTGACCGATGAACAGGGCGAAAACGCTGTTCAAAACGTTGCCGCGCAGGAAAATGAATTGTGGCTCACTCCCGACCGGCCCGTTGTCGGGAAAGCGTACCTTTCCTACGGCGCGCATCCCCGGGGGCCGGAGGGCTGCATCGTGGATGCGCAGACTTATCTGCCCATTCTTGCTTTTGATCATGTGGAGGTATCTGTATGAGCTGGAATTTGGACTGGAAACCCCTGGAGCACGACGCGCCGCAGTGGATGCGGGATGGCAAGTTCGGCCTGTTTTTCCATTGGGGCGTGTACAGCGTGCCCGCCTGCGAAAACGAATGGTATTCCCGAAACATGTATTTAAAGGGCTGCAAGCAAAACCTGTGGCATGAGCAGCATTACGGCAAGCTGAGCGAATTCGGGTACAAGGATTTTATTCCCATGTTCAAGGCGGAGCGTTTCGATCCCGACGCCTGGGCCGATTTGGTGAAGCTCAGCGGGGCCAAATATGCCGGCCCCGTTACCGAGCACGCGGACAATTATTCCCTGTGGGACAGCAAAATCAACCCCATCAATTCCGTGAAAACAGGCCCTCATCGGGACATTGCGGGGGAATGCGCCGCGGCGTTCCGCAAACAGGGCATCAAGTATCTGGCTACCTTCCACCATCAATGGCTGTGGGGCTGGTTCATGTCCACGGACAACGAAGCGGACGTGTACGACCCTGCCAATGAGATATATTACGGCCCGGCTCTGCCCTTGGAAACCAACCGGTACATTCCTTACCGGAAGCCGGACAAGAAATTTGCCGACATCTGGCTGGAAAAGATTCGGGAGGTGGCGGAGGCTTACCGCCCGGATGTGCTGTATTTTGACGGGCGGGTGATGATCCTGCCGGAAGAATACCGCTATCAGGCAGCCCGGTATTATTACGACGCGGTGCCCCAGGGCATCATCACCTACAAGCAGGAGGATTTTCCCAAGGGTCTGGGCGTGTTCGACGTGGAATGCGGGCGCTTTGCCGAAAAGCAGCCCTTCGCCAGGCCCTGCTTTGTCTTTGTTCAGGGCTCCGCCTGGATGCAGCAGTATGTCTACGCCAAGGTGGCCCAGGTAGCCAAGCTCGCCCAGAAGGGTTATGTCTGCGCCATTGTGGAATACCGCCATTCCGGTATCGCATCCTTCCCGGCCCAGGCGGTGGATGCCCGCAACGCTGTCCGTTTTCTGAGGAAAAACGCGGCCCGTTTCGGCATCGATCCCGCCCGGATGATCCTGGCCGGCGATTCCTCCGGCGGCCATACCGCCATGTGGGGCGCCATGCTTCAGGACGATCATACAGACGACAACCTCTATCCCGGCGTCAGCGCCCGGGTATGCGGCATTGTGAACTACTACGGTTCCACTTCCGTCATGGCCCCCGACTCCAATCCCCAGACCGTCAACCACTGTCTGCCGGACAGCCCTGAGGGCATGGTGATGGGCCGGCAGGATCTGCTGGCGCATCCCGAGCTGGCTCGGGCCCTGTCGGTGGAATGCAATATCGATGCGCAGACGGACCTGCCCCCGGTGCTCATATTCCATGGCACCAAGGACCGCACCGTCAACTGCACCGGCAGCGCCATCCTTTATGAGAAATTAAAAGAGACCGGCCATGAAGTCAGCTTCTACCTTGTGAAAGGAGCCGATC
Source organism: uncultured Eubacteriales bacterium (assembly GCA_902793245.1). GTDB lineage: Bacteria > Bacillota > Clostridia > Christensenellales > Aristaeellaceae > RUG563. Next base: position 1,872 of record CADBCX010000256.1, on the reverse strand, counting down.
ACGGCGGTCCCGAATTCTGGACCGATCAGGTCATCGATCTTGTGGATCGCTTCTGCCGGAAATGCTTTGAATAAGAATTAAGGAACATAGGAACTCAGGAACTCAAGAACTCAGGAACTCAGGAAAACAGGAACACAAGGGACGGTTCTTCGCTTTACAAGGCGCAAAGAGCCGTCCCTTTGATTTTGCAGAGATTATTTCTTCTTTTCTCCCACCAGATAGTCCAGCGCTTTTTCAATGGTCAGATCCCAAAAGCGCCACTCGTGTTTATATCCGTCAATCTCTTCGAATTTCGCCTCCAGGCCGATTTCCTGGGCGTGTTCTTTAAAGTGCAGGTATCCGTTGTACAGCGCGTCGTCCTTGCCGCAGGCAAAATAAAGCTTCGGCAGCTTCTTTCCCGCCGCCACCGCTTCGTCCAGCACCCGCCAGGTGTTTTCATAGGACTCCACATATTCCTTCAGGCCGCCCCGGTTGTCAATGCTGCCCTGGGTTCTCTCGAAGTACTGGGGATTGACCTTTCTGTCCCACTCGATATCCCTGGGAGCGGCAGACAGAACGGCGGCGCCGGCAAACAGCTCGGGATGATTGAAGGCATAGACGCAGGTGCCCCGGCCGCCCATGGACAGACCGGCAATATAGTTGTCCTCTCTCTTGTCCGAGGCCGGGAACCAGCCATAGATCAGGGGCATGAGCTCCTGAGTCAGAAAATCATACATGTTGAAGCCAATGCTGAAATGCTCCCAGTTGGCATAGTTAGCATTGAGGCCGCTGGGCATCACCACAATCAGGTCCCGCTCAGAAGCATAGAGCTCAATATTGGATTTGCGGATCCAGTCGCTGTGATCGCCGAAGGTTCCGTGCAGCAGCCAGAGTACCTTGTATTTTTTGCCATTGGAATAATACTTTTCCGGTTTCTCATTCCAGGGTTTGTCCGGCAGAATCACGGAAACGGTCGTATTTCCCATCAGACAGTCGCTTTGAAAATCCAGTGTCATGTAAGCCATGGCGCACCTCCATCAGAAAGTTGAGAGCACAGGGGAAGCAGCTTCGCTGCAGGTTCTTTTTGTTCGTCCGAGAACATAGAAGACGTTCCTTTGTGTTCATCTAAAGTCCATTGTACTATATTCTCTTCAGATTATCTACGGTAACTTTTTGGGGGGCGGGCTCCTTTTCTTCCCACGCCTATTTATTCCTTTCCGCGGCTGCTGTAATCCTTTTCGATGCGTTTCTTCCAGGATGCCCCGATGGGCGCCCGGCTCGCACGCATTTCCTGAACCGCATCCGCTAAAACTTCATAATTTAACGCGGTTCCCTGATGATCGCTGTGGAAGGTAGCGGCGCGGTCCGCGTGAATCCCGAAGCGGCCGGCGGTTTCGATGGCATCCATGTTTGCCCCCAGGAACAGGAACTCCCAGCCGTACTTTTCCTTCTGTCGCTCCACCATCTGCTTAACCTCCCGGTAGCTGTATTTCTGGCTGGCGTTCTCCAGACCATCGGTGGTGATCACGAAAATCGTCTTCTCCGGACGGTCTTCCTCCCTGGCATATTTATGAACATTTCCAATATGATGAATGGCGCCGCCCACCGCATCCAGCAGCGCGGTGCAGCCCCGGACATAGTAGTCTCTGTCGGTCATCTGGGGCATCCTGTCCAGGGGAACCCGGTCAAAAAGCACTTCGGAAACATTGTCAAAGAGTACCGTGGACACCAGCACCTCGCCCTCGGTAAGGCGCTGCTTCTGAAGCATGCTGTTATATCCGCCAATGGTATCGCTTTCCAGTCCTCCCATGGAGCCGCTGCGGTCGAGGATCATTACCAGTTCAGTCAGATTCTTTTTCATTTGAGTATTCCTTTCTTTTGGCTTTTCTTTTT
>CADBCX010000255.1 GCA_902793245.1 uncultured Eubacteriales bacterium | reverse complement strand
TCCCAATAACCATGCCGGTGCCGCAACGGCATGATTATTGGGATAATAAATCGCTCCCATTGTTTCCAATGAGAGCGATTCCCTTTATCCATGCCGGACTGTCGAAAGCTCAGTCGGCCTGTTCCGGTTCGATGGCGCGGGTGAATACCACGGGGATTCCTTCCACCTGGCCGGTCATGGTCATGCCGTCGTAAGCGAACACGATCACGTCCCCGGCTTCGCCTTCTTCGCCGTACATGTACATCTTTTCGCCGTCAAAGGTCCAGATGCCGGCGATGCTGTTGTCTCCGTCATCCGCGACAGCCGCGTTTTCGTCGGCAATCAGGCCCAGGTAAGTGCCGTCGTCGTTGAAGTAGAAGTACATGGGAATGCCGAAGTAGTTCACCGCCCAGTCGCCGGCGATGGGATTCGTTCCTTCGGCAGCCGCCTGATAGAACAGGCTGTAGATGATTTCCGTCGCCAGGTTCACCGCTTCGTCGCCGTCCAGCCAGAAGACGATTTCCACGTACTGGTCGCCGTCCTCGAAGGCGTAGGTGGCGGTGGTGTATTCCTTGTCCTCATAGGTTTCCTTCGCCATGTACATCCCGGCGGGAATGCCGTTGATTTCCATCTGCGGGCCAATGGAGAAAGCTTCGTATTCTTCCGCTTCCTGCATGACGAAGTCAGACAGCGTTTCAGGATAGCCTTCCTTGGAGAACTGGTAGATATCGAAGTCCAGCAGGCTGTCGGGGCTGAGCAGATAAGCCACCATATCGTCGGCAATGTCTTCCTCGGTCAGCTCGCCGTAGGTATAGCTGTCAGGCACCACAATGAAGTAGCCGGAGGTGCCCAGCTGCAGGGGCATTTTCCCTTCCGGGATGGCCTTGCTGTCCGTGGCGGCGGGCATGCCGGAGAACATGGCCAGCATCGGGGCCGCTTCGGGCACTGCCTGCATCAGCGCGCCCATCAGGCCGCCCAGGCCGTTGCCCATGATGTCGCCCAGCAGGCCGTTCGCCGCGTCGCCTTGGCCGCTCATCAAATCCTCGATAGCCAGCACGGTCTTGCCATCCGCTTCCATGGGCAGGGTGCGGGCCCCGTCTGTGGAGGCGGTGACGGTCACGGTGACCAGCGGGTTGTCCAGATCCATGAAGTACAGCTTGATCACGATGGTGGTGGGTTCGCCCTCATCCACAGTCATGTCCATGGCGAAGCTCATGCCGGGCATGATGAATTCCATGCGCATGCTGTTGTTGGTGATCGTGAACGCGGCGCTCATCTGGTTTTCCTTGTCCCAGTACTTCATGCTCATGTTCTGTCCGTCCAGGAACACCATGGTGTAGCCGAAGGAGGCTTCTTCCTTGCCTTCATAGCCGGATTCGCCCTGCATGTAGAAGGCGGGGCTGCCGTCGCTGTTGCTGTAGAATTCAGCGGTCACGGTATCCGGGAAGTGGGCCATCCATTCCTCAAAGCCCTTTTTCATCTCTTCCACGTCAAAGGGAGCGCCGCCCTGGGCCATGCCCTGGAGCATGCCCACCACGGCTTCGTCGGCCAGGATTTCGTCCATCAGGGTCTTCGTCGCTTCGGCGATAGCGGGCACATTCACGGTGATAGGTACCAGGGTATCGAACTTGACGCCCTCGAATTCATATTCCCCGGGCACGGGTTCGCCGGGAACCGCCGCGGCGGTGCAGGCTTCCATGAAGCGGGAGAAGTAGCCCATCAGGGGCTCCATCACGGCAGTCAGGTCCATGCCGCCCGCGCCGCCTTCACCGCCGGCCATGCCGGGCATGAAGCTCTGCATCATCTGGCCGATGGTTTCCGTCTTCATGGTGAGCACATAGCTGGGGAACAGAGTGCTGGCCAGGGTGATGTTTTCCCCGTCCATGGCGCAGCCCAGGGACAGGGCGTCGGCGCCGTTGAAGTCCAGGTCGATCTGCGCGCCGTCCTCGACGGTAATGACCTTGATGCCCAGGGCGTCCACAATGGCCAGGATGGGGTCGACCGTGCCCATCTGCTCCTCGGGCATGCCGAAGCCCGCCATCAGCGCTTTGGCGGCGTAATGGTTGACGGCGATCTTGGTGTATACGGTTTCGGCGGAAGCCGCAGCGCAGCCCAGGGCCATCATGAGCGCCACAAGCAGGGCAAGCAGTTTCTTCATCTTCATGCTCGGTTTCCTCCTTTATTTGTTGTCGTCGGATTTGTTGCCGCCCGCCATCACGCGGAGAACGGCTGCCAGGATGCCGCCGATTGCCACGGCGATCCAGCTTTTTCCCCAGGCGTTGCCCAGCACGCCCCAGGCGATCATCACGGCAACGGACAGCATGGGAATAATGGTCGCTAATTTCTTATAGTCCATTTTTGTTCCTCCTCTTTAGTTGAGTTCCAGTCCGTCCGGCGAATCGTCCATAGCGACGAGGACTTCCAGAATGTCTTCCATGTATTCGCTGTGAAGCTCCACAGTCAGGCCAAAGAGTTCGCCCACGAACGCGATGCCGTCCAGGGTGAGGGGAATATCCTTGTCCGCGCAGTGGAGGGTGAGGGCCGCGCCGTCAAAGTCCCAGGTGCCGTCAAAGGATTTTTCCTCAATGGGCAGGTCAGCTGGGATGACGGCCTCAAAGGTCTGGTCTTCGTTCAGAAGGAGGTAAATGGGGATCACGTCCTCATACACTGTGTACCAGTTGCCGACCAGGTCGTCCGGCGTCAGCGTGGCCGCCTGGGCGCAGGCGACGCCGCAGCAGAGGACGAGGGCCAGCAGGAGGGCCAGGAATTTTTTCATGGGAACACCGGCCTTTCTTTTTATGGTTTATACTATTTTCATATGAAAACAGCAAATATAAAAGTTAACGGTGCTGTCATCCCGAGCGAAGCGAAGCCAGAGGCGAAGCGGAGTCGAGGGACCAGGTGAAGCGGCGTCGAGAGCCTGCCCTGAGCGAAGCCGAAGGGGGACCTAAACGCTTCACATTCAGCCAACAAACGGGTCATTACGCTTTTCAGGTCCCTCCACTCCGTTCCGCTATCGCTCCACTTCGGTCGGGATGACAGCGTTGGTAGGAGATAGGAGGTTTAGAATGGCTGCGCTTTTTATCCGCAAATGCTGAGTTTGCGTTTCAGCATCCAGCTTTAAAAAACCTACTACCTCCTACCTGTCTTACGTTTTACTCCTCATCATTCCAATCATAGTACTCATACCCGCACTTGGGGCACTTATAGTAGGTGCCGCCGTTGGGATGCTCATCGGACATTGGCAGAGGCACCTCGCGGAAATGATGGTTCTCAATCTGGCCGACAACATGGCAAATGACGCACCACCGGTCGTGGAGACGTTCACCACGCTTACTCCATAAGGAGAAAATATGGTCATGCGGTTCTTCCTTAGCGGGGCCGGGGGTCGGCTGGGGAGGCGCGGGGGTATTGGAGATCACGTCCGCGCCGCCGCCGCCGGGGTCGGGATTGCCGGGGCCAGGGCCGGGATCGCCGGGGCCGGGATTGCCGGGGCCGGGGCCGGGATTGCCGGGGCCGGGGCCGGGATTGCCGCCGCCACCGCCGCCGCCGCCGTCACCGGGGCCAGGGCCGGGATCGGGATCGGGGTCAGGGCCGGGCGCGGGGCCGGGATTGCCGCCTCCGCCGCCACCGCCGCCGCCAC
>CADBCX010000254.1 GCA_902793245.1 uncultured Eubacteriales bacterium | reverse complement strand
GAATATCATCTTTTATTTCCCGGCTCCGATCATCCTGGCGCTGCTGCTCAACGAAATGCGGTCGCTGCGGTCCAAAAAGCTGCTGCAGACGCTGCTGTACGTGCCCCACTTCATTTCCATCGTGATCGTGGTGTCCATCACGTTCGTGATGTTCGGCCCCTCCGGCATCGTGTACAAGGGCACGGAAATGATCCTGGGCCATCCCATCAACTACATGGGTTCCCCCGACACCTTCCGCTGGATGATCATCGGCCAGACGATCTGGAAGGAAACCGGCTGGGGCACCATCATCTTCCTGGCGGCGCTGACCAACGTGGATACCCAGCTGTACGAAGCCGCCATGGTGGACGGCGCGGGCCGTCTCCGCCGCCTGTGGCACATCACGCTGCCCGCCATCCGCTCCACCATCGTGCTGATGCTGATCCTGCGCATGGGCTCCATGCTGGACACCGGCTACGACCACCTGATCCTGATGGCGAACCCCCTGAACCGCAAGGCGTCCCAAACCCTGGACGTGTTCGTGTACCAGCAGGGCATTCAGCAGGGCCAGTTCAGCTATGCCTCCGCTATCGGCCTGATGAAGTCCATCGTCAGCGTCACGCTGGTGGTCACGTCCAACAAGATCGCCCACCTCATGGGTGAGCAGGGCTTGTACTGAGGAAGGAGGAAGAAGCATGGCAGAAGCGAATATGACCTCTCCCCAGCACAAGAAAATGATCGTATCCACCGGCCCGGTGGGGCAGAACGCCACGGTCAGCAGCCGCATCTTCGACGCCTTCAACTACATCTTTCTGACCCTGGTGGCCTTTACCACCATCCTGCCCTTCATCTACATCATCGGCGCGTCCTTCGCCACGGAGTATGAAATCGCCACCCGGCCTATGTTCATTATCCCCCAGGACGTGACGACCAACGCCTACCGGTTCATCTTCTCCTCCAACAAGATTTTGCAGGGTTTTGGCAACTCCATTTTCATTACCGTCTGCGGTACAGCCATCAACCTGTTTTTCACCGTTACCATGGCCTACGCCATTTCCAAGCCCCGGCTGCGGGGACGCAACTTCTTCCTGAACATGGTCATCTTCTCCATGTTCTTTAGCGGCGGCATGATCCCCGGCTACATCGTGGTGGCCAACATCCTGAACCTGAAAAACACCTTCTGGAGCGTGCTGCTGCCCGGCGCCATCAGCGCGTACAACATGATGATCGTGAAGAACTTCTTCCAGGGGATCCCCCAGGAATTGGAAGAATCCGCCTCCATCGACGGCTGCACCGACATCGGCGTGCTGCTGCGCATCGTGCTCCCCCTGTCGCTGCCGGTGCTGGCCACCTTCGGCCTGTTCTACGCCGTGGGCCACTGGAACGCCTACTTCGGCGCCATGATCTACATGACCGGCGCGAAGCAGAAATGGCCCCTCCAGGTGTTGCTGCGGGAACTGATCATCATGTCCAACGGCTCCGCTGGCGACATGAACAACCTGGACCCCGAATTCGTCCAGCCCCCCGAGCAGTCCATCAAGATGGCTGTCATCGTGGTCTCCACTGTGCCCATCATGTGCGTGTATCCCTTCCTGCAAAAGTACTTCGTCAAGGGCGTCATGGTGGGAGCGCTGAAAGGATAAAACGGTTATCCGCGGCCCTGAGCGCCGCTGAACGATAACAAATAATAAGGAGGAAAGAACCATGAAGAAACTCGTTGCCCTGTTCCTGGCGCTGGTGATGACGCTTTCTCTGGCCAGCTTCGCCGCTGCCGAAGAACCCTTTGAAATCACCGTGATGCTGCCCGAATTCGTCGTGGACGTGGATTTCGCGGCGGAGAACAACCCCATTCTGCAATACATTGAAGAAAAAACCGGCGTGAAGCTGAACATCCTGTGGGGCCCCAACTCCACCTACGGCGACCTGATCAACACCACCCTGGCGGACAAGAACCCGCCCATGATCATGGCCGTTACCGACGCCCGCGGCCCCTCCATCATTGACTCCGCCCGCGCCGGTGCCTTCTGGGATCTGACCGATTACATCGCCGATGCCGAGAGCTATCCTTACCTGGCCGCCGGCACCGCGGGCGTGTATCGCAACATCTCCGTGGACGGCCGCATCTACGGCATCTTCCGCAGCCGCGCTTATCCCCGCGCCGGTATCTACTATCGCTGCGACATCGCCAAGGAAGTGGGCTTTGACAAGGAAGTCAAGACCATTGCCGACCTGACCGAACTGGCTGAAAAGCTGGCGGGCTACAGCAAGGATACCTACGCCCTGAATATGTGCTCCTACACCGCGGGCACCATCAACGTGATCACCGTGGCCTTCGGCGCGCCCAACAACTGGGGCGTGGACGCGGACGGCAACATCTATCCCGCCCACAAGTCTCCCGCTTACCTGGAAGGCCTGAACTGGCTGCGCCATCTGTATGAGATCGGCGGCATCGACCCCAACTTCGCCCAGATTTCCACCTCTGACTGGGACAACATCGAGCGCACCGGCAAAGCCTTCATGCGCTTTGACTGCCTGGACAACGCCCACCGTCAGCAGGAATGGTTCGAGAACAACGCCGGCACCACCGAGCAGATCTTCATGACCGTCGGCCCTGTGGCCAAGGAAGACGGCTCTGTGACCGTGTGGCCCCAGAACAACGGCTTTGCCGGTGAAATCATGATCACCAAGAGCGTGTCCGAAGCCGACCTGCCCAAGGTGCTGAAGTTCCTGGATTGGTGCAACAGCCCCGACGGCCAGACCACCCTGAACGCCGGTATCGAAGGCGTGACCTGGTGGGTCAACGAGGACGGCTATCGCTATGTGCCCGAAGACAAGACCGACGAAGCCTCCAACAACAGCAAGATGTACCTGCATGACCTGAACCAGCTGGGCATGGGCGTTCCCGGCAACCTGGAGAATCCTCCGGCCATCGTGAACCGCGGCGTCACTCAGCTGCGTGAGCGCTACAACGCCCTGAACCTGGAACTGGCTCCTTACGCCGTCTCCGACCCCTGCTTCCCCTTCGTGAGCGAAACCGCCGTGGCCTTCGGCACCCAGCTGAACCAGATCATCTCTGACGCTGCCGTGCAGTACATCGCGGGCCTCATCGACGAAGCCGGCCTGCGGGCTGCCTGGGAAGACTGGGCTGCCCAGGGCGGCGACATGATGACCGAAGAATACAATGCCGCTTATCATGCCGCGCTGGCTGAATAATCCCAACTGAACCCAATCGGGGCTGCCGCAACGGAAACGGGCGGCAGCCCCACTTCTATGCGGAGGAACGTATGAACAAGGTTTATACCTGCTATCCCGGGGGCAGGCACAAGGCCCTCACCATGAGCTATGACGACGGGCGCACCTATGACCGCCAGCTTGTGGAAATCTTCAACCGGTACGGCATCAAGGGCACCTTCCATCTGAACAGCGGCTTCCTGGGCGACGAAAGGCACATCGCCCCGGAGGAAGTGAAGACCCTGTATGTGGGGCATGAGGTCTCCTGCCACACCGTCACGCATCCCACCATCGCCCGCTGCCCCCTGCCCGAGGTGGCCCAGGAAGTGCTGGACGACCGGAAAGCCCTGGAAGCGCTGTGCGGCTACCCCGTCCGGGGCCTCAGCTATCCCAACGGTTCCTTAAGCAAAGACATCGAAGCACTGCTGCCCGCCTG
>CADBCX010000253.1 GCA_902793245.1 uncultured Eubacteriales bacterium | reverse complement strand
CGCTATTGCGGGTCCAGGGCGGTCACCGCCCTGGTGCGGGGTTTAGGGGCCGCACAGGCCCCTGCTTCGTTACCCTTCAAAACATAGCTGTTAAGAATTTAGAAAAAGCACAGTATGATTTTTCAATGGGAACCGCTTCCCGTTTGAGGCAGGCATCAGAAATTGAACCATTCCTTTGTCAAGAAGAAAACCGCAGGCGGACAGGGCATCAGCCGCCTGCGGCATATTTACCGCATATCAATTTGATCAGTCTTCCGCATGGTCGATTGTGATGTGACCGCCTCGCCAGACCTTTTTCCCTGTCCAGTCTTCATCCGGGTCAGCCCAGAAGGGATCGTCGGGCGTCAGGCCGAGAGGAAGGAACACCGCGCTGCACAGGTACAGGGAGCCGATGTTAATATAGGGCTCGGCCAGTTCGGGCTGGTAACCGTACACGCCGGGACGAAGGAAACCCTGCGCATCGAACATATCCGGCGCTTTCATGACCCTTTCGATTACAGCCGTCAATGCGCAGCGCACAGAAGCGGGCGTCAGATGGGGCTCCAACATATGCTCCAGCGCTGCCTGGGCAAGCATCTGGAAGGCGCCGAAACGGTAGCAGACAGACCGGCCCACCACGGGATAACTGCCTTCGGGGCCGATCATCCGCTCCAGCACAGAGGCGTAGCGGCCGGCCCGGCGGTTCACGGTGTCCCGCTGGGCGGCAATTTCCGGATGCTCATGCCGCATGAGGTTCACAATATCCACGTACATGGGCTGAATCACAAAGCTGTTGTAATAATCCCAGTGAAAGGCGTCGCCGTCGCCGTAAGCCCCATCGCCCACATACCAACGGCGGAACGCGCGCAGGGCTGTGAGCACCCGCATGATATCATATTCCTCGCCCAGCACATACAGCCCGGCTTCCACCATGGCGGAAAAGAACAGCCAATTGCAGTCGGCGGGAGGAATTTTCCGGGAAGCGCGGAACGCGTCGGCTACCTGCCTTTTCACCCGGCTATCCAGCGCGCCGGACAGGGCTTTGGGCGCCCGAAGAAAGGAATGGGCCAGGAACGCCGTGTCCACCAGCGGCTGTCCGCCGCGGTCAAAGAGCATGTAATCCGGGCTGGAAGGATCGGTCGCCCGGCTGATGCACAGCAGCGCTTTTTCCCGCGCCTGTCTTTGCAGGCTTCGTTCCTCTTCACCGAGCTTGCTTTCCTCCGCTTCCAGCCACGGGGCCAGGCCCAGCATGCTGCGCCCGAAAGCTTCCAGCGGCGCGAAATCCGCCCGTTCCGGATGGAAATCCAAGGGCAGCCGTTCTCTCAATCCGCCTTTCTCCAACGCGTCCAGCACCGGCGAAACGATTTTGAGCAGCGCGTTCAGCCATTCCTGACGGGTTGTCAAGCGCCTCACCTTCTCATGCCTTGATTTTGCTGCGCAGGATCCGATCTTTTTCCTGATACATGGCTTCCATCGCCCGGGCGATGATCGTTCCGAAGCTGTGATCGGTTTCGGGACGGTACTCGGCCATGCCGATGGCCGCGGAGCAGCGTTCCCACAAGGGCAGGGACTCGTCCCGGGACATCTCCTCGAAGGTGCTGCGCACCCACGTGAGCAAAGCGTTTCTGTCGTGGTAATCCTGGTCTGTGAGAATCACGGTGAATTCGTCGCCGCTGATGCGGAACACGGGAGAATGGCTGAATATTTCGCAGATGACGCTGCAGGTTTTCTTGATGTATTGGTCGCCCTTTTCATGGCCGCAGGAATCGTTCACCTTTTCCAGATGGTTCATGTCAAAAATCAGAAGCGCGAAAGAAATTTCTTCTTCACTCTTCATCACGGATTCAAGCTCATCCGTATAGGAGTCAAAGGCGTTCTTGTTACGGATACCAGTCAGATTATCCCGGTTGGCCAACGCTGTCACCCGTTCCAATTCGCTTTCCGTGGACGCGATGTTCTGCACATATTCCCGGATTGCCTCGCTCATCTTGCCGACAGCTTCCGCCAGCGTTTGCACCTCGTTGTTCGTGCGGATGATCGGCACGTCCATGCTCAGGGCATCCGGGTCTTTCTGCGCCCGGCATTTGGAAGCGAAGTCCACCACGCTGTCTACGAGCCGCTCAATCGGTTCGGACACCTTCCGTTCCGTCCAGATGTAAAAGACGCCCACAAAAAGCAGACCCAGCGACAGGATCAGGATAATATTTTCTACAATACTATTGCGCAGCCGGGCATAAATGTCCTCAATGTCCACATCAACGCAAAGCGCGGCCACCAGTTTTCCGTTGGCGTCAATCAGCGGCAGAACGCCGGTATAATCGTTGCCCCATTCGCTTTTGGCTTCAAAGAAGGACAGTTCGCGTGACTGGTAAGCGTCCAGGTACAGCTTTGCGGTTTCCGGGGAATAGGAATTTCCGGCCAGCGTGTTCAACTGAACCAGCTGATCCGCTTCATGTTCGTATTCGTACTGTGTCGCTCCGGCGATGACGTTCTGGATGTTATCCGTCGGGTTCGTGTTGAGCGGCACGATGATGTAAATGAAATGAATGTCCAGCCTTTCCTTGTTTTTATCCAGTTCCGTCTGCAATTCTTTATACTTGGCGGATTCAATGCCCGTGCTGATGCATTTTTCCAGATCATCCACGTCTATATCTTTCGCGACAAAGTGCAGAATACCGCCCATATAGGATTGATACTGGTCATACAGCATGGCCTTGGAAGAATTGTATTGCACGGAGTTCAGAACAATGCACAGGATCACGATAAACAGGATTGTTCCGGTAAGTATCGTTTTTTTCAGCGGCCGCATGATTTGTTCCCTCCTCAAAAACCGTATCTTCTGCTTTGAACAGCGGCTATCCTTTGCCTGATATCCGCTTGTAAAACGCCTGGTCTTTCTTATGCTCAGGCAAGCCCGGCTTAACGCTGGGATTGCGTCGGCCTCGCTTTTCTATGATCGTGTGTCCCCATTCATATTATACAAAGGAAACTCACATAAAGCAAGGGAAAAAACAGAAAAGAAGAAAAAACACAAGGCAATGGTGTTCGTTCTTATTACTTCGGCAGCTATATATTACCAATGAGATGCGCAGAATAAAGCGACAGATGCAAGGCGGAGGAGGAAGGCGATGCCGTAGCATCGGCGACCGACGACAACACAGCAGTTGTCCCTTTAGACAAGCAGATGGTGGCAATATATAGCTGCCGAAGCAATAACAGTATAAAAAGAAAGCCCCTGTTTTCCCGCTGCGGGTGCTCCTTCGTAAATAGCGGAGAAAGCCCGGAAAACAAAGGATGTTTTTGTAATAAAAAAACGCCACCTCTCTACCAAGGTGGCATTCATGAGTGGCACCCCCAATGGGATTCGAACCCATGTTTCCGCCTTGAGAGGGCGGCGTCCTAGGCCTCTAGACAATGGAGGCAAATGGCTGGGGAACAAGGATTTGAACCTTGACAATACGAGTCAGAGTCGTAGGTGCTGCCGTTACACCATTCCCCAACGCTCCGCGTCCAAGAGGGCAACTCTCAAACGCAGGAGTAATTATAACAAAGAGGCTTTCATTTGTCAAGCATTTTTTTCATTTTTTCGTTATGAATCAGGTATTAGTGAATTCCCAAAGTAAGTTCCACAGTGGAAGTAAGAGATGGAATTTACCTTAGGAAGAGGAAGAGGGTAGAATTAAGTCTGGGAAAGGAGGCCCAGA
>CADBCX010000252.1:3815-4275 GCA_902793245.1 uncultured Eubacteriales bacterium | reverse complement strand
CGCGGCGTACCCCGCATGACGAATTCCCCGGGGAGGTAATGACAATGGGCAAGTTTTGTGAAGTGTGCGAAAAAGGCTTGATGACGGGCCATAACGTGAGCCACTCCAACCGCAAGAGCAGCCGTACTTGGGCTCCCAACGTACAGCCCCTGCGCGTGATCGTGGACGGCCGTCCCATGCGCCTGAACGTTTGCACCCGCTGCCTGCGCACCATGCGCAAGTCCGGCGCGATGCAGGCTTTCGCCGCTCCCGCTGCGGAAACCGTAGTGGAAGAAGCCTGATGGACAACGCACCGCAATGAACCACCTGAGAATGGGTGGTTTTTTGCGTTTTGGGGAAAACAAAAAGCCTTCCCCCTGAGGGGAAGGTGCCGCCGCAGGCGGCGGATGAGGTGTTCTCTGTAATCTGAATCAGACGCTCAGTTTCTTTTCCATGATCTGGGCGGTTGCGACGTACATCA
>CADBCX010000252.1:0-3775 GCA_902793245.1 uncultured Eubacteriales bacterium | reverse complement strand
TTGAGCAGCGCGGCGCTGATGACGTCCGCCAGGTAAGCGGTGACGACGGTGGCGATCCAGCCCGCCAGCAGCGAGAAGATGAAAGCAGCCAGGGCGTCGGCGTTCAGGGGAATTTCTTCATTGATGGACTTGAGCATGTCCTGGATCATCTGCCAAATCTGGTTCAGCTGGCCCTGCTTGGCAAACAGGAGCGAGATGTCCAGCGCCCCCAGGGCGAAGTAGAACGCGCCGGTCAGGGCGATGGACAGGCCGTTTTCCAGCACCTTCGCGCCCAAAATCTTGTAGCAGCTGTTGGGCGTCATGAACAGCATGTAGCTTTGCTTGGTGTTCATGTCCCGGTGCAGCGTGAGCACGCTTTGCAGCCCGATAAACAGCACCCCGAAAACGGCCAGCAGTATCAGGATACCGATGGAGCCAGCCAGGCCGTCTTCCTTCTCCATATATAGAGAAACCAGGAACCAGATCTCCACCGCGGCGGTGATACCCAGCAGGATCAGCTTGGTGATCCAGGTTTTGCGGAATTCATATTTCATCAGCTTGAACATGGCTTCAGCCCTCCGTATGTCCGTAGATTTGGCGGTAGCGGTCCGCCATGGAAACGCCCTGCTGGGTGCGCATCTCTTCCAGATCGACGTTTTCGACCAGCTTGCCGTCCTTGATGAACACCGCCCGGTCGGCGATGGCTTCCATTTCCTCCACCAGATGGCTGGACATGAGCATCAGCTTGTCCTCGTTGGCGTAGCCCACGATGCAGGCGCGAATCTCGTCCCGGGCCAACAGGTCGATGCCGTTGAAAGGCTCGTCCAGCATATACACGTCGGCGTCCCGGGCCATGGTGACGGCGATTTTCAGCTTCGCCATCATGCCGGAGGACAGGGCTTTGGTTTTCAGGTTTTCCGTCAGCTCCATCTGCTTGAGCAGCGTCAGGTAGCGGTCATAGGAGAAGTCCTCGAAGAAATCCTGGTAGTATTTACCCACATCTTTGACCGTCATCCAATTGTAGAAATAAGGTTCGGTGGACATGTAGGCCACATGCTTCCGGCTTTCGATGCTCACCGGCTCGCCGTTGAAGCACACCATGCCGTAGGTGGGCTTGAGCAGCCCGGCGGCCAGCTTCATCCAGGTGGTTTTGCCGCTGCCGTTGGGGCCAAGCATGGCGTAAATGTGACCTTTTTCCAGCGACAGGCTGATATGGTCCACCGCGATTTTGGAACCGAATTGTTTGGTGACTTCTTTGCTTTCCAGCATCATTGCTGTACCTCCTTCAGGATGATTCGGGCCGCTTCCTGGGGCGACGCGCCGAACTGGCCCATTCTGGCCAGAAAATCCTTCACTGTTTGCATCATCATTTCTTCCCGCGCCCGGAAAATCCGCTGTTCATTCCCTGTCACGAAAGTGCCCATTCCCCGGCGGGTTTCGCACAGGCCGATCTTTTCCAGTTCCTGATATACCCGCGCCGCCGTGTTGGGATTGATCTGAAAGCTCAGGGCCAGGTCGCGTCCCCCCGGCAGCTTCTCTCCCGGCTTTCGCCTGCCGGTCACGATGTCCGTTTCCAGGGCATTCATCACCTGCAGCCAGATGGGCCGGTTCACGTCAAACTCCATGCTTCCCCCTCCTTTCGCGTTCATTAGTGAACTATATACATAGTACACTAAGATCATCATTTTGTCAATAGTTTTTTTGATGGTAACAATTCAATCGCGGCGTAAAGGGCAATTTAAATCACTGACCAACCCCAAAAGCCTTCCCCTTGAGGGGAAGGCTTTTAGGGACACCTGAACATATGCGCTTTGTTTTTGTTTCGTGCTTTTCTCCGGAAAGCGTTTTATTTCTTCCGAAAGCCTTGATTAAACGGCCAAAGCGCTGTAAAATAGGATGAAACCGGTTCTGTTCCGGTTGTTCGATGGAAGAAGAAGGAGCGACAGCCCATGGATCGCAAAGACGAAATCATCCAGATGCAGAACGAAATCATGCAGGGCCTGCTGCGCCAGCGGATGCAGCTGCTCAGCGAGGATTTGTGGGGCATCAAGCCCGTATCCCCGGAAGATGCAGAACCCGCCGCGGAGGCCTCCCCCGCTTCGCCCACGGCGGAAGCGGCGCCCGCAGCGGCGGAAAAGAAAGAGAATAAAAAGGAAGAAAAGCAGCAGGAAGAGGAACAGCCCGCCGAAAGCATGGAGGACTTGAAGAAGGAGCTCCACGGCTATATCGGCCTGGACACCATCAAGGACGAAGTGGACAGCCTGGTGAACTGGATCGAAATCTGCAAGGCCCGGAAGGAGCACGGCCTGCCCACCCCCGACCTGTCGCTGCACATGGTGTTTTCCGGCAATCCCGGCACGGGCAAAACCATGGTGGCCCGCCTCATGAGCCGCATTTACAAGAGCCTGGGCGTATTATCGAAAGGCCATCTGGTGGAGGTGGACCGTTCCGGGCTGGTGGCGGGCTACGTGGGCCAGACCGCCATCAAGACCAGCGAGGTCATCGAGAAGGCCAAGGGCGGCGTGCTGTTCATCGACGAAGCCTACGCCCTCACCAACCGGGGCAGCACGGACTACGGCCTGGAAGCGGTGGATACGCTGCTCAAAGCCATGGAGGATATGCGGGAGGATTTGGTGGTAATCGTGGCTGGGTACACGGAACTGATGCAGGCGTTCGTCCATTCCAATCCCGGCCTGGAAAGCCGCTTCAACCGGTTCATGTTCTTCCCGGATTATACCATCGACGAAATGGTGGGCATCTTCAATATGCGCTGCGGCAAAAGCGGCTACACCCTGGCCGAGGGCGCGGAGGACACGCTTCGGGAAATCCTGGAAGAAGAAAGCAAGGACGTGGAGAGCTTCGGCAACGCCCGCGGCGTGCGCAACCTGTTCGAGCGCGCCATCGCCGCCCAGGCCGACCGGCTGGCCCAGGGCAAAGAGGAAATCAATAAGGACACCTTGATGAGCCTGAAATCCGAGGACTTGCGCGCCGCGCTGGAGGATAAGAAGGCCGAGGCAGGAGAGACAGTTAAGGAAGAAAAAGAAGAAACTGGAAAGGAATAAAAAACATGAACATTGTTTGCCTGGATTTGGAAGGCGTGCTGGTGCCGGAAATCTGGATTGCGTTTTCCCAGGCCAGCGGCATCCCGGAACTGAAACGCACCACCCGGGACGAGCCGGACTACGACAAGCTGATGAAATGGCGCATCGGCATTTTGAAGGAGCACGGCCTGGGGCTGAATGAAATCAAAAAGGTTATTGAAACCATCGACCCCATGCCCGGCGCGAAGGAATTTCTGGACGCGCTGCGGGAGGAAACCCAGGTGCTGATCCTGAGCGACACCTTCACCCAGTTCGCCTCCCCGCTCATGAAGAAGCTGGGCTGGCCCACCATCTTCTGCAACACGCTGGAAGTGGCCGAAGACGGCACGGTGACGGGCTACAAAATGCGGGTGGCCCAGTCCAAGCTGTCCACCGTGAAGGCCCTGCAATCCGTGGGGTTTGACACCATCGCCGCGGGCGACAGTTTCAACGACCTGGCCATGATCCAGGCCAGCAAGGCGGGCTTCCTGTTCCGCAGCACGGAGCAGATCAAGAAGGAGCATCCCGAGCTGCCCGCCTTTGAAAGCTATGACGAGCTGCTTGCCGCCATCCGCGCGGAATTGTGAGATAAGGAACACAAAAGCATGGGCATTGAACTTGTGATCAAAATCGGCTCCATGGCGCTGATCCGCCGGGAGGACAACGACATCGACTACAACATTTTCGCGCGCCTCAGCAGCGAGCTCAGGCCCGGG
>CADBCX010000251.1 GCA_902793245.1 uncultured Eubacteriales bacterium | reverse complement strand
AGTCCGCACAGCGGACATTGCTCGTTTCGCCTGATCTCACCGCCGATGAGATTCCCGCCACTGGCGGTCATCGGCGGTTCGTCCGCCGGGCCAGAAGCAGAACGGCGTCAAGCCTGGCTTTTGCGTTCCTCCCAGCACCAGCGGGAACCAAGACAATTCGATCAATCAAGCTGTATGCGCTAAATGGGTCCAGGGGGCGAAGTCCCCTGGTTCAGGGGTTTAGGGGGCCGAACAGGCCACCTGCTTCGTCCTCGTTCATCATGTAAGCCGTCTAATAAAACAGTCGACCGAACAGATACCTGGAAAAATTATACCATAAATCAGCCGTTTCCCGCAACTGCAAAACAGCCAAAAAACCAATTGCTTTCTGATTTGTTCCATGTTATACTGAACGATGTGATTTTTCCACCGGGAGGTGTTGTTATGGCTGCATTTGTGGACCGTGCGCCTTTCATTGCCAAGGCGGGCAACGGCGGCAACGGCTGCGTTTCCTTTCACCGGGAGAAGTTCGTGCAGAACGGCGGGCCGGACGGCGGCGACGGCGGACGCGGCGGCGACGTGGTGCTGCTGGCCGACGAAAACATGCACACGCTGCTGGACTTCCGCTTCCGCAGCAAGTATGAAGCCGAGGCGGGAACCGACGGTTCCAGCGGACGGCGGCAGGGCAAGCGCGGCGAAGAGCTGGTCGTAAAGGTGCCGGTGGGCACGGTTGTCCGTGAAAAGGAAAGCGGCGTGGTCGTCGCCGATATGTACGAGGCGGGACGCCAGAAGGTGCTGCTCCGCGGCGGCCGCGGCGGCTGGGGCAACAGCCATTTTGCCACGCCTACCCGGCAGGCCCCCAACTTCGCCAAGCCCGGCATCAAGACCGAGCGGCATGAATTTGTGCTGGAGCTGAAATCCATCGCCGACGTGGGGCTGGTGGGCTATCCCAACGTGGGCAAGAGCACCATCCTGTCCGTGGTCACGGCGGCGAAGCCCAAGATCGCCAACTACCATTTCACCACCCTGACCCCCAACCTGGGCATGGTGCGGCATCACGGCCAGGACTTCGTGATGGCGGACATTCCCGGCCTGGTGGAAGGAGCCAGCGACGGCGCGGGCCTGGGCCATGACTTCCTGCGGCACGTGGAGAGGACAAGGCTGCTGCTCCACGTCATCGACGCGGCGGGCTCCGAGGGTCGGCATCCGGTGGAGGACTACGAGCAGATCAACGAAGAACTGCTGAAATACGGCGACTTGGCGAACCGGCCCCAGATCATCGCCGCCAACAAGATGGATTTGCCCGATGGCGAAACGGGCTATCAGATGTTAAAAGAGCATATCGGGGACAAATACCCCGTGTTCCCCGTCAGCGCCGCCACCCGGCAGGGCTTTGACGCGCTGATGGACTGCGTGGCGAATACGCTGGCCCAGTTGCCGCCCATGGAGCCCTTCACCGAGGAAGAAATGCTGCCCGAAATGCTGGAGCACGGCACCTTCGAGATCGAGAAGGACGGCCCCGTGTTCGTGGTCACCGGCAGCGCGGTGGTGCAGCTCATCGACAGCGTGAACTTCTCCGATGAGGAATCCCTCAACTGGTTCCACCGCACCCTCCGCCGCGCCGGGATCATCGACGCCCTCCGCGAAGCCGGCGCCCAGGAGGGCAGCACGGTTCGTATTGAGGACATGGAGTTTGACTTTGTAGAATAAAAAGGCTTCCCCTTGAAGGGATTGTCGTGAACTTAAGAACAAGCAGTAAATCGACCGAGATGCTTTAAGGAGCGATACTATCATTGTCATCCTGAGCGCATCCGAACGCGTTCGCTTGCGCCCGTCCCGAAGGGCGGGTAGGATCTCATTGCTGGGTAGTATGTTGCTTGTTTTTGTTCGTAACTATGAGATCCTTCGCTTACCCCTCCGCTTCGCTTCGGGGTGCTCAGGATGACATGCAGACGAATGTACGCTGCCTAAAATACGAGGAGTCTTGGAAAACATCTATAACTGATTCAGGAGGAAAAAATGACTTTAGAAATCACCAGCAAGCAGCGGGCGTATCTGCGCTCCATGTGCAACACCCTGCCCGCGATTCTGTACATTGGCAAAGAGGGCATCACCGAAGGCACCGTGAAGGAAGCCTGGGACGCCCTGGAAGCCCGGGAACTGATCAAATGCTCCGTCCAGCGGGAAGCGCCCATCTCCGCCCGGGAAGCCTGCCAGGAGCTGTGCGAAAAGGTGCACGCTGCGCCCGTGCAGTGCATCGGCGGGAAGTTCTCCATTTATCGGCCGCGCCGGAAGGACCCGACGATTGAATTGCCGTGAAGTGAGGGATTAGGGGATAGAGATTAGGGATTAGGGACGAGCCCCCATAGGTCCCTCCACTCCGCTTCGCTGCGGTCGGGATGACGGTTGGGGGCACGTTGCCTAATCCCTAATCCCTAATGCCTATTGCCTAATGCCTCAAAAATGACCATTCCAAAACAAATATAATACAATTCTATACCATATATTGTGCCTATATGTCGAAAATGTTTCGCATTGTATCCCAAATATGGTATTGACATGACGCGCCGAACCCGATATAATAGGATTCGGCGCGTTGCTTGCGCACAATATTTTGTAGACGATGGAATCAAAAGACACTATATCTTGGAGGGAAAAGAAGATGATCACGTCCATTAAGAAACGTGACGGACGCATTGTGCCGTTTGATCTGGATAAAATTCAGCATGCGGTGACCAAGGCATTTGAAGGCTCCGGCAGCGCGAAGGGCGAAGAAACTGCCCGCGCCATCAGCGAGCAGGTGGAAAAGGAACTGGAAAACAACGAAAACATCGGCAGCATCCCCACCGTGGAGGAAGTGCAGGATACGGTGGAACGGGTGCTGATCGAAAAGGGCTTCGTGCGCACCGCGAAGGCCTATATCCTCTACCGCGCCGAGCGCAGCCGCGTGCGCGAAATGAACACCCGGCTCATGAAGGTGTTTGAGGACATCGCCTACAAGGATGCTATCGACAGCGACATCAAGCGCGAGAACGCCAACATCAACGGCGACACCGCCATGGGGGCAGCATGCTGAAATTCGGCTCCGAGGGCAGCAAGCAGTTCTATGACATGTTCGTGCTCAACCCCGCCCATGCCGAAGCGCACCGCGAGGGCGACATCCATATCCACGACCTGGACTTCCTCACTCTCACCACCACCTGCTGCCAGATTCAGCTGTCCACCCTGTTCAAGGACGGCTTCTCCACCGGCCATGGCGTGCTGCGGGAGCCCAACGATATTTCCAGCTACTCCGCCCTGGCCTGCATCGCCATCCAGGCGAACCAGAACGACCAGCACGGCGGCCAGTCCATCGTGGACTTTGACTACGGCATGGCCCCCGGCGTGAGCAAGACTTTTGTGAAGCGCTTCCGGGATAACCTGTCCCGCGCGCTCACGCTCAAGTTCAGCGTGGAAAACGCCGACGACGAAGCGAAAGACATCCTCGCCGCCATCAAGGAAGAAACCGGCCTGATTCCCTCCCTCCAGGAAAACGAAGAGTTCAAGGCCGCGCTGATGGACAAGCTGAGCAAATGGGCAGCGCCGGAAACCGCCGCGGAAGTGTTCGACTTCGCCCAGAAGTACGCCGTGAAGGAAACCCGCCGGGCCACCTACCAGGCCATGGAAGCGCTGGTGCACAACCTGAACACCATGAACTCCCGCGCCGGCGCCCAGGTGCCCTTCTCCTCCATCAACTACGGCACCGACACCTCCCCCGAAGGACGGCTGGTGATGGAGCAGATTCTGCTGGCGACGGAAGCCGGCCTGGGCCGGGGCGAAACCCCCATTTTCCCCATTCAGATTTTCCGCGTCAAAGAGGGCGTGAACTACAACCCCGGCGACCCCAACTACGACCTGTTCCATCTGGCCATCCGGGTCAGCGCCAAGCGCCTGTTCCCCAACTTCTCCTTCCTCGACGCTCCTTATAACCTGCAATACTACAAGCCCGGCCATCCCGAAACCGAAGTGGCCTACATGGGCTGCCGCACCCGCGTGATGGGCAACGCCTACGACCGCAGCCGGGAAATTGCGCCCCGCCGCGGCAACCTGTCCTTCACCTCCATCAACCTGCCCCGCATCGCCATCAAGGCCAACGGCGATGTGGACTGGTTCTTCCAGGAGCTGGAAAGCAAGCTGAACCTGGTGGTGGAGCAGCTGGACGAACGCTTTGAAATCATCGCCCGCAAGAAGGTCTACAACTTCCCCTTCCTGATGGGCCAGGGCGTGTGGATCGACTCCGAAAACCTGGACTGGGATTCCGAGGTGCGGGAAGTGCTCAAGCACGGCACCCTGTCCGTGGGCTTCATCGGCCTGGCGGAATGCCTGAAAGCCCTGCGCGGCGAGCACCACGGCGAGAGCGAGGAGAGCCAGAACCTGGGCCTGGAGATCGTGGGCTTCATGCGGAACTACCTGGACCGCCTGACCAACGAGCGCCACATGAACTACACCCTGCTGGCGACGCCCGCTGAGGGCCTGTCCGGACGCTTCGTGCGCATTGACCGGGAGCGCTTCGGCGTTATCCCCGGCGTGACTGACCGGGAATACTACACCAACTCCTTCCATGTGCCGGTGTACTATCCCATCTCCGCCTTTGACAAGATCAGCATCGAGGGCCCCTACCACGCCCTCACCAATGCGGGCCACATCAGCTACGTGGAAATGGACGGCGACCCCACCAAGAACCTGGAAGCCTTCGAGCGCATCGTGCGCCACATGCACGACTGCGGCGTGGGCTACGGTTCCATTAACCATCCCGTGGACCGGGACCCCCTCTGCGGCTTTAACGGCATCATCGGCGACACCTGCCCCTGCTGCGGCCGCGAGGAAAACGGACGCCCCTTCGAGCGCATCCGCCGCATCACCGGCTATCTGGTGGGCACCCTCGACCGCTTCAACAACGCCAAGCGCGCCGAGGAGCGCGACCGCGTGAAGCACCGGATGGACTGACGTGATTTTATCATCCTTATAGTAATATCAACAGAAAACAGCCGCCGGACGGTTTGCACTGTCCGGCGGCTGTTCATGTACAGGCGTTTATTTCAGCACTGCGAAGGACTGAGCGCCCAGGCGCAGCTTACCGTTTTCGACCTTGGCTTCGCCCAGGGTGAAGATGGGCTGCCTGCTGGAGACATCCGCATCGGCGTCCATGGCTTCGCCCGCGGCGTTCACGGCCAGCAGCAAATTGCCCCGGCGGTAGACCACGGGCTTTCCGGGCACGGCGGAAACGATTTCCAGCGGCGCGTCGGCCTGCAGATCCGCTTCCTGATGGCGCAGAGCCAGCAGCTTGCGCACGGTATTCAACAGGGAGTTTTCGTCTTTTTCCTGAGCTTCCACAGTGGGCGCGTCAGCCGCCGGGTCAACGGGCAGATACAGCGCGTCCTCGCAGCCCTCGGAGAAGCCCAGGTTTTTGCCCTTCGTCCACTGCATGGGCGTGCGGGAGCCGGTGCGGAAATAGCCGCCCTCCTTGGTGGGCACGTCCTGATAGCGCATGCCGATGTCGTCGCCGTAGTACAGGAAGGGCACGCCGGGCAGGGTGAACAGGAAAGCGTAGCAGAGCTTGAGCTCGCTGTAATCCATGTTAAAGCGCGGGCGCACGGTGTCATGGTTGCAGGTGAGGAGGGAAATATAGCCCTTGTCCTTGGTGTCCGCATACCAGTCCATGTACTGGCTCAGGAAACCGGTCATGTCGTGGTCGGATTCCTTGCGGAAATAGCTGTTGTCCTTTTTCTCGTCGCCGTGGGTGGAGTATTCCCGCAGCAGTTGCACATAGCCGTTGCCCCAGTCGCTGAGGTAGAAGTCCATGTCGAAGCCGCAGCGCAGGGACAGCTTGGGCGCGCTCCATTCCGCCACCATGGCGGCGTCGGGGAATTCCGCGTCCAGCATCTTTTTCACGTCGCTCCACACGGCGCGGGTGCCGGTCTTCACTTCGTCATCGTACTTGACCAGGGACATGGCCATGTCCACCCGGAAGCCGTCGCAGCCGTGGCTGAGCCAGAAGCGCATGATGTCCTTGAGCGCTTCCCGGGTGGCGATGGCGTCGGGATGGTCGATGGGATTCTGCCAGGGTTCTTCGGGCCTGAGGAAGCCGTAATTCAGGGAAGGCTGGCACTTGAAGAAGTTGATCAGGTAGGTGGAGGCCCGCTCCGTTTCGCCGCCGATGTAGGGGATGTCCTTGCAGCCCAGGAACCACTTGCCCGTCCAGATGTAGCGGCCGGAGAATTCGTTGGGTTCCTTTTTGGAACTCATTTTGAACCAATCGTGTTCCTCGCTGGTGTGACCGGGCACCAGGTCCAGCAGCACCCGGATGCCCTTCTTGTGAGCCAGGTCAAAGAGGCGGTACAGGTCGTTGTTGGTGCCGTAGCGGGGCGCCACTTTTTTATAATCTCTTACGTCGTACCCTGCATCCTTGAAAGGGGAATCGTAGCAGGGGTTGATCCACAGGGCGTTGCAGCCCAGGCTTTTGATGTAATCCAGCTTTTCGATGATGCCGTTGATGTCGCCGATACCGTCTTTATTGGTATCAAAAAAGGATTGGGGATAAATTTCATAGAATACCGTGTCTTTCAGCCATGTTGCGGGCATGGAAACCGCCTCCTTTTCGGATGTATATTCATCTATATCTTAACACGACAGCGAAGGACTGTAAAGAGAAAAATTCGTGCTTGCTTTTTAGGGCGTTTTCTTGTATAATAAAAAAGCCGTGTATGGCGGATGGGCCCCGTGCGATGCTGCGGTGTGAACCCTGTCAGGTCCGGAAGGAAGCAGCAGTAAGCATCTTAGGCGTGTGCTGCGGTTCCGTCTGTCCGT
>CADBCX010000250.1:3845-4597 GCA_902793245.1 uncultured Eubacteriales bacterium | reverse complement strand
AAAGCGGAAAAACTGACCATCGCGCATGTGCAGAACGCCCGGGACAGCATTCTGAACCGCGTCATCATGCAATAACCAAGGAGGAGATCACCATGTATCAGGAAGCGATTGAAAAAGCGGTCAATCAATACCGGGAATTGCTGCTTTCCCAGGTGGAGCGGGCGGAAAAGCTGAACGCTCAGAAAGCCCAGGAAAAGAAGGAGAAAATCGTCATCGGCGTCGTGGGCGGCGACGGTATCGGCCCGATCATTACCGCCCAGGCCCAGCGGGCGCTGGAGGCGCTGCTCAAGGATGAGATTCAGGCGGGCAAAATCGAACTGCGCACCATCGAAGGACTGACCATAGAAAACCGCCTGGCCGTTGGCAAGGCGGTGCCCGACGACGTGCTGGCCGCCATCAAAGCCTGCGACGTGCTGCTGAAAGGTCCCACCACCACCCCGTCCGGCGGTGAACTGCTGGAGAGCGCCAACGTGGCCCTGCGCCGGGAACTGGATTTGTTCGCCAATGTTCGCCCCGTCAGCGTGCCGGAACAGGGCATCGACTGGATGTTCTTCCGGGAAAACACCGAGGGCGAGTACGCCATCGGCGGCAAGGGCATTGAGATTCCCGGCCTGCTGACCATGGATTTCAAAGTGACTACCGTGGCTGGCACCCGCCGCATCGCCCGGGCCGCCTTTGAATACGCCCGGAAGAACGGCAAAACCCATGTGGCCATCGTGACCAAATCCAACATCATGAAAAAAACCGACGGT
>CADBCX010000250.1:0-3830 GCA_902793245.1 uncultured Eubacteriales bacterium | reverse complement strand
AATACTTCATCGACATCATGAGCGCCAATCTGCTCAAGCCAAATATGCGCAGCCAGCTCCAGGTGTTTGTGATGCCCAACCTGTACGGCGACATCCTCACCGACGAAGCGGCCCAGATTCAGGGCGGCGTCGGCACGGCGGGCAGCGCCAACACCGGCGACCATTACGCCATGTTCGAGGCCATCCACGGCTCCGCGCCGCGCATGATTGCCCGGGGCATGGGGGATTACGCCAACCCGGAAAGCATTCTCCGCGCCGCCGTGATGCTGCTGCGCCACATCGGCTTGCCGGAAAAGGCGGACAAGCTGGACGCCGCCATCACCGCCACCGCTATTCATGCCCCCATCACCGGAACCAAAGAGGGCAACACCTGCCAAGGCTTCGGCGACGCGCTGGTGAAGGCTCTGCAATAAAATCAACGGATATACGAAAAAAGGATGCCGGGAATGGCATCCTTTTTTGCTGCGCACAGCGGCGTTATCCTTTCGCCCGAATGCGCGTGAGAGCGCGTTTCAGCCGAACTTCAGCGATGGCGAAATCCTTATCCTGACGGTCCAGCGTCTTGATGCGCATTTCGGCTTCTTCCTCGGAGCGCTTCGCGCGTTCCAGGTCGATTTCATCCGCCCATTCAAAGGTGACGGCAATGACGCGCACCTCGTTATCATTCACGCTGAGCATTCCGCCGTTGCATGCGGCCTGGCGGGTGTTGCCTTCGGCGTCCGTCACGGAAGCCTGGCCGATGCCCAGGGGAATGGCGAAGTCAATGTGGTGGGGAAGGATACACACGTCGCCGCTTACCGTGCGCAGGATGATCTTCTGGGCCTCGCCGTCATACACCTTGCGGTCAGGCGTCACGATTTGCAAATGATATGTGGACATGCTTCATCCTCTTTCATTCGCTCTTTTTGGCTTTCGCCACGGCTTCGTCGATGGTGCCCACGAACAGGAACGCGCTCTCGGGCAGGTCGTCGTGCTTGCCTTCGATGATTTCCCTGAAGCCGCGGATGGTCTCTTTCAGGGGCACGTATTTGCCTTCCATGCCGGTGAACTGCTCGGCCACGGAGAAGGGCTGGCTCAGGAAGCGCTGCACCTTGCGGGCGCGGGCCACGATCAGTTTGTCTTCGTCGCTCAGCTCGTCCATGCCCATGATGGCGATGATATCCTGGAGCTCCTTATAGCGCTGCAAAATGCTCTGCACGCTGCGAGCCACTTCATAATGCTCCCGGCCCACGATTTCCGGGCTGAGGATGCGGCTGGTGGAATCCAGCGGATCCACAGCGGGGTAGATGCCCAGGGAGGAAATGGCGCGGCTCAGAACCGTCGTAGCGTCCAGATGGGCGAAGGTAGTGGCGGGAGCGGGGTCGGTCAGGTCATCGGCAGGCACGTACACAGCCTGCACGGAGGTGATAGAGCCCTTCTTGGTGGAGGTGATTCGCTCCTGCAAAGCGCCCATTTCGGTGGCCAGCGTCGGCTGGTAGCCCACGGCGCTGGGCATGCGGCCCAGCAATGCGGACACCTCGGAACCCGCCTGGGTGAAACGGAAGATGTTGTCGATGAAGAGCAGCACGTCCTGGTTTTCCCGGTCGCGGAAGTATTCGGCCATGGTCAGGCCGGAAAGGCCCACCCGCATACGGGCTCCCGGCGGCTCGTTCATCTGGCCGTAGACTAGGGCGGTCTTGTTGATGACGCCGCTTTCCTTCATTTCGTTATACAGGTCGTTGCCCTCGCGGGTGCGTTCACCCACGCCCGCGAACACGGACAGGCCGCCGTGCTGCTTGGCCACGTTGTTGATCAATTCCATGATCAACACGGTCTTGCCCACGCCCGCACCGCCGAACAGGCCGATCTTGCCGCCCTTGGCATACGGGGCAATCAGGTCCACCACCTTGATGCCCGTTTCCAGGATCTCGGAAGAAGACTCCTGCTCCTCATAGGAGGGAGCGGGGCGGTGGATGGGCCAGCGTTCGTCGGTGACGGGGTCGGGCTGATCGTCGATGGCCTGGCCCAGCAGGTTGAAGATGCGGCCCAGGCACTCCTTGCCCACCGGCACGGTGATGGGGCTGCCGGTATCCACCGCTTCCAGGCCGCGCACCATGCCGTCGGTGGCGTTCATGGAGATGCAGCGCGCCACGTTGTCGCCGATGTGCTGCGCCACTTCCGCGGTGATCTTTTTGTCCCCGTTCTGAATTTCAATGGCGTTGAGCAGCTCGGGCAGCTTCCCGTCCTCGAACCGGATGTCCAGCACGGGGCCGATGACCTGAACCACCTTGCCAATATTCTTGTCGCTCACGATTGGGTTGCTCCTTTCAGGGGAGATATTTGGAATGGTGTTTTCTGGGGGAAACCGCTCTTTGGAGGCCAAAGAGCGGTTTCCCCCAGACCCCCTTCCGAGAAAGCCATAAAGGAATCGTTCTTTGGGCTATTCTGTGAATCATGTCGTTTTATATCGACTAACTGATTCTATTGCTCAGCGCCCGCCACGATCTCCGTGATCTCCTGGGTGATGGCGCCCTGGCGGGCCCGGTTGTACTTGAGCCGCAGGTCGCCGATCATTTCCCCGGCGTTCTTGGTGGCGGAGTCCATGGCGTTGCGGCGGGCGGACACTTCGCTGGCGAAGGAATCACATGCGGCGCTGTACAGCCGCCCGGCCAGGAAGTCCGGCACAACTTCTTCCAGCATTTCTTCGGGGCTGGGTTCATAGATGGTAACCACGTTCCGGGGAGCTTGCGTCTGAGGCTTTTCGATGGGGATCAACTGCTCCACTTCCACCTCCTGGTTCATCATGGAACGGAAGGAAGTGTAAACCAGGAACACCTCGTCAAAATCCCCGTTTTGATACCCCGCAATCAATTGCTGAATCAGCCGGTAGCATCGGCTCATGCCCAGCCCTTCCACATGGTCGAGGGTGTCGTCCAGCAGAGGTACGCCCATATGCTCGAATTTATCAATGGCTTTGCGGCCCAGGGGCAGCACACAGTAAGGCGTTCCTTCCGCGTGGGCGGCGACGGCCTTGAACACGTTGGCGTTGTAGCCGCCGGCCAGGCCCCGTTCCCCGGCGATGACCACGTAGCAGCGTTTTTTCACTTCCCGGGGCGTGACGAAGGGAATCTGCGGATCGACGCACTGGGCCACCGCCGCCATAATGGCTTCGCGGGAGATGGCGGCGTAGGGCCTGCTGTTTTCCATGCGCTCCTTGGCGCGGCGAAGCTTGGAGGTGGCCACCAGCTGCATGGCTTTCGTGATTTGCATGGTGCTTTCCACGCTTTTAATGCGAAGCTTGATGGCTTTCATGGACGCTCCTGCCATGCTGCCGCCTCCTTACTTCTTGGTTTTGAGAAAATCTTTGGTAAAGCTCTCCAGCGCGGCCTTGAGCTTTTCATCGGTTTCGGGGGAGAGGAGGCCGGTTTCCCGGATGGCGTCCAGCACGTCGCCGTGCTGCGCGGCCATGCGGGCGTAGAGCGCTTCTTCGTATTCCGCCACATCCTTCACTTCCACGTCTTTCAGGAAATCGTGGGTGACGGCGTAGAAGATGCACACCTGGTTTTCCACGGCCACGGGATGATTCCGGTTCTGCTTGAGCACTTCCACGATGCGCGCGCCTTGGGCCAGCCGTGCTTTGGTGTCCGCGTCCAGATCGGAGCCGAACTGGGCGAAGGACTGGAGCTCGCGGTACTGGCTGTAGAGCAGTTTCAAACTGCCAGCCACCTTCTTCATGGCCTTGATCTGGGCGTCGCCGCCCACGCGGCTGACGGAGATGCCGGGGTCGATGGCGGGCATGATGCCGCTGTGGAACAGCTCGGTTTCCAGGAAGATCTGGCCGTCGGTGATGG
>CADBCX010000249.1 GCA_902793245.1 uncultured Eubacteriales bacterium | reverse complement strand
ATCGGTAAAGGAATGCGAGGTGCCCTCCAGAGCTTCCGAGGGCAGGCCCCAAATTGGATCCTGCCATTCTTCGCTGGGCGGTTCCTGGGGCGTTTCGTCCTGCGGGATATCCAGCGCCACACCGTGCTGATACCCTTTTTCAAACTTCCGGGGGGGAGCGGGGCGGCCGCCTTTCAGCCAGCGGATCAGCTTTCTTGCCCTGGTTTTCCATACCAGGTAAGGCTGCCAGCGAAAGAGCCATACCATGATGTCCGCTCCCGTTCCGACCAGAGCCAAAATCACCACAAGCCACATCCAGTGGTCGCCCAGCCAGGAAAAAAAGCCGCTGAAATGGCCCGACGTGGAGGTACTCCACACCTGCTGGATGATCGTGCGCGCCCATCCGAAGAGCAGGGTGAACAAATTATTCGCAAAACTGTTCATTGATCACTATGGATTGCTGTCCGTGGACAGCTTCACAAATTCTTCGGGCAGGATGGTAACGACCACCTGCACGGTATTGTTGCTGATATAGTCCATATTGCCGGGGGTGTTGAGATAAAGCAGCTGGCTGACAGTACGCGTCTGGCCGCTGATGTCCACGGGATCATAAGGGAATAGCGCCGCGCCTTCTTCCCGGTAGGGGGCGATGGCCACTTCGCTGCCCGCCAGGGTGATGCTGGTGGGAATGACGCGGATGTTGCTGACTGCGTAGCCTTCGGCGGGCTCGCCTTTGAGCAGGGAATTTTCATCCACCTTGACACGGGTCATGGCATACACGTTCTGGGTGAGCGTGATGCGCTGAATGGACGAAACCTGGCCTCGGGGCGTGACGGTAAAGTTTGTGCTGTCCAGCCGGTTTCCTTCCGCATCCTCAAAGAAGAAGGGCAGGCTGACCGTATTGGGCGTATTGTTCAGGCTGAGAGCGCTCTGGTCGTATTCCACCACGCAGCGGGCGGCCTGCTCCACGATGGATTTGGGCCCGCTGATATCCACGGATTCCACACCGCGGGAGACGGAGGTGGCATAGATGCCCGCGGGGATCTCCCCCGAACGCCGGACCTCCACCGGCACGCCGGCCAGGGAGCCGTATTCTTCCACAACCAGCTTCACATCGGGATTGATGACTTCCAGCACCGTTCCGTACTGGGCGGAACTGGAGGCGGTGGCGGTGATTTTCAGGGTTTGTTCGCCGGCGGTCTGAATCTGGGAAACATCCAGCCGGGCGACATAATTGGAGGCGGACGCGGAGTTGTAGTTCTTTTGCGGCTCGCTGGCCCGCAGGTCGATGGTGTCCAGGTTTTCCAGGCCGGAAACCACGATCAGGCCGTTGGAGCGCAGCACGGCGGCGTTGGTGACGGACACCCGCACGCCTTCGATGGTTTTTGTACGCGGCAGGGAGGTGTCCTGGGTGATGAGCACGCCCCAGAGGCATACGGCCAGGATGAAGCTGACCAGCTTCCAGCCCCAGTTATGGGTGACCGCCTGCAGCATCTTGCGGCCGACGCTCTGCTTTTTTGCCTTTTCCTGCTCGGCGGGAGAAGGCGCGGCGTCATTCTTCATCATTGCCAGCTCCTCCTTTCCGCGCCTTGCGCAGGTGGTGGGTAAAGCGCCACAGCCGGGTGTGTTCTTCGTGGTACATCTCGCGCAGCACCTTGCGCAGGCCCTCCGCG
The DNA here is from genome assembly GCA_902793245.1 of uncultured Eubacteriales bacterium. Lineage (GTDB taxonomy): Bacteria > Bacillota > Clostridia > Christensenellales > Aristaeellaceae > RUG563. Next base: position 2,181 of record CADBCX010000249.1, on the reverse strand, counting down.
TCCAGGTGCCGGGTCAGCTTGCCGCCCCGGGCCATGGAGATGATGCCCGTTTCCTCGCTGACGATCAGCACGATGGCGTCGGTGGTTTCGCTCACGCCCAGGCCGGCGCGGTGGCGGGTGCCCAGGTCGCGGCTGATGGCGCGGTTGTCGCTGGCCAGCGTCAGCACGCAGGCGGCGGACACGATGCGCTGGCCGCGGATGATCACCGCACCGTCATGCAGGGGGGTGTTGGGCTCGAAAATGTTTTCCAGCAAAGGCGCGGAGATAATGGAGTCGATCTCGGTGCCGCTGCTTTCGGTGATGTCCTTGAGGCCCGTGCGCTGCTCAAACACGATCAGCGCGCCGACCCGCCGCCGGGACAGCCGCAGCAGGCATTGGGTGATTTCGTCCACGATGCGCTCGCTTTCGTCCCGCTGGGCGGAGCGATCCAGCTTGGCCGTGCGCCCGATCTGCTCCAGCGCCTTTCTCAGTTCGGGCTGGAACAGGATCATCAGCGCGATCACGCCGTTGTTCAGGATGCTCCTGAGCACCCAGTTCAGGGTGGTCAGGCCCATCAGTTCGCTCACATAGCTTGCCACGATAATAATCGCCAGACCCTTTAAAACCTGGATGGCGCGGGTCTGCCGGGTGATGGTGACGAGCTGATAAATCAGAAAAGCGATAATGATTATATCCAGATAATCGATCCACGTGGGCCGATGAATAATATTCCAAAAAAAGGTCTGCACCTGCTCCCAGAAGCCTGTCAAGCCGAACCGCCCTCACTTTCGCATGGGTTTACAGATTCATTATACTACAAAACCGCCTGCCCGCCTATCCCCTTTGAAAACTTTTTTTCATTTTATGGACGGTTTTTTTACGGTTGTTTTACGATTCCGCGTTGGATGCTTTGGCGGGCTGTCCGGCTTGGGCGTCTGGAGAAGCGAGAATTTGCCGATTGTTTTTGGGAGCCGCGGGCAAATCGTCAGTATTCAAACAGTCCCACGCCGTATTCGTCGGGATCAAAGGGCCTCACAGAACTCGTTCCATACTCCGTCATGGTGAAGTCATAATCCACCGCCACCAGGCGAACGGTCTTGTCAACGAAGGTGGATTCCGCGCACAGCGTTCCGCGCACGGCGGTCAGGCGGCCCTGGCTGTCCAGGGTCAGATCGGCTTCCAGGCTGCGCAGCGTCCAGCGCACGGTGCCGTAGGTCAGCGCTTCGGTGACCGTGGTGAAGTTCCCAAAGCTGACATACGAATCCTCGTTCACGCTGCGGTCCAGCCCATAGGAAAACCAGCGGTTGGACAGATACCCGGCGGCAAGGTTCAGGGCGCTGGCGGCCATCTCCGGTATCTGATCCGCGGTCAGGGCGATATGAATGCTCTGTCCGCCTTCCGTTTCACTGACGGTCAGCGCGTCCGCCGGGAGCGTCGGCTCCAGCTGTTTCAGGATCAGGCCGCCCAGATCGGTGATCGCGTCCAGCTGCACGGAACGGCGCAGCAGGGTGGCTTCTCTGCCGTCGCTGCCCACCCGGTACTTTCCGGGATAAAAGACTTCCATCACGTAGATATCCTCATCGTCGTCCGCGATGATGGTCCAGCCGGTTTCCCGTTCGGTTCCGTCAGCCTTCGGCGTGAGCAGCTTCAGGTCGTAGAGGGAGCAGCAGCCGTCCTGGACGTAATGAATGTTGGCGGTCTTGAAGCGGTCGCCGTCCAGGGCGAAGGAAGCTTTGCCGTCCACGGTCACGTTATCCGTGCGGAACAGGAGAGCGCAGCCGCTGTCCCACAGGGAGGACCAGCGCCCTTCGGCCAGGGAAACCGCGGGAAGGACGACGCAGAGCAGGATGATTGCCAGCAGTGTAAGAAGCTTTGATTGACGCATGAAAGGATACCTCCTCCTGTTTTTTTGATCTGCCATGAAAAAGAACGATGGAAAAAGCCAGATGATTCCCGTTTTGGAAAAAAATCGCCGCGGCTTTCGGACGCCCATTCTTTCCCAATAATGGTATTATATCAAAGAAAAGACCGCCGTGCAACAGGAAGAAAGCTTCTTTTCACGGCTTGCGCATGGATGAAAAAAGAGTGAAGGGAGCGCCAAAAGCTTTCTCCTTGAGGGGGCCGAAGCGCCGGGAAAATGATCCGGCAGCCCAGCGAATGAAGAAAAAGTAATTTTTTCGTGACGCGGGGAGAGATTCGTGA
>CADBCX010000248.1 GCA_902793245.1 uncultured Eubacteriales bacterium | reverse complement strand
CACATGATGCCTTCCTTGGCGTCCAGGCTTTCCTCACTGACATCGGCCCCCTCGATGAGCGGGACGATGGGCAGGTTGAATTTGCGGGCAAAGGCATAGTCGCGGCTGTCGTGCGCGGGAACGGCCATGATGGCGCCGGTACCGTAACCGGCCAGGACATACTCTGCAATCCAGACAGGGACCTGCTCCCCGGTGAGCGGGTTGGTGGCATAGGAGCCGGAGAAAACGCCCGTGACGGCCTTTCCGGCCATCCTTTCGCGCTCCGTCTTCTTCTTCACCTGCTCCAGGTAAGCCTCCACCTCTGCCTTCCGGGATGCGCTGGTGAGCTTGGAAACCCACTCGCTTTCCGGGGCCAGGACCATGAAGGTGACGCCGAAAACTGTATCGGCGCGGGTGGTGAAGATGGTCATGTCATGGTGCGTGCCGTCACAGGAGACCGGGAACACCATTTCCGCGCCTTCGCTGCGGCCTATCCAGTTGCGCTGCATTTCCTTCAGGGAATCCGTCCAGTCCAGGCTTTCCAGGCCTTCCAGCAGGCGGGCGGCATAGGCGCTCACGCGCAGCTGCCACTGCGTCATCTTCTTCTGGAAAACAGGGTGGCCGCCACGCTCCGAGAAACCGTCCTTTACCTCGTCGTTGGCCAGGACGGTTCCCAGCGCCGGGCACCAGTTCACGGTACTTTCCCCTTGATAGGCAATGCGGTAGCGCATCAGTACATCGGCCTTATCTTTCTCTGTGAAAGCCTTCCACTGCGCGGCGGTGAAGGCGGGGCCTTCGTTGCAGGCTGCATCCACGGCAGCGGAACCGCCCTGCTCAAACGCCTGCACCAGCTCTTCGATGGTGAGCGGAGCCTCTTCCAGCCAGCCCTTCACGGCAATGCGGCCGCCGCGGACATCGGCCCCCAGGACCATCCGGGCACCGTAGCGGGAAAGCCAGGATTCAAAGATTTGGGGCTTCAGGGCGGCTACACTGCCCGCGATGGCGTGGGTGGCACCGGCCGAAAACACCCGTTCCACATCGTCTGTGGTGGCAATCCCGCCGCCCCATTCCAATTCGCACGAAACGGCGGCTGCAATCTGCTCCAGCACCGACAGGTTGCAGGGCTGGGAGGCTTTCGCCCCGTCCAGATCCACCAGGTGGATGCGCTGCACCCCGCAGTCTGCGTACCGGCGGGCCGTCTCAACGGGCGATGCATCATAGACCTTTTTCGTAGCATAATCGCCCCGCGTAAGCCGCACGCAGCGGCCTCCGATAAGGTCGATGGCAGGGACAATCCGGATCATAAGTCGATGAAATTCTGGAGGATACGGCTTCCTGCATCGCCGCTTTTTTCAGGATGGAACTGGGTGCCGTAGAAGTTCTCGTACCGCAGGGCGGCGCTGAACAGCGTGGAACCGTGCCGGCAGGTGGCCACGGTATCCTGGCACAGCGAGGGATAATAAGAGTGGACAAAGTACACGAAGGTGCCGCTCTGCAGCCCCTTCATCAGCTTTCCGTCCAGATTTCCCAGGGCATTCCACCCCATGTGGGGCACCTTGATCTGGGGCTCGTCCGGGAAACGGCGCACATGGGCGTCAAACACGCCCAGGCCCTCCACCGGACCTTCTTCGGAATCCCGACAGAGAATTTGAAGACCCACACAGATCCCCAACACGGGGCGGCGCAGTGAACGGATCACCTCACAGAGCCCTTTCTGGCGCAGGCTTTCCAAAGCGTGGGCTGCGTTGCCTACACCGGGCAGGATGACCCGGTCGGCGGCCAGCAGGCGCTCGGGATCGGCCGTCAGTTCATACTGCTGGCCCAGGCGTTCCAAGGCCCCGGCCACCGAGCGGATATTGCCCGCATCATAATCGACAATCGCTATCATAACAATCCTTTGCTGGATGGAAGTTCATACGAAAAAACGTTGCGGGCCACGGCCTGGCGCAACGACCGGGCGAAGGCCTTGAAGATGCCCTCGGCCAGGTGGTGGTTGTTCTCCCCGCGGGCCTGCACGTACAGGTTGGCGTGCATGGCATCCGAGAGGGATTTGAAGAAGTGGCGGAACATCTCAGTAGGGGTGTCACCCACGTATTCGCGGGTAAACTGCACGTCCCAGACCAGTTCGCTCCGGCCGCCGAAATCCAGCAGCACCAGGGCGCGGCTTTCGTCCATCGGAAGGGCAAAGCCATAGCGGCCGATGCCCCGTTTGTCGCCCAGGGCCTCGCGCAGCGCCTCGCCCAGGGCAATGGCGCAGTCTTCCATGGTGTGATGCTCGTCCACCTCCAGATCACCTTTGCAGGTAAGCGAGAGGGCGATTCCGCCGTGATGCACCAGCTGGGTAAGCATATGGTCGAAAAACTTCAGCCCGGTATCGACCGTCGATTCTCCCACCCCGTCCAGATCTACCGTTACGGCGATATCGGTCTCGGCGGTCTTGCGTTCGACATAGAGGTTGACATTTGGAATGCCGTTGTAGAAGACTCCCTCTGGAATCTCGAGTGCGGGGGATGTGTCCTTCATTGAGATGAGGAGTCGGGCCAGTTGCATCTGGGCCTTGGGACTGATATTGTTCTGAAAATAGAAGGATACGCACATGAGTAGGGTGCAGCTGATCATGACGCTTCGCATGATCCTGACCAGGGGCACGCCAGCGGCCTTGAAGGCGGTGAGCTCCAGTTGCTCGCCCATGTTGCCGAAGGAGATGAGCGAGGTGAGCAGCACGGCCATGGGCAATGCCATGGGCACCAGTGAGAGAGCCATATACCAGAAGAACTGGGCTAGCACATCGATGCCCAGGCCCTTGCCAACGAGATCATTGACGTGCTTCCACACAAACTGCATCATAAACACAAACAGGCAGATGCAGAAACAGCCCAAGAAAAGCAGGAAGAATTTCTTGAGCACAAAGGTGTCTATCTTTTTTATGCCTAGCATTCAGACTGCAAAGGTAGTAAATATATTTGAAATTTGAAATTGAAATTTGAAAATTAGCCAGGTCTTGGTTAATGGCTATTGTTTATTGCTTTGCTCCTCGCCGTAGCCGAAGAGGGCGAAGTCGCCGAGGGCGGGATCGGATGGGAAGATGCGGCGGAAATAGTCGGTTATTTCACGGGCTGTCTTGATGTCGGCAGTGCGGCGTGAAGTGATGCCCATCGAGAGGGCTGTGTGATAGACATGAGTGTCGAGAGGTATGACGAGGTCGGCGGGCGAGAGCCTGCGCCAGATGCCGAGGTCCACTATGCCGTCGCGCCTTACCATCCAGCGGAGGAAGAACCACAGACGCTTGCAGGGCGAGCCCAGGGCTGCATTGGCTATGCCGCTGATGCCGCTGAACAGTTTGCTGAGAGCATGGGCAGGATCGAGGCCGCGGGCGGTGAGCAACACTACGGCATCCTCGAGGTCGGGGTGGGTGGCATAGATTCCATGGAGGCGCTCCATGAGGCTGAAAAAGTCGGAGTAACGGCAGGTGCGGTAGAAGCATTGGGGGCTGTCCTTGTATTTGCGCCACTGGGTGCTCATGAGATAGTCGTAAGGGTGAGAGCAGAATATCTCGGTGTCGATAAACGAGGCGGTCTTTATTATCTGCCTGCGGTTGCCCCAGCTGATCCACGCGGTGACGAAGGCAGAGATCTCTATGTCGCGCTTGTCGGTATAGCGGCGGGGAAACTGCACGGGGTCGGCAGCGATGAAGGTGGGTGAGTTATAATGATGAGCAAGCTGGGCGAGCTTCTGTGACAGTTCGGAATGCATGGTATGTGACTTGTTTTACCGCAAATTTAGCGGTTTCTGGCGTCTCTTTAGCAACAATTAAATGAGAAATTTGGCAATTACCGACAAAAATCCTATTTTTGCAT
>CADBCX010000247.1 GCA_902793245.1 uncultured Eubacteriales bacterium | reverse complement strand
CAACAAGCTATGTTCCGGCGGAAAGGTCAATGAAAATGAATGGAAGGCTCACGAAAAGCAGTCAACGATTTATTTTCACACAACTATTGACAAAGCGGAAAACAGCGCATATAATCATTAATGCAAACGGTTGCACGATCAAAAGCATGGAGGTGGATGAAGCATGGCGGTTACGATTCATGACGTGGCCAAACTGGCTGGCGTCAATTCATCCACCGTTTCCCGGGTGATCAACGGCAAAGCCACCATCACGCCTGATACCAAGGAGCGGGTCTATGCCGCCATGCGGGAATTGGACTATCATCCCAATTCTTTGGCGCGCAGCCTGGCCAGCGGTTTAAGCGGCGCAATCGGTGTGGTGGTCAATGCCCGTGACGCCGAAGCGTTCAGCAATGTATTCTTCAGCCGCAGCCTGTTTGCCATTGAACAGGCCGCCCAAGCCCGCGGATATCAGGTGATCATTGCCAACGGCGCGCAAAGCCGGGGCGGCACCATCGAAGCCCTGATGAAGGAACATAAGGTGGATGGGCTGATCCTACCCCCCACCACGGTAAAGCCTGCGCTGATGGATACCATTGGGGATTTCCCCTATGTGGTGCTTGGCACGCCGGACACATTGCGCAGCGAAACCTGCTGGGTGGATAATAACAATGAGCAGGGAGCGGAAATGGCCGTTCGCCATCTGCAAAAGCAGGGATACCAGCGCATCGCCTACCTGGGCGGGCACCTGAAACGCGGCTTTACCAAGCGCCGCATCCGAGGCTACCAGAACGTCAACAACGGAACTGAAACAATCCTTACCACCGACGGCACCGCGGAAAACGCCTATACGCTGGCTTTTGACGCGCTGAAAACAACCGATCATCCCGACGCCTTTGTCTGCAATGACAATCTGGCGGCTTTTGGTTTGCTGAAAGCCTGCAAAGAATTGCATCTGTCTGTGCCGCAGGAGATCGGCATTGTGGCCTTCGATAACTATCCCCTGGCAGAATATATGGACCCACCGCTGACCATTGTGGATATCGATACCGCCATGCTGGGCGAACAGTCCGTTCAGCTTTTGTTCCGGCGTATTGAAAATAAAGTGGGAAACCAGCAAATCATGCTGTCCACCAATTTGGTCGTTAGAGCATCATCAGAGAGGAAGGCGAAATAAATGAATACATCCGCCGTAAGGCACCTTTCTTTTTACCCATTTGTGCAAGCGCTTGCACGGTCGAAGGCTCGCTTCTTCTTGGAAGCCGCCGCTGATGATTTGTCTTCCTGCGAATTGGTTTGGTGGAAGCGAAGCATGCCCGAAGAAAAACATACGGTGCCGATGTCTGTCTCCATTTGCACCCAGCGCATCGACAAATGGACAGCATCGGTAGAGTTTGACGAGGAAGCCCATTATATCAAATATGAATTCATCCTGACGGACAAGCTTGGCATGCGAACCTGGTATAACGCCTATGGTTTTCATGAGGAGCAAACGCCCGAGGGCAGCTTTGAAATCCTGCAAATCAACGAAACGGACGTGCTGCGCGTGCCTGCCTGGAGCCAAGGCTGCATCTATTATCAGATTTTCCCGGAGCGCTTTGCAAAATCCGGGAAGCTTCAAGGGCCCTTTGACGCCTGGGACGCCGCGCCCACCCGGGAAAACTTTCTGGGCGGCAATCTGCGTGGCATCATCGAGCGCTTGCCCTATCTGAATGATCTGGGAATCGAATGCATTTATCTGAATCCCATCTTTTTAGGAGATTTCAACCATAAATACGCCACCACAGATTATTTCAAAATCGACCCCATGTTCGGCACTGAACCCGACCTGATTGAGCTGGTGGAAAAGGCCCATGCTCTTGGTATCCGCGTGATATTGGACGGTGTGTTCAACCATGTGGGCATTCATTTTGCTCCGTTCATGGACTTCATGGAAAAGGGCGAAAAGAGCGCCTATCGGGATTGGTTCTATCCCAAGCAATACCCCGTCCGCATTGATCCCGCCTGCTATGAATGTGTGGGCGATTATCCCTACATGCCCCGGCTTAATGGCGCGAACGGAGAAGTGAGAAATTACGTTCAGAAGGTGCTGCTGTACTGGCTGGAGCGCGCACATATTGACGGCTGGCGCTTTGACGTGGCAGACGAACTGGATCAGCACGCGGTCACGATCTGGCGCGAAGCTGTAAAGCAGGCTTATCCAGACGCCCTGATGCTGGCTGAAACCTGGGGCGATGCCTCCCGCCTGCTGGGTCCTGACGGCTTTGACAGCGCCATGAACTATCTTTTCCGGGATGCAGCCATCGATTTCTTTGCGAAAGGCACGATCACCGCAGACCAATTCAAGGATCGCCTGTACAGCATGCTGATGCGGTATCCGGAAGAAATCAATTTGTCCATGTATAACCTACTGGGCAGCCACGACACAGCCCGCTTCCTGACAGAAGCCAAGGGCGAGGCCTGGCGTCTGCGACTGGCAATGGCCTTCCAGATGCTGTTTCCCGGCGCACCTGCCATCTATTACGGCGATGAACTTGGCATGACAGGAGAGAACGATCCCGGCTGCCGGGGCGGCATGGCCTGGGATACGCCCGATGAAACGCTGCATGCATGGCAAAAGGAGCTGATTGCCCTGCGGAAAAAGCACCAATGCCTGCGAACCGGCGCGTTCCGCGTGCTGGCTGCAAAAGATAACCTTTTTGCATTTCAGCGCGCAGATCAGAAAGATTGTGTGATCACCGTTTTCAACATCGGCGATAAGCCTCAACAACTGGACTTGACGGATGCGGAGGAACCTGTGCACATTCCGCCGCACTCCGTAAAGATCATAAAAAGACCATAAGGAGGAAGAACCAATGCGTACCTTGACAAGAATCCTGGCAGTCATGCTTGCCTGCATGATGCTGACAGCAATCTGCCCGGCCATGGCCGAAGAGACTGTAACCATCAACTTCTGGCATCATTACAGTGCCCAGTCCGCCGAAAACGAAACCCTGATGAACGTGCTGATTCCCGCCTTTGAAGCGGAAAACCCCAGCATCAATGTCAACGCCGTTTCCCACGAGTGGGCCGAGCTTCATGACAAGGTGCTGGTCAGCGCTAACTCCAACGCCCTGCCCGATGTGGCCCGCTGCGATATCGCCTGGCTGCCCGAGTTTCAGAAGATGGGCATCCTGGTTGCCTTGGATGAAGAAATGGCCGATTTCGCCGATGTCAGCGGCCAACTGCTGGACAGCGCCATGTCCACTGCCGTGATTGGCGGCCATTACTATGCCCTGGCCCTGAACACCAACAGCAAGATCGTGTTCTACAATACCGCCATGCTGGAAGCGGCGGGTGTGAAAGTGCCTGCCACCATGGATGAATGGGTGGAAACTGTCAAGAAGCTCTCCGGCGAAAACGCGAATGGTCAGCAGGTATGGGGCTGGAACGAGCCCGCACTGGCCGGCTGGAACATCTGCCCCTTCATCTGGAGCTTCGGCGGCAGCCTGACCAATGAAGATCAGACTGCGGCCACCGGTTATATCAATAGTCCCGCCACAGTGAAGGCCATTGAGACCTTTGCGGAGCTGGTGAAGGCTGGCGGCATCACCGGCTTCAATGCCGGCGATATCCCCATGACCGACGGCTTTGGCACCGGTCGCTATGCCATGATGCTGGAAGGCCCCTGGAAGTCTGCTGAGCTGGCAGGCGCTTACCCTGACGTGGCCTATGGCACCGCGCCCATCCCCGCTGGCGAAGGCGGAAGCGTTTCCGTACTGGGCGGCGAGGACATCGCCATGTTCAACAGCGCCAATAAAGAAGCTGCCTGGAAATTCATGCAGTTCATGACCAGCGAATATGCCGAGACAGAAATGGCCAAATGCGGCCAGATCCCGGTCAAGTATAGCGCTTAAGACAGC
>CADBCX010000246.1 GCA_902793245.1 uncultured Eubacteriales bacterium | reverse complement strand
GGTCAGCGTGGTAGAATCGTCCGCCTCCGTTATTAAAATTATAATAAACGTAAGCGGTTTCATCTTCTTCTGCGGACGCATCCACTTTTGCTTCTGCCAAGGCAGCGGAGCACAGCGTGAGCATCAGCATCGCAATTAGCGCAGTCATTAAGATTCGTTTCGTCAGGAATACCTCCATTCACTGAAAATCTGTCAAATATGTTTCCACGATAATATATGATCCCCCTTTATCGCCTTTCTCGGAAGGGGGTTCGGGGGAAACCGCTCTTTGGGCCACAAAGAGCGGTTTCCCCCGCAAAAACGTTCTTACACGTTAAACCTGAACAGCGTCACGTCGCCGTCTTGCATCACGTAGTCCTTGCCCTCGCTCCGCACCAGGCCCTTTTCCTTGCAGGCGTTCATGCTGCCCAGCTGATGCAGGGTTTCAAAGGGGACGATCTCGGCGCGGATGAAGCCGCGCTCAAAGTCGGTATGGATCTTGCCCGCAGCCTGGGGGGCCTTGGTACCCTTGGTGATCGTCCAGGCGCGGCACTCGTCCTCGCCCGCGGTGAGGAAGGAGATGAGGCCCAGCAGGTGGTAGCACTTGCGGATCAGCCTGTCCAGGCCGCTCTGGCCGATGCCCAGCTCCTGCAAGAACTCTTCCTTTTCCGCCGGGTCCATCTGGGCGATTTCTTCTTCGATGCGGGCGGAGATTACCAGCACCTCGGCCTGCTCCTCCTCCGCGATGGCCTTGACCTGCTTGACAAAGTCGATGCGGTCCTCGTCCTCGGATACCAGATCCTCCGCGATGTTGGCGGCGTAGATCACGGGCTTGGTGGTGAGCAGGAACCAGCCCCGCACGATTTCCTTTTCTTCGTCGGTCAGGGGGCAGGTGCGGGCGGGCTTGCCGGCTTCCAGGTGCTTGAGAACCTTCGCGGCCAGGTCGGCTTCCTCGCCGTACTTCTTTTCGCCGGTCTTGATGAGCTTGCGGGCCTTGTCCTCCCGCTTGGCGACGGTTTCCATATCGGCGAAAATCAGCTCTAAGTTGATGGTTTCGATGTCCCGGGCGGGGTCCACGCTGCCGTCCACGTGGATGATGTTTTCATCCTCGAAGCAGCGCACCACGTGCACGATGGCCTCGCACTCTCGGATGTGGGACAGGAACTTGTTGCCCAGGCCCTCGCCCTTGCTGGCGCCCTTCACCAGTCCGGCGATGTCCACGAACTCCACCGTGGCGGGCGTCACCTTCTTGGGGTGGTACATGTCCGCCAGGATGGTCAGGCGGCTGTCCGGCACCGCCACCACGCCCGCGTTGGGCTCGATGGTGCAGAAAGGATAGTTGGCCGCCTGGGCTCCCGCCCCGGTGATAGCGTTGAATAAAGTGCTTTTTCCCACGTTCGGAAGTCCGACCACGCCCAGCTTCATAACAAAAAACCCCTTTGCTTCTTACTTTCTCAGCGCTTTGCAGCGTTCCTATTATACGCTATCCCGGCCCTGTTTGCAAGTGTTCCCGGTTTCCCGCGGGGAAAATGTAAAATTTCCCTGAACAGATTTGCCATTTTCTATTTTTGTGGTATACTGTACAGTGACTTATCAGGCGAAAGCCGATAAGCCGCCACAGAGGAAAAGCACGGAGGTTTTACATCGTGAAATTCAAACGGGTTTTATTGTTGGCGCTGGCGCTGATGCTGCTGCTTTCCCCCGCGCAGGCGGCGGAAAAGAAAAAGTCGCTCAAGACGATCTACAACGGCATTATCACCCGCCGCTTTGCCAACAGCTACACCAACGTGTATGAAAAAATGGACTCGGACAGCAAGGTCGTCCGCACCATGAGCCCCGGCAACAAAATTGAAATCGTGGAAATCACCCCCGGCTGGGTGGGCATCCGGCTGGGCTCCGACGTGGGCTACGTACTGCGCCACCGCATCGACGTGACGGACAACCCCAATCCCGGCACCGTGCCGGATTATCCCGTCACGCCCCAGGAATACTACGCCGTGATTGACCGGGACGTGGAAGTGAAGGCCGACAAGAGCGCCGACAGCGACACCCTTTCCACCCTCACCGAAGGCGCGCGGATCTCCATCTGCGGCATCGAAGAGGGCTGGGCCAAGGTGATCCACAAGCGGGTGTACGGCTACATCGACACCAACGACCTGACCGAGCTGCTGCCCGTGGCGGACAGCGTGGAAAGCGCGGACAGCGAAACGCCCATTTCGGTGTTCACTTCTTTTTACAGCAACAACCCCGACCGCATCGTGAACCTGGCCCGCTGCTGCGAACTGATCAGCACCGTGCTGCAGCCCGGCCAGTCCATGAACTTCAACAACGTGGTCAGCCCCTTCAGCGCGGCCAACGGCTACCGGCTGGCCCCGGTGCTCAAGGACGGCGAAACCAAGATGGGCTACGGCGGCGGCTCCTGCCAGGTGAGTTCCACCCTGTGGGATTCCCTCATGCAGCTGCCCGGCATCACCGTGCTGCGCCGCAATCCCCACGGGGCCAACGCGGCCTCCTACCTGCCCCACGGCATGGACGCCGCCTCCGGCACCAATACCCAGAACTTTATTTTCCGCAACGATTTTGATTTCCCCATCCGCATCGACGCGTCCACCCATGACCTGGCGCTGTTCGTGGCGATTTATAAGGAGAGCACCTGAACATGAAACGCATCCTGGCCCTGCTCCTGGCGGCGCTGCTCCTGCCCCTTCCCGGGGCTTTTTGCTGCGCGGAAAACAAGCCCGACACCTCCGCCCGGCTGTATTACGCCCGCACGCGGCTGGCCTGCAAGATTTTTTCCGATTGGGAAACCACCAACGGCGTGAACCAGATCGGCATCGTGCCCGAGAACGTGCGGGTGGTGGTGCACGCCCTGAACCCTTCCTTCGCCCTCGTCACCTACGAGGCCGACCACAAGACGGGCTATGTGAAGCGGGTCTGCCTGGAAAACCCCAAAACCATTGACCCCACCACGACCCCGCCCTACGGCGTGGATTTCAACTATTACCTGGCAACCGTCGACGCCCAGGACGCCCCCGTGTGGAGCGCGCCCGGCGGCGGCGAAGCGCTCATCACCCTGCACCAGGGCGCGCGGGTATCGCTGATCGGGTTTGAGGAAGGCTACGGCAAGGTGATTTACCACCGGCAGTACGGCTACATCGACTCCCGCCTGCTGCGGGACGTGACCAACGTGTACGAGATTGCCGAGACCGCGGGCACCGACGCGCCGATTGCCTCCTACACCTCCTTCTACAAAATCACCACCGACGAAAGCAACCTGAACCGCATCAACAACATCGCCGTGGCCTGCGCGAAGATGAACGCTTTCCCCTTCTACGCCGGGACGGAGCTGAACTTCAACCGGGACATGGGGCCTTATAGCGCCGCAAACGGCTATCTGCCCGCGGGCGTACTGGCCGAGGGCGGGCTGAACCTGGGTTACGGAGGCGGCACCTGTCAGGTGAGCTCCACGCTCTATAACGTGGTGCTGCAACTGCCGGGCTTGACCGTGCTCCAGCGCCGCGCCCACGGCGACAACGGCGCCAGCTACCTGCCCATCGGCGTGGACGCCGCGGTGGGCAACAGCACCCTGAACTTCCGCTTCCGCAACGACTACCCCTTCCCCATCCGCATCGACGCCTCCGCCCAGGACGGCGCGCTGACCATCGCCATTTACCGGGCCATGTGACGCATCCCGGATATAAACGAATGAAAGGCCGGAAAACCGTCCTTTCATTCGATCCATCAATTTCTTGTAAAATGGCGGTTCCGGGCAAAATGCCTGGAACCGCTCATTTTACGGCCAGAAATTGATATAGGTAGCAACATTCTGTTGCTCCTCGACGACGTACACGCCGCCGTCTGCGGATTACAATCGAAGGGCTGCGGCCCTTCGATGCATCCCGGGGACTTTGTCGACAGTCT
>CADBCX010000245.1 GCA_902793245.1 uncultured Eubacteriales bacterium | reverse complement strand
TGAACAGCTTGCTGTTATCCAGGTAGTCATACAGCAGCGCGGCCTTTTCCTTGTTGACCTTCTCGATGCCTTCCACGCCGCCCTGGCCCTGCAGCCATTCCATGCACAGGCCCGCCACGTAAATGGCGAAGGTGTTGGGGGTGTTCAGCATACTGCCGTTATCGGTCTGGGTGGTCCAGTTGAGGATCTTGGGGCACAGCGGGGAAGCGTGGCCCAGCAGATCCTTCCGCACGATCAGCACGCAGAGGCCGGCAGGCCCGATGTTCTTCTGAGCGCCCGCGTACACCACGCCGAACTTGGTGATGTCGTAAGCTTCGCCCAGGATGTTGCTGCTCATGTCCGCGACGAGGGGCGCTTTGCCTTCGGGCAGCTTGGTATAGTGGGTGCCGTAGATAGTGTTGTTGGTGGTGATGTGCAGGTAATCCGCATCGTCGTTCAGCTTGCCCGCCCATTCGGGAATGTAGACGTAATTATCGTCCCGGGAGGAGGCGACCACGTTCACCTTCAGATACTTCGCCGCTTCGCCCGCAGCGCCGTGGGCGAAGTTGCCGCTGTCGATATAATCCGCTTCGCCCTTCACGCCCAGGTTCAGCGGAACGGAGGCGAACTGCATCGTCGCGCCGCCGTGGAGGAACAGCACGGAATAGGTGTCCGGAATATGCATGAGCGCCCGGAGCCTTGCTTCCGCGTCGTCGATAATGGCCTGGTACATGGGGCTGCGATGGCTCATTTCCATCACGCTCATGCCGGTTTCGCCGTACACGGGCAGGGCAGCCTTGACCTTTTCCAGTACCGGGAGGGGCAGCGCGGAGGGGCCGGGAGAGAAATTATAAACGCGATCCATGATTTGAAATCCACCTTTCTTTGTTGTTAGCATGTTTCCGGGTCAACTTTCGCCCGCCGGGCTATTTTTGACCGTGGACGCATCATACCACGTTTCCGGTTTTTATGCAAGAGTGGAACGGCGTAAGAACAATAAGAAAACAATGAATCGGAAGGGCATCAAAAGTGTTTTATATTTTCTTCATTCTTTCTTCATGATTTATAAACACTTCGTAACACTTTTGAAGCATTTGAGCACAATATCTTGTATCTGTCCGTTTGTGTCGAACGAAATATAGTGTATTCGCAGGGATTCGACAAGTTTTTCTCTTGCTTATAACGTTTCGACGGTATATGCTGTTTATCGGAAACAGGATTCCTCAGAATTCAGCAAAAGGAGAATGATGATCATGAACAAGCTGTATCATCCCGCCGTTTACGCGCAGCTGGTCGCGCTGCGCCAGAAGCTGGCCGAAGCGTTCCAGCTGTCGGAACCCAGGAACATTTCTTCGCTGAGCAGCCAGATCGACCGCCTGCAGCTGTCCTGCTGGCATGAAGGGATGGTTCAGAAAGCGTCCTGAATGTCAGAAGAGGAAGCTCATCTGCTTCGCCTGGACGGAGGAAGGGGATTTTACGGAAATCCGTTCCACTTCCCGGGGCAATTCTTCCAGGAAGGGAGATTCTTTTCCGCCGCATACCAGCGTGAGGGATTGCTTCGCCCTCGTCATGCCGACAAAGAACAGCCTTCTTTCTTCCTCTATATCTGTTTTTTCATCCGGATGAACCAGAGGCAGCCGCCCTTCCTCCAGCCCGGCCAGGAACACGGCGGGGAATTCCAGGCCCTTGGCGGCGTGCAGCGTCATTAAGCGCACCGCGCCCGAGGGCTTGCCTCCGCTGAGGCGGAGTATATCGCCTTCCTCGCCCGCGCGAACGGCTTCCAGGAAAGCGGGCAGGGTGTCATAAAAGATAGCGGCGTTCAGCAGCTGTTCCACCTCTTTTCCCGTTGTCCCCGTTTCCCGCGCCAAATCGTTCAGCAGGGAACGGGGCTTTTCTTTGGCCCATTTGGGCGCATAGGTTTTCACCGCTTCCGCAAACGGCGAAAGGCCGTCGAAAGGCGAGAGGGCGTCCGCGAAGCCGTCGGTATCTCCCGCCGCGAGAAGAGGCAAGGCGTCGCAGGCTCGCTGCACCAAGCCGTCCGGGCAATGCCACAGGCCTTTCAGCGCGGTCCGCAGGGCGGCTTCATCCGCGGGCTCCTCCAGCGCGGCGAAGAAGCCCAGCAGCGCCTTGTTCTTGTCCTCCTCCAGAAACGCGCCACGGCCCGACACCAGGCAGGGAATGCTGTCGTGATTCAGGCAGGCTTCCATCTGCTCCAGCTGCCGGTGCGTGCGGCAGAGCACGGCGATTTCGGAAAACGCAAACTGCGCCCTCTCCCCTTCTTTTGCCTCCGTCATGCCCAGGCCGCCCGCCATCCGCACGATTTCCTTGGCAATCCAGATGTACTCTCCCCGCTCGTCCTGGCCGGAGACGATGCGCACGCGGGAACCGGAAGGCCGCGCCGCGAGCAATTCCCGTTTCCCGCCGGGATTGCGGCAGATGGACGCCAGAGCGCAGGAGAGGATCTCCGGGGTGGAACGGTAATTCTGTTTGAGGCGAATCAGCCTTGTCTGCGGGCGGCAGGCTGCCAATTCGTCAAAGCAGGCTGCGCTGGCTCCCCGGAAGCCGTAGATGGACTGGTCGGCATCGCCGATCACGAACAGGCTGTTTCCTTCGCTCCAATGCTTCACCAGCGCCTGCTGCGCCGGATTGATGTCCTGAAACTCGTCCACCAGCAGGTAACGGAACATTTTCTGATTCTTCGCGGGGATGGTCAGCGCCTCCGCCAGCACGTCGTCCAGGTCGCGCAGGCCGTTTTCGGCAAGGCGGCTTTGGTATTGTTCTTTTAGTCCGGCGGGCATTCCTGGCGCGTCCAAGCCGTTTTTGACGCGGCTCACCATGGCCAGGGCAGCGGACGGAGACAGTTTTTCTTTTCTTTCCTTTAATAGTTCGGCCATGAGCTCAACAGCGGTTTCCCTGGAAACAAGGGGCTTTTTCTCCAGCAGGGATAGACAGATATGGTGGAACGTCCCCACGGTCAGCCCCCGGAGGGCTTTTTTTCCCAGCAGCTTTTCCAGGCGTTCCGTCATCTCCCGGGCCGCCTGCCGGGTGAAAGTCACGGCGGTGATTTCTTTGGGCGATACGCCTTTTTCTCCGATGAGCCAGGCAATGCGGTTCACCAGCGTGCCGGTCTTGCCCGTGCCAGGGCCGGCGATGACCGCCACGGTTTCGTCTTCCGCGCGGATGGCTTCTTCCTGCTCGGGGTTGGGAAGAAAGGCGCTTTGCTTCTCCGGCAGCGTTTCTTCTTCTATTTCTTCCGCTTTTTTCCGGGCTGCTTTTTTCGCCGGAGCCAAGGCTTCCGGCAGGCTCAGCAGGCTGGTCTGGCCCAGCAGCGTTTCCCGCTCGCCCGGCTGAAACACCCGGATCACGCCGTATTCCCCGTCGTAACCGGCCTGGCGGATCACCTTGCCCGCCCGCAGTCGGCGGACAGCTTCGCCCATGAGCAGGCCTCCGGCGCTTTCGATTTCCTCCGGCGTCTTCTCCCGCAGGATGGAAAACTCCGGCCCCATCTGACGCAGCAGATCAAAATACAAGACCTGGGCTTTCTTGCTGGATGGCGACACGCCCAGCGCTTCCCCCGCCAATTCCGGCAGCGGAATGAGGCTTTCAAAGGGCTTTTCCAGCGGGCCGGGAGCCGTTCTGTCCGCCAGGGCTTCCACACGGTTCAGCACGCCGATGGTGATTTTCTTTCCGCACACCGGGCAGCGCCCGCCGTACTTCGCCGTCTCCTCCGGCTCCAGGCAGCATTGGCAGGCCCGGTGGCCGTCCATGTGATACTTGCCCTCCTCCGGGAAAAACTCGATGGTGCCCTCGAAGCCTTCGCCGGTTTCCAGGGCTTTTTTCAGCGCGGGATAGTTCAGTTCACAAGAGAGCAGGTTCGCTTCCCGGCCCAATTTCTGCGGGGAATGGGCGTCGGAATTGGACACCAGCAGATACCCGTC
>CADBCX010000244.1 GCA_902793245.1 uncultured Eubacteriales bacterium | reverse complement strand
CACAGCGGACATTGCTCGTTTCGCCTGATCTCACCGCCGATGAAATTTCCGCCACTGGCGGTCATCGGCGGTTCGTCCGCCGGGCCAGAAGCACAACGGCACCAAGCCAAACTTCCCCGTTCCCTTCCCGTTTCAGCGGGAACAAAGCTAATTCACCAGTTCATGCTATATCCGTTATTGAGGTCCAGGAGGGCCGAAGCGCTCGGACAACAATCCAGTGGATCATTGTCAGCGTAGGCCGGGCGGCAGCCCCGTGAGAAATCTCCTGGTGCAGGTGCACGAGGGCCGCATAGGCCCTCGCCTCGTTGTGACTTAAAGCCCCCAATTCGCCTTATTCTTTCCCCAGCACTTCCAGCGTGCCGCTGTTGGGGCCGAAGCTATGGGGCAGCAGCTCATACAGCGGGGCTTCCGCCCGTTCGTCGCCGCAGGCGACGATGACGCGCAGATCGGGCGCAAACTCGTTCAGCGCCTGGCGGCAGATGCCGCAGGGCCAGGCCATGGACTTTTCCGTGGCAATCGCGATGGCAGTAAACTCCCGCACGCCCTCGCTGACGGCCTTGAACAGGGCGGTGCGCTCGGCGCAGTTGCTCACGCCGTAAGAGGCGTTTTCAATGTTGCAGCCCTGGAACACCCGGCCGTCCTTCGCCAGCAGCGCCGCGCCTACCTTGAAATGGGAATAGGGCGAATAGGAAAACTGCATGGCTTCCTTCGCCAGGGCGATCAGTTCGTCGTCCGTCACCCGGCCGATCCCGGCTTTGTTCAGCGCCTTTTCTTCCATGGCCCGCATCCTCTCTTTGTCGTCGTCGTTCATGTGGTCGTAGCCCATTAAGTGAAATAAAGCGTGGGCGGTAAGGTAGGCAAACTCCCGCTCCAGCGAATGGCCGTATTCCGCGGCCTGCTCCTGCGCCCGGGGCAGGGAAATGATGATGTCGCCCAGGAAGCAGCGGCCCGTTTCGTCCCGTTCCCGCAGGAGCTTTTTTTCACAGCGGCCCAGGGTTTTTGAGGGCTTCACGTCCGTGGAGGGGAAGGAGAGCACGTCGGTGGCCCGGTCGATGCCTCGGTAGTCCCGGTTGATGGCCCGGATGGCTTCGTCGTCCGTCACCCGCAGCTGGGCGTAAACCGGCAGGGTGATGCCTTCCGCATGCGCGCAGGCATCCGCCGTCCTTTGCAGCAGCTTGTCCGCGCCCTCCGGCATAGGCACGTCCCAGACAATTTCCAAATACGCGCTCATTTGTCGTCCTCTTCCTCTTCGGGCGGCAGGGGGGTTTCTTCCGGTTCCGCCCCGGCTTGTTCCTTCGCCAGCAGTTCCCGTTCCATTTCCTTGGTGGGAAGCGGTTCCACGCTGACCAGCTTTTCCACGGAAACGGGCTTGGCGGCGGGAATGGGTTCCACCGTCACCAGCCTGGAGGGGCCGACGGGGTTCACCCTGGGCACCGTGTATTCTTCCTTGCCCGCGCCGTTGGAAACGCCGTCCTTTTCCTGCATGATTTCCGCGGTGGTTTTCTCCGCCTGCTGCTGCACCTTGATTTCGTCCATGTCGGGATACTCGATGCGCTCATGGAACACGCCCACCAGCACCTGGCTGGCCGCGGCGCAGATGCGCTCGATATCCCGCAGGGTCAGGGGGCTGTCGCTGAGCTGCCCGTCCTCCAGCTTGCCGCGCACCAGCTTGACGATGAACTCCTCGATGCCCTCGGGCGTGGGGTTTTTCATGGTGCGCACGGCGGCTTCGATGGTATCGCACAGCATCACGATGGCGGCTTCCTTGGTGGTCGGCGGACGGCCGTCGTAGCGGAACACGTTAATGTCCACAGGGTTGCCGTTGGCCTGCTGCAATGCTTTGTGGTAGAAGAACATCACGGGCGTGTTGCCGTGGTGCTGGGCGATGATCTGCTGCACCGCCTCGGGCAGCCGGTACGCCTTCGCCAGCGCCACGCCGTCGCGGGTGTGGGAGGTGATGATGGCGGCAGACACGTAGGGGTCCACGTGGTCGTGGGCGTTCACGCCGCCCATCTGGTTTTCGGTGAAATAGGAAGGGCGCTTCAATTTGCCGATGTCGTGGTAATAGCCGCCCACACGGGCCAGCAGCGGATTGGCCCCGACAGCTTCAGCCGCGGCCTCCGCCAGGTTGCTGACGATGGTGCAGTGGTGGTAGGTGCCCGGCGCTTCCAGCAGCAGCCGCCGCAGCAGCGGCTGGTTGGGGTTGGACAGCTCCATCAGCTTCATGGGCGTGGGCAGGTTGAAAATCATTTCCAGCAGCGGCTGGAACCCGATGCACAGCAGCGCGCCGATCAGCGCGCCGCCGCACATCCACGCGGCATGCACCATGGCCCCGGACAATTCGCTGTTGGTCATCAGGCCGATGGCAAGGATGCAAAGGAAATCCACCCCCGCCGCCGCCGCGCCGGACAAAAGCACCCACAGCCTGCTGGTTTTCCGGTGCATCATCAGGGCCGCCGCCGTGCCGGAGAGCAGGCCGGTGATGATCATGGTGACCATTTTCTCGGCGTATTCCTCGCTGCCGCCGGCGGCAACAGCGGCCACCAGGATGGTCAGCGCCGCGTTGCAGATCACGGCGGGGCGGAGGCCCAGCAGCACGGTCATCAGCAGCGCGCAGAGCACCGTGGGGGCCAGGTAGGGATTGGCGATGCGCGCCACCAGGCTGACCGCCAGGGTGATGAGAAACACGGTGAACATCAGCAGGATTTTGCTGGTTTCATCCAGCACGTTGTTATCCCGGATGTAGGCCAGCAGGAACAGCATCACCGCCATGACCAGCCCCACCAGCAGCGCGGCGCCGATATAGATGGTCATGTCCACTTCGCCGTTGCTCAGCAGGCCCAGGGTGGACAGCATGGCCAGCTGGTTGGCGGTGATCCTGCCCTGGCCCCGGACGACGATGTTCTGGCCCTGCTTGTACAACACGGGCTCCACCGCTTCCCGGGCGGCTTCCCTCGCCGCGTCGGTCACTTCCTGGTCGATGAGCATATTGGCCTGGATGCAGGCGTTCAGCACCGCGGGCACAATGTTCTGCCCCAGGGTGATGGAGATGCGGAAATTCACGATCTGGCGGATGTTGTACACCGCCGTGCTCTCCTGGCCCTGGGTCACATGGCCCTGCATGGTGCTTTGCAATACGGCGTAGAGCAGGGTATAGGCTTCCTCCAGCTCCTCCGTCTTGCAGCGCATCAGGCTGGTGAGCTGGTAATCGGAGAGGTTGATCAGGGTGAGCAGGTCGCGGGCGTACTGCAATTCCTCCTTGGTATATACCTTGGAGCTGGAATTGTCGCTCAGCGTCCCGGCGTACTGGCGCACGGCGCGGAGCTGGCCGAAGATGCGGTCAAAATCGCTCATCACCTGCTCGGTGATGCCTTCCTGAAAGCGATACGTGGGCGTCACCTGGGCGGCGGCTTCCTTGCGCTTCTGCTCGGTGCTCAGCTCGTCCACCACGTCCTTGGTGGCGGAAATGGTGGTCGTCGGCACCATGCCCACCTGCAGATTATACCGCATGGGCACGATAGCCACCTCGAACAGCCCGATGATAACCATCACGCCCAGCACGCAGATCAGCACCCGAAGGGTGTTTTCGGAACGAAAAAGCTCCCGGATGGAAAGCTTTTTGCCGTCTTTGTCTTTCTTCTTCATTCCCCGTCCCCTTCTTTCGCCTCATACGCTTCGTAGGCGCGGACGATCTTCTGTACCAGCTCGTGGCGCACAACATCCCGGGCGGTGAGCTCCACCACGCTGATGCCCTCCACGCCGCGCAGCACGTCCATGGCTTCCACCAGGCCGCTTTTGCGGCCCTTGGGCAGGTCGATCTGGGACACGTCGCCGGTGACGATGCAGCGGGAGGACGCGCCCAGGCGGGTCAAAAACATTTTCATCTGTTCGGGGGTGGTGTTCTGGGCTTCGTCCAGGATG
>CADBCX010000243.1 GCA_902793245.1 uncultured Eubacteriales bacterium | reverse complement strand
GCACAGATATTTCCGCGTGATTTGCCACCTGATACGCGCCGTCGTGAGGATACAGCGCATACAGTTCAGCGCCCTGATCGAACAGCGCATACGCTTTTTGCTTTGTGATCGGCAGCAGACCGTCATAGGGATAACCGTAGTTCAGTAAGTCTTGTTTAGTGATCACTACGCCGCAATCAGGCATAAGCAGTCCTGAAGGAACAATGGATGTACTTGTACTGCCTAATGAAAAACTTTCGCCCTGTTTCTCTTTTCCCTGAACGTTTTTTCCTTTCAAGGTTGTATCAACGGATTTACCTTGTAACTCCTGCTCTGTGTGTTCAAGAATGGCTTCGAAGGCGTACAGCGCAGACCTGGTATATTCACTGAAGTAATCATCCTCATTTTCAATGCTGTCAGAGAAGATGCCTTCTTGCTGTCGCTGGAAAGAAGAAGTATCTTGCGCGTCAAGAAAAGAGGTCAGGCCACTTTTCAATTCCTTGATCAGATCTGCCATGGTTTCGGAACGGTCGCTGCCATAAATCATTTCTTCCTTTCCAATGTCGTGGTCTTCTGAGTGAAAGGTCAGCACAAGTTCTGAGCGATGATCAGTTCTGGTATATTTCAGCGTAGTATCGTTTGGATGGTCATGGGTATAGGTATGAAAAGTATTCTCAACAGGATTCTTTTCCGACATGGTTACCTCCCTAAAAATTCTTGAAGATTTTGATTCCTTCATCGTCGGGTGTGCGATCCAGATAATCAAACACGATGGTGACTTTCCGCGCGCAGTCGTCCACATAGGCACGGCAGATCAGGCGGTCAGCGGAATCGTACCAGCTGATGATCCAGGTTCCCAGCGGGGCCCAAAACCAGTCCAACTCTCGGCTGACGCAGTATTCCCAGGTGTAGAAATACTTGTCCAGCTTTTCACGGGGCAGGCGCTTTTCTTTCCTGGCTACTGCTTTCGCCGCCAATTCGTATGCTTCATGCAGGGAAAGGCTTTCACTGTGGGGCAGCATAGAAAGTGGATTGACAGATAATGCATCATGGGATGGCATGAAGCCGTATGCCTGCACATAAGCGGCGGTCACATCTCCCTGCCAGCGGGTATATGGACCGTATTCCTTTTCCCATTCCCTGGTGTGCTGTGAGTTTTCTTTCTCCAGCGCTTTCTTTTCCCAAACGGATTCATATTCCCGGCTTTCAAATGTGTCCATCAGGTGATAGGCATCATGCAGGGAAAACGGGGCGTTTTCCGCCATTGAAGCAGCCAACGAGGAACAAAGAAACAGGATAGTTGACAAAAAACAAATAATTCTTTTCATGGAATACCTTCTTTCTCATGCCTTCCGCTTTTTCGGAAATTCCAGGCTGAACTTGGCATTGCCATCCCCGTCCACCTTCAACAGAACGTCGGCATTATAGGATTTGCCAGTTTTTCCGGATATGAAGCCTTGAACAGAAACTCGCCTGTCTCGCAGTAAGGTAGCAGCCATTTCCGGGGTCATTTCCTTGCCCTGCTTGGTGAAGAAATGACAGTCCTTCCAGATTGCGAAGTGGCACCGGGGATTCTGGCAGATGTAGCCCGCTTTCTTTTCCATCACGGGTGCGTCACAATGAGGACAGGTGCCCATGACCTTATGATTGGTGGGAAACAGACAATCCGTGCCTGGCACCCGCTCAGCGGTCTGGCTCAGTTCTTTCAGCATGGCCGTAATATCAGCCAGGAATGCTTCCGCTTCCGCACGCCCGTTTTCAATGGCTTTCAGCCGTGTCTCCCATTCCGCGGTCAAGGCGGGAGATTTGAGCAGGTCAGGTAGGATGGTAATGATGCCAATGCCCTTCTGAGTTGGCACCAGGGACTTGGTTTTCTTGTCGCCTTTGCGCTCCACATAGCCACAGGCAATCAGTTTTTCCAGAATCCCGGCGCGGGTGGCTGGGGTTCCCAATCCTTTTCTCTCCGCGTCCTCGGGCATATCCTCCACGCCAGCCGTTTCCATGGCAGCCAGCAGCGTGTCTTCCGTATAGCGCTTGGGCGGGGTGGTCTTTCCCTCCTTCACCATCGTGGTGACAGGATACAATTCCTGGCCTTCTTTCAGTTCGGGCAGGGCAGGCTGAGAATCCCTGTCCCGGTCAGCACGGCTTCCCAGACTGCCCTGGAAAGTAGCTTCGGGAATTTTCCAGCCCATTTTCGTGACCGTCTTGCCCCGGGCGGTAAAGAGAATCCCTTCGCATTTCAAGGTGACTGTGGTTTCTTCATATTCGTGATCGTCGCCCAGGGCAGCCAGCAGACGCACGGAAATCAAGTGAAGAATATCCAGTTCCCCGGCGGGCAGGTCGGACAGCTTTTCCTCCGCCATTTCCATGGTGGGGATGATGGCGTGGTGATCGGTCACCTGATCGTCGTCGATCACCTGACTGGGATGAAAGGCCAGATTCAATCCCGCCGTAAATAAAAAAGCCCCAGCGACTGCTTGGGCCAGATTGGGAAGTGTTCTTTCCATATCGCCTGTGAGATACCGGCTGTCGGTGCGGGGGTATGTTACCAGCCGTTTTTCATACAGGCTTTGGGTGTAATCCAGGGTCTGCTGTGCGCTGAACCCGAATGTGCGGTTAGCGTCCCGCTGAAGTGTGGTCAGGTCGTACAGCTTGGGCGGCTTTTCGGTATGCCGTTTTTTCTGGATGTATTCCACCGTGGCGGCTTTGTTCAGGCATTTTCGCATGATATAATCCGCCTCGGAACGGGTCGAAAGCCTCTCCGTCGCCGCAGTCAGGCCGCTGCTCAGTTCCACGGTATAGAAAGGTTCGGGCTGGAAACGGTTAATCGCTTCCTCCCGGCTGACGATGAGTGCCAGGGTAGGCGTCATAACGCGCCCGATATTCAGCGTGGTGTCATACAAAAGGGAATACAGCCGGCTGGCATTGATGCCCACCAGCCAATCCGCCTGGGCACGGCACAGGGCTGCGTCGTACAGGCGGTCGTAATTTGTATCGTCCCGCATATCCCGGAGTCCCTGGCGGATGGCTTCTTCCTCCATGGAAGAAATCCACAGGCGCTGAACCGGCTTATGGCACCCGGCCTGATTGTACACCAGCCGGAAGATCAGTTCGCCTTCCCGCCCAGCGTCGGTGGCGCAGACGATGGTTTCCACGTCCTCCCGGTTCATGAGGCTTTGCAGGGTTTCAAACTGCTTCCGGGTGGCGTCTGATACGGTATATTTCCATTGCTCCGGCAAGATGGGCAGATCTTCCCACCGCCATTTGGTGTACTTGGGGTTATAATCGGGAGCCTGAGCCAGTTCCACCAGATGCCCAACGCACCAGCTGACGATGGCATTCAAGCCCTCCCAATATCCGTTTTTCTTTTCCCGAACGCCGATAGCGGCGGCAATACTGGCCGCTACGCTGGGCTTCTCGGCTATGATAAGCTTCATATTCTTTTCCTTTCCGAAAAGCAGGCAGCCCCGAAAGACTGCCTGCCCGCTCTTCGATTCTTATTCTTCTTCACTCGAATCCTTATCTTCCTCGGATTCGTCCATTTCAAATTCGTCCTCGTCATACTCGGGCAGCTGGGGCACGGGATTCTTCTTCTGGTTCATGAAGTACCATGCAGCGAAGCCGCCGCCCGCCAGCAGCATGATCAGCAGCAAAAGCAGGACAGCCGATGAATCTGTTTTCTTCTTTTCTGGTTCAGCTGGCTGCTGCGTGGGCTGAGGCGCGGCTGTGGGCTCCGGGGTGACGTAAATAATCTGTGGCGTAGGAGTCGGCACAATTTCCTCATCCGTCAGCACGCTCATCAAATCCCGGTCATCCACCATGTTCAGGAAATACGTTTCGTAAATCTCATTCCATGCCAGAGTTTTCAGACAACTGTATTCCATCAAGTAGCTAAAAAAGTTGAGACTCCGGTAATTGCTCGCAAGAGAATAGTAATTGCATAAACCG
>CADBCX010000242.1 GCA_902793245.1 uncultured Eubacteriales bacterium | reverse complement strand
GGCGAAGCCGCCATTCCGGATGCAAAGCATCCGGGAAAGCAAGGAAAAAGCGCTGGGGAAAAGAAAGCCTTTTGAACGCTCATTCCGCTCGGCTTTACTAAGTAAAGCCGAAGCGGGAGCCAACTGGACGAAGGCTTTCCTTTCCCCAGCGCTTTTCCCTCGCTTTCTTGGGCCAGAAGCCCGCAAGCTTCCGTAAAACCCAGCGCGGCAGGCGGAGGCTGTCGATTGATTCCAACGGCGCAATATCGCCAGATGCGGGTCCAGGGGGATCATCCCCCTGGTGGGGGTCTGGGGCGCATAGCCCCAGCGGTTCCTCCCTTGCTTTGTTTTTCATCCTTCATATCAAGGCTGTTAATGCTTTAGACGTCAACAATATACAAAGAGGGCCGTCTCTTTCAAGACAGCCCCCTTTGTATTTACCTGATGTGTTTTCAACTTACTTTGCGATCAAATGAACGGGGCCGCCCATCATGTTGCCGTCCAGATCCACGGAGCGGAACACGAACAGGCTCACTTCCCCGTCCGCAGGCGCGTCGTAGGTGACGGTGACGGCGGTGCCCTCTTCGTTCCAGGCGAAGGAGTAGCCGTCCACGTTGACGGCCAGGGCGAAGTCGTTCTTGTTCACGGGCTGGCTGAACGCAATGGTGCAGCCGTCCGCGGTGGCCTCGGCCAGGGTGATTTCAGCCTTGTAGGCGTTCTCTTTTTCCGCGGTGTACAGCGGGCGGATCTCGTCGACGGGCTTGAGCGCGCCGCTTTCGTCGTAGTCATACACCCAGTTGCCCAGGATGGGCCAGCGATCCTCGTCCTTGGGCAGGCCCTTGGCGGGGGTGTTCTGGCGCAGTTCAGGCTCCCACACGGGGGTCTGGGTGCTGATGGTGTTGTAGGAGGTCTTGAAGCGCATGCGGCCGGCGCTGGGCTCGTACTTTTCCAGTTCCACGTCCATGCTGATCACGTAGCCCTGGAGGGCTTCGATCTTGGCGTTGCGCATGGAGTACACCACCTTGCCGCCCATCGGCACGTTGAAGCCCATGGTGTCGGGATACAGGGTGAGGGTTGCGCCGAAGGGCTGGAGGTAGCCGCTCTGGGGCACCACGGTGCCGTCGGCCAGGGTGATCTTGTTGTCGTAGTCGTAAATGTCGGTGGGGATGGGTTCGCCGTCCAGATACAGCAGCACGGGGTCGGCGGGATCGTCATAGTTCACCAGCTTGGTGGTGAAGCAGATGCCGGAACCGGCGTCGTGGCCCAGGGCGCTGTTGTCGGTGATGGCATGGCGCAGGGCATCCTTGATGGTCCAGCCGCAGATTTCGATGCTGCGCTCGTCCAGGTCGCCCACGGTGCGGGCGGTATAGCGGCCCGCCTTGGCCTGGTCGGCGGTGATGGCGATTTCAGCCACGCCGTCCTGGGCGTCGGCGGAAAGCACCGTGCCGTCGGTGAGGGTCAGCTCCACTTTCGCGGCGTCGGTGTGGAACTGGAAGGTCATGGGCACGCCCTCGGTCACGTTGTTCTGATCCGTCCACAGGATGTGCTTGCCGGGGCGGGACCACTTGATCATGGAGGAGGACAGGTAGTAGGGATAGCGGGTCATTTCGGCGGCGGAAGCATATTCCTTGGTGGGCAGGATGGTGCCGTTGCCGTCGATGGCGTCCCGGCCGTTTTCCTTGGTCAGGGTGGCGTGATACTTGCGCACGAAGTTGGGTACGCCGTAGAACAGGTGATCCATGACCGCCATCAGCTCGGGCAGGTCGCGGTCCTGGTTGGCGTGGGCCTGGTCGCGGGCCACGGCCATCACGTTGCCGCCCTGGCCGACGAACTCAAAGGCTTCCTGGGCGGCCAGCATGTTCAGGATGGTGTCGGGATGGTTGCCCCAGGCGTCCTGCGCTTCGCCGGTCCAGGTGAGCAGATAGCGTTCTTCCCTGGGCGTGGCGAAGGAGGCCAGGATGGAATGGGTGTCGAAGGGGGTGTTGTCCGCCAGGTCGGGCCGCACGGTGAAGATCTGCGCCCGATCCAGGAACCAGTGGTCTTCGCCGGTGTTCTGCACGGCGCGCTGCATGGTTTCATTGAGGCCGTAGGCGAAGTCATGCACCACCACGCCGCCGCCCTGGTTCTGCACCGGGGGCTCGTAGCTGAACAGCTCGCCTTCGGTCACATACCGGAAGCCCGTAGTGCCGCCTGCGCCGGAATCGTCGGGGGCCACGATGTCAAAGCGGGTGTCGCCGTTGTCGCCGGTGTCGTACAGCGCCGCCATGAGGGCGCGCTTGCCGTTGTTGGAGCAGCCGGTGACGGCGGAGGAATACACGTCGATGTCCGGGAGGATGACGTTCTCGTTCAGCACCGCTTTCTCCCCGGCGGAGAGGAGCATGTAGTTTTCAATGGCGTCCAGGGCGCGGCTGGCGATCCAGCCGGAGTGCATCAGGTCGCCGCTGTCCAGCATGTATTCCGTTTCGGTGGTGTTGTCGTTATGCACCAGAATGTCCTTGGGCGGATACAGCTTTTCGTATACGCTCACCTGGCCGTTGTCCGGGTCGGCGGTGTCGTTGACCTGGATGTAGGCGTAGCCGTTATCGTTCAGGGTCACGATCTGCTGTTCGGTCAGGCCGCTGATGGCGACCACCAGCGGATAGCCGGCGCCGTGGCGGCTGGCTTTCGTATCGCGCACCACGCCGTCCACCGTCGGGGCCTCGGCGGGGAAGCGGACGTTGAACGTCCAGGTGACGCCTTCCTTGGCGGCTTCGGACACATAGGCCGCGTTGTCCGGGTTGGTGTCCTTGATGAGCATTTCCACGGTGACGGTGGGCAGGGTGACGCGGGTCACGGCGTCAGTGTGCTGCTCCCAGGTGTCGCCTTCCTTCCAGGGAGCCAGGCCCTCGGCCCCGGTGAAGTCCTCGCCGTGGTACACAAAGTCAGCGGCGGGGGCGATATCCGCGTACACCATGCCCATGCCCCAGCGGCTGAAGTCCATGGCGCGGTATGTGACCGCGCCTTCGGGCAGGTTGGGCAGCGCGCTGTAGCCCCAGGGGCCGGGCGCGCCGTTCATCACGCCGTCGGCCCAGTTGTAAGCGTAGTTTTCCCGCACGGCGGTCACGGTGGTGTCGCTCTTGAGCGGGTCAAGCCGGCTGCCGTACAGGTAATACTGCGCCATGTCCTTGATTTCCGCGGCGCGGGCGTCCCATTCCTCCGGGGTCTCCACCCGTCCGCTGCCGTCCGGGTCGGCGGATTTGTCGAAGAATTCAAACAGATCCGGCAGGCTGGGATTTTCCGGCAGGTTTTCCAGCTCCGCGGGATAGGGGAAGTAGCCGCGCGGCGCTTCCGTGTTTTCCGCCACGGCTGTGGGCAGCAATGTGAGAACCATCACTGCGACAAGCAACAGACTCATTAGGGCTTTCATCGATGCTCCCTCTTTTCTTATTTGGGAGGCGTGCGTCATGCCTCCCTTTTTTGTGTAAATTATATCAGATTCAGACCATATTATCAATAGGGGAAAAGAAAATACATGACGTTTTATCCCCGCGCCGGTGATGATTCATGTGTTTCCTTCCACACTCTTTTTGCGTTGAGTTAGGAAAGGAAGGATGAAAACAGCGGCAAAAAAAGCACCAGATTTCCAATTTGGGGCTTGCATTATGATTTTTCATCTGTTATAACTCAACTTTCCCATAACGAAACGCACTAGAAAGAGAGACGATATCTGAAAGAATAACCCCAAAATGAAACAGTTGACAAGGAAAAAGGCATCAAACTCTGGTAAAATAAGGTTGTCTGCACCAAATCCACCGAGAGGAGATGCCCACAACCATGTTACACCAGAACGGAGAGAAAAGCAAGCAGGAAAAAGAAGGTCAGCAGCGGTTCATGGGAGCGATGAAAACACTGGGGATCGCGGCGCTGCTATGGCAGAACAACATCCGAAAGGAGAGCAGGAAGCACGGAAGCGAAAAGGACGGCAGCAGACGCAGC
>CADBCX010000241.1 GCA_902793245.1 uncultured Eubacteriales bacterium | reverse complement strand
CCAACGCTGATCTGGACTTGTCCAGTGTGGTCAGCGGCATGGAGGCAGGGCTGCGCTCCATGGAGCTTGGGCCGCTGTTCACGCTGTGGTCGCAGACGGCTATTATCAGCCTGATTTCCTGGGCCATGACTATCTGCATCTTCGTGGTAATCTATGGACGCATGATCGAAATTTATCTGGTCACATCCATCGCGCCGATTCCGCTGGCCACCATGGCCAACAGAGAATGGGGCCAGATGGGACAGAACTATTTGCGCACGCTGCTGGCCCTGGGCTTCCAGGCGTTCCTCATCATCGTGTGCGTGGCCATTTACGCCGCGCTGGTGCGCACCATTGCGGTGGACACCGATGTGATCGCCGCCATCTGGACCTGTATCGGCTATTCCGTGCTGCTGTGCTTCGCGCTGTTCAAAACCAGCAGCTTATCCCGCGCAATCTTTAATGCGCACTAACCCTTTGCTTCAAAAGGAGTATCTTTATGAACGACATTATTTATGCCGACGTTCCCAAGGATTTGATGAAAATCAAAACCAAATTCCTTTTCAACCTGACCAAGCGGCAATTGTGCTGCTTTGGCGGCGGCGCGCTGGTGGGTGTGCCGCTGTACTTTCTCACCCGGGACGCGCTGCCCCGCACGGTGTCGATGCTGCTCATGATCGGCGTCATGACGCCCTTCTTCCTGTTCGCGCTGTATGAAAAGAACGGACAGCCGCTGGAAAAAATCGCCCACTATTTCATCGAGGCGCGGTTCCGGCGTAGCAAGAAGCGTCCCTTCAAGACCAACAATCTTTATACTGCCCTGCACAAGCAGGCGGATTTCGACAAGGAGGTGAAAGCCATTGTTCGGGCGTCTGTTCAAAAAAAGAGAAAAGCCGGTAACAACCCGGCGTAAGAAAAAACAAAAAGTGAAGCTGACCCGCGCCGAGCGAAAGCGGCTGAATGAAGCCGTCGCCAAAGTGCGGAAGAAAGGCCATGGCCCCGGCACAGCCCAGGAAACCATTCCCTACAAGAAGATGTTTCCGGACGGCATTTGCCAGGTAGACGATACCCATTTCTCCAAAACAGTCCAGTATTACGACATCAACTACCAACTTTCCCACCACGACGAAAAGCTGACCGTGCTGGACGAATGGGGGGATTTCCTCAATTTCTTCGACCCCTCCGTGCATTTCCAGTTCAGCTTCGTGAACCTGCAAAGCGGCGCGGTGGAAACGGGCTACGATTTCACCCCGCTGCCCCACGATGAGGAGTTCGACCAGATCGCGGAAGAAGCAAAAGCGTTCCTGGAATCCATGTACGCCATGGGCAGCAATGACGACGCGCGGATGAAGTTTTGCACTTTCACGGTGACGGCGGATAACCTCCGTGCCGCGAAGCTGCATCTCAATCAGGTGGAAGGCGGCATCAATGAGCATCTGCGGCGGCTGGGCTGCGCGCATGAAACCCTGAACGGCAAAGAACGCCTTTGGCTGCTGCATACCATTCTCCATCTGGACAAACGGGATAAGTTCAGCTTTGACTGGAAGTGGCTGCCTGTCACCGGTCTTTCCACCAAGGACTTCATTGCCCCGGACGGCATGGAGTTCCGGGAAAACCGAATCTTCCGCATGGGTGAAAAATACTGTACTGTTTCGGCAGTGCAAATTCTGGCTTCCCGGTTGGATGACCGTCTGCTGGCGGACCTGCTGACCCTGGACAACAGCATGATCGTCACCATGCACATCCAGGCGTATGACCAGGCCGAGGCGGTGAAGGTGATCAAGCAGAAACTGTCCGACCTGGACCGCACAAAGATCGACGAGCAGATGAAAGCATCCCGTTCCGGCTATGACATTGACATCCTGCCCTCCGACCTGAATCTGTACGGGAAGGCGGCCCGTGAAATCCTGGATATGCTGCAAAACAAAGACCAGAAGATGTTCATGCTCACCATGCTGGTGATGAACACCGCCGAAACCAAAGCCAAGCTGAAAACTGTACTGGATCAGGTGAAGGCCGTCACCCAGCCCAAGGAGTGCCCTATCATCAACCTGGATTTCCAGCAGGAAGACGGATTCGTTTCCTCCCTGCCTTTAGGGATGAACCGTATCGAAATCCAGCGTATCATGACCACTTCCGCCGTGGCGGTGCTGATCCCCTTCACCACCATGGAGTTATTCCAGAAAACACCGGAAGCGCTGTACTGCGGCATTAACGCCCTGTCCCACAACATCATCATGGTGGACAGGAAAAGCGGCAGCAACGCCAACGGCATCATCCTGGGCATCCCCGGCAGCGGCAAGTCCTTTGCCGCCAAGCGGGAAATGCTGTTTGTGATTGTGTTCACCCATGACGACGTGATCATCTGTGATCCGGAGGGCGAGTATTATTCCCTGGTCAAAGCCATGAAGGGCCAGGTCATCCGCATCGCGCCGAACAGCAAGCACTACATCAACCCCCTGGACCTTGATCTGCAAAACTACAGCAAGGACGACGACCCGCTGTCCATGAAAGCGGAGTTCATCCTGTCCCTCTGCGAAATGATTCTGGGCGGCAAGGACGGCCTGGAAGCGGTGCAAAAGAGCGTGATCGACTACGCGCTGAAAAAGATTTACCAGCGATATTTCCAGGACCCCAAGCCCGAAAACCTGCCCATCCTGGGCGACCTGTACGAAGCCCTGCGGGATATGCACAACGAACGGGCAGACTATGTGGCCGACGCGCTGGATATTTACGTCAACGGCAGCCTGAACCTGTTCAATCACCATACCAACGTGGATATCAAGAACCGCGTGGTGTGCTTTGATATTAAGGATTTGGGCACACAGCTGAAAAAGATGGGAATGCTGATCGTGCAGGAAATGGTGTGGAACCGTCTGGCAGCCAACCGGGACAGCGGAAAATACACCCGGTACTATATGGATGAATTCCATATTTTGCTGAAAGAACCCCAAACCGCTGCTTATTCCGTACAGATTTGGAAGCGATTCAGGAAGTGGGGCGGAATTCCCACCGGTATCACCCAGAATATCAAGGATCTGACCGGACAGCAAGGCACAGACAACATCCTGGACAACACCAGCTTCATTTATATGCTGTCCCAGGCTCCCGGCGACCGGAAAGCGCTGACAGAACACCTGAACCTTTCGCCCCATCAGTTATCCCACGTGACCAACGTAGGTTCCGGCGAAGGGCTGCTGTTCTTCGGCAACACCATCATCCCATTTGAGGATCATTTTCCCAAGGATACCGAAATGTATAAACTCCTCACAACGAAACCCAGTGAAGTTCAGCAAAGAAAGGAAGAAGAAAACAAGAAAACGCCGTACACCCTAACGCCGGAATACAGGCAACTGCAAAGCCAGCGTGCCACGACAAAACAAAAAATTGAACGGCGCGATGATGGTGCAGAAAGGGACAGGCTGATTGCTCAATACAAAGAATTGGGGAAAGAAATACGCAAAACCCCGGCAAAACTTTGTAATGATAAAAAGCTGAAATATGTGCGGTATGCAGACGATTTCTTAATTGCAGTAAACGGCAACAAAGCGGATTGCGAGTGGATAAAAGGAAAGCTCACGGAGTTTATCCATAATGGACTGAAAATGGAACTCAGCCAGGAAAAGACCCTGATAACACACAGCAATGAAACTGCCCGTTTCCTTGGGTATGATGTGCGCATACGGAGAGACCAGCAAGTCAAGCCTTGGAAAAACTGCAAACAGAGAACCATGAATAATACCGTGGAATTGCTGATTCCATTAAAGGACAAGATTGAAAAATACCTTTTCGAGCATGAAATAGTGTGCCAAAGGAAGGATAATGGACGACTTGTACCTGTAGCCAGAGTGAAGATGACGGGGAATACAGACTTGGAAATAGTAACGGCATTCGACGCGGAACTGCGCGGTTTATGCAATTACTATTCTCTTGCGAGCAATTACCGGAGTCTCAACTTTTTTAGCTACTTGATGGAATACAGTTGTCTGAAAACTCTGGCATGGAA
>CADBCX010000240.1 GCA_902793245.1 uncultured Eubacteriales bacterium | reverse complement strand
GATCAGGCAGCCTGGCAAAATCAATCATTTGTTTTTACCTCGTCACAGAAATGACGGGGCGCCCTGAGGCGCCCCGTGGGCAGAATGCTGATCTATCAAAAGCTCCAGGCTTCCGGCGCGGCGGAAATAGAGCTTGCCTTCAAATTCGTCCAGCGCGCCGAAGGGTCGCACCCGAGGCTGGCCGCCGTCCACGGCAGCCAGGTAAACCGCACCGCAGCTCCGCAGAAATTCAGCCGTTTTATGCATGTATGCCCTACCTCCCCGTTTTTTTCCAGTATACACCGCCCGAAATGAAAAGTAAATATTTCATCTGCAAAATTGGGCAGGTGCGATTACAGGGTCTGTTCCGCCTGGGCTGCGGCTTCCACGGCTTCCACCACGGGGGCGTCGGGATAATCGGTGGTGACGGGCAGGGGCAGGCTCTGCATGTATTCGTGCATGGCCTCTGCCACCCGCTTGCTGTTGGCGACGGCTTCCACCACGGTGCGGGCACCGCTGGCGGCGTCCCCCGCGGCGAAGACCCCGGGGCGGCTGGTGTGGCCGTCGGCGTCCACGGTGAGCAAGCCGGACTTGCTGGTGTCGATGTCCCGGGTGGTGGTGACGATGTTGCTTTCCGCCCCCTGGCTCACGGCGATAATGACCCCGGTGCAGGGATACAGCTTTTCGGTGCCGGGAACGGGAACGATCCTGCCGCTTTCGTCTTTTTGGCTGTCGGCCAGAATCACGCCGTCCTCCCGAATTTCCAGGGTACACTTGTTGTAGATGAAGTCCACGCCCTCCAGCCTGGCGTAGCTGGATTCGTACTGGCTGGCGGTGAGGGTGTCGGTGAGGTTTACGCAGGACACGTACCGGGCCCCGTGGCGGATGGCGGTGCGGGCGCAGTCCATGGCGCTGTTGCCGGTGCCGATGACCATGATGCGCTCGCCCAAGCGAAACGCGCCGGGGCTGGCTAAATAGTTGATGGCGTAGGTCACATGGCCCAGGCTTTCGCCGCGGATGTTCAGCTTCCGGGGCTTCCACAGGCCCGCGCCCACGAACACGCTCTGGTAGCCGTCCCGGAACAGGTCGTCGATGGTGATGGCGCTGCCGATGTAGGTGTTGGGCCGGAACTGGATGCCCTTGAGTTCCAAATGGCGGTAAGCCATATCGTCCAGCACGGAGTCCGGCAGGCGGAAATCCGGGATGCCGTAGCGCATCACGCCGCCGATCTTGTCCCGGCTGTCGAAGATGGTCATCTTGTAGCCTTTCCGGGCCAGGATGATGGCGATGGTCAGGCCTGCCGGGCCCGCGCCGATGACTGCGGCCTTGCGCCCATTGGCTGGTGCAGGGCCTTTCACCATTTGGTTGGCGTAGGTGGTGGAGATGTAGTTCTCGATGATCGAGAAGTGCACCGGCGCTTCCTTGATGCCCCGCACGCAGTGCCCCTCGCACTGGTTTTCGTGGTTGCACACCAGGGAACAGACCGTGGTGAGGGGGTTGTTTTCAAACAGCATCCAGCCCGCTTCGTTCAGCTTTCCGTTTTTCAGGAGCCGAATCACCTCCGGAATGTTGGTGTGGATGGGACACCCCTCCTGGCACCGGGGCTTTTTGCATTGCAGGCAGCGGTTCGCTTCTTCCATCACGTGCAGGGCCATGGCGTTTTTCCTCCGTATGTTTGTAGTTGATGGGGGATAGAACTCCTAAGAACTTGGAACTTAGAACTTCCTCCTGACAAAAACCGGCGAACAGCACCGTATGGATACTGTTCGCCGGGGTTGGTTCTTCTTCCTGCTGTCCGCAGGAAATCAGAATCAGTAGCTCAGGCCGAAGCCGGAGAAGTAGTAGTTGCCATCGGCGTCCTGATAGGCGTAGCTGCCGCCCTTGACGTTGGCCAGGATGGCGGGATCGATGTACTGATCCTTGTCATAGCCGGGCACGTCGTTGGGCGCGGCGCAGGTTTCCAGATAGGTGCCGTCCTCGTTCTCGGTGTAGGTCAGGGCGATCACGTCTTCGGAGGAAACCATGGTCACGGCCAGCTTGCCGGTGGGATTGAACGCGCCGGTGATGACGTCCACCTGGGCCTTGCGGGCGTTGTTCAGGGAAGCGCCGGAGGTGGTGTACTGGGCCAGGAGCGCGTCGCAGTAGGGCTCCAGGTTGGTCAGGATCCAGGGAGAGGTGCACACGACGGTGGCGATGACCTTGCCGCCGTTCTCATGCACGGCGTCCGCCGCCTTGACCAGCTTCTTCATTTCGGCCACCGTGGTGACCTCGATCTTTTCGCCGGTCTTCTTCTGAGAAGCGACCACGCCCTGGCCGAAGCCCTGGCCGCCGCCGGACATTTCGCGCTCGTCCACTTCGTAGTCTTCCACCAGGCTCAGCACGCCTTCGGAGGAAGAACCGTTGGTGGAGTTGGTGGCCTTGGGCTGGACGTAGAAGTAAGCGACCTCGGCTTCCTTCGCCTTATCCACGATCTCGAAGCCCTGGGCGGTGAAGAGTTCCTTCAGCGCGGCCAGCATATCTTCGTCCTCGCCGCTGCCGGTGTAGGAGCCGATAAACAGCTTGGTGCCCGCGTTGGCGGCCAGAGGCAGGGCGTTTTCATGGTTCTTCATGAGCACGACGGCCTTCTGGTGCAGGGCGTAGGCCTGATCCGCCGCGGTCGTCAGATTGGTGGCGCGGACTTCGTCGGCCTTGAGATAGTCCAGATAGGGGTTGTCGAAGCGGCCCTGCTCGAAGATGCAGGTGGCGCGGTTGATGTTGGCGCGATCCAGGTCTTCCTTGGCCAGGATGCCGGTTTCCACAGCTTCGATCACCAGGTCAGTGCGCAGGCCGGAGCCGATGGCGTCGCTGCCCGCGGCGATGAGCTTGGCGTAGCGTTCGGTCATGGACAGGTCTTCCACGCCGAAGGTCTGGCCGGTGACGATGCCGGAGTCGGTGTTCACGTAGCCGTCAAAGCCCATGACATCCCGCAGCAGGGTGGTGATGATTTCGTAGTTGTAGGCGGAGCCCAGCTGGTTGACCTTCACTTCATGGCCGCGATAGGTCTGGGTAGCGGAGCGGTCATCCGCGGCGTCGCGGGAGTAGCAGGGCATGATGGAGCCGCACTTGGCGTCGATGGCGGCCTGGAAAGCGACCAGCTGGTACTTCTCCAGGGAGCCTTCGGTGGGATACAGACGCCACTGGCCCTGGGCGGTGTGGGATTCAAAGCCGTTTTCCGCAGCGCCGTCGCCGGGGAAGTGCTTGACGGAGAGCGCAACAGCGCCGGGCTTCATGCCGTCGGTGCCCATGTGGTAGCCGTCAATCAGCGCGGTGATGATGCCGGCGGTCACTTCGGGACGTTCGCAGAAGGTTTCCAGGTTGCGGGGCCAGCGGGGATCGGTCACCAGGTCCACCTGGGGGCCGTACATGGCGTTGATGCCCTGGGCAACCCACATCTGGCGGTCGACTTCGGCGTAATCGCGGATGGCGTCATAGTTGCCATCGCCCATCACAGCGGCGGCCAGGCCGGGCGCGTCGGGGAAACCGGCGGAAATGGGGTTGGAGAGGATGGTCATGGGGATGGCGGGCACGCCGCGCACGGCGGCATCGGCCTCAGCCATTTCGGTGACGACGTTGTTGTACAGCGCCACGGTGGAGGCGTCGAAGTTCAGGCCGCCGCGGTACACGCCAAAAGCCCATGCTTCAGCAATAGCTTTCTGCATGGGCACTTTTAGGGGCAATCTTTGTAATTTTAACGTTTCCTGCAAACAATGCGGACACCAAAGGCCGCGCTCTTCCACATAGGCATGACACAGGGGACAATGCGGTGGAAAGATAAAGTTCAGCAGTGTTTCCCACATATTAACCACGACCAAAAAATCTGTGTTTGGGGCGTTTGCTATGCCAAACCATGACCGCCATCAGGACGGAACCGGCTACACAACGCGCCTTGTCAGAAATGGTATAACATTCCTCCTGTCCCATGGTGGGATTGATATCGGCGATCTTCTGCCCCTCTTTGACCCGGCTGCCGCGTCCTGTGAGATTTATGAGATCAAGCACAGT
>CADBCX010000239.1 GCA_902793245.1 uncultured Eubacteriales bacterium | reverse complement strand
TCCGCGTGCAGCTGTCCATGGTGTTGAAAGCAGTCGTTTCCCAGCGCCTCATTCCCACGCTTGACGGCAAGCGCATCCCCGTGTTTGAGGTGATGACGGTGAATCCCGCCATCCAGAACATGATCCGCGACGGACGCACCCACCAGATCGACAACGTGATCTATGGCGGCAGTGACAAGAACATGCTCTCCATGGATGCCGAACTTGCCCGCCTCGTCCGCGAGAGACGCATTACCCGCGATATCGCCCTCATCTATGCGTCCAATCCCGAAACGCTGTCAAAACGCATTTAATGTGTTCGCACCAGTTTGACGTTCATACGATTCGCCTCTGATTTGTGAAGGAAAACACAGAGGGATACGCCGGAGCTAAGCACCCGGCGTATCCCTTTATTGTTCTTCATACCAAGCCTTGTTAATAGTTCAGAAGAGAATGGCAGTACGGCAGCGCCCCGCCGGCCTTTGTCCTTCCCGGTATAGCTGTCGACTGGATAAAAGAATGTAAAAAACAGATTTCAAGCGGATAGCCTGAAATCTGTCATTCAGTGAATGTATGTGAATGATGCGAGGCGCGGCGGAATACTGCATCAGGCGGCTTTTTCTTTCTTCCTGCGATCCGCGATGATGATCACCAGGCAGATCATG
The DNA here is from genome assembly GCA_902793245.1 of uncultured Eubacteriales bacterium. Taxonomy (GTDB): domain Bacteria; phylum Bacillota; class Clostridia; order Christensenellales; family Aristaeellaceae; genus RUG563. The sequence continues at coordinate 3,404 of CADBCX010000239.1, read as the reverse complement.
AGGCCAACGCAGAAGAAAGGGCCGGCGGTTTTGATCACCGTGGAGGCAAATGCGCCGGAAATCAGTTTTGGCGCGGAGTATCCTTTGCCGACAATCTGCAGGGAGGATTCGTTGATAAGCTGCGTGTTGAAAGCGGCGACAAGCTTGGAAAAGTCGTCCATGACCGCGCGGTATTTTTCCACCAGCAGTTCGATGCTCGCGTCCAAAGCGGTTCGTTTTTGTTCGGTATCCTTGGTGGTGGGCAGGACGATGGCCTCGAGCTCCTCCTGGCTTATTTCCGTCAACGGAACTGCGGTTAGGTCTTGCTCCGCACTGCCGCTGCTTTTCAGCAGGTCGTTCAGCAGAAGATAGTACTGATCCCTTTTCACAATGATTTGGGTGATACCGTCGGCCACGTCTTTCCGCTTGGAGACCAGCTCATCGTAGGTTTCGGAGGAGTTGCCGTCGATCTTGGTCAGGGAATCGGCGGTGGACAGGTAGATGATTTCGTTCTTGTCGTAGGATGCGATCAGCTCGTCCAGATTCTTCAGGCACTCGTTCTGCTTTTCCAGCTTGTTGGAGAGGCTGCGGATCTCGTACTGATACAGGGTGAGCAGCCTGGAGGTATTCTTGGCGGCGGCGGACATGGTGATGCCCGCGTTGAGGCCGGCAATATCGTTATTAATCAGATTGTTCAGGCGCACGTATATATGATTAAAGCTGATTCCGTTGTATAAGAAGGTCGGCGCTTTATCATACAGCTGTTCCGCATAGCCAAGGGATTGCTCCATGAACCGGGACAGGATGGTCAATTGCTGCGGATAATCGTATTCGGACAGGTCGTAGCTGATCTCCGTGCTGCCCAGGTTCATGGAATACACTTTGTTGAAATGCGCTTCATAGGAAGTCATGACACATTGCAGCAGCTTTTCCAGATCGGCCCGGGAAATGCTTTCGTCAAAATCGTGGTACAGCTTGACGGTGAAAAGCGTGGGATGGAATGAAGTGAGCGAAAGCCCGCGGTTGGCGTTAAAATCCAGCAGGGATTCGTAATTCATCAGCTGTTCGTTAATGTCGGGGGGGTAACTGCCGCTAATTTCCATCTGGCTGCGAATCTGTTCCACGGTATAGCGGCCTTCCATGCCGGCGGCGGCCAGCGCTTCGCCGATCACAGCGTCCGAGAGAAGATCGTTGATATCGAGCATTTCGCCGTTCGGCGCGATGCCGGAAGCGGCCCCGTCAAACGAAAACTGGATATTGGAATAGGCAAAGGTGCGGTAATGGGCATTCTTAAACCGGAAAAAGGAAAGGGCAAGCCCCGCAATCAGGCATACAATCAACACCAGGGCAGAGATTTTTATCCAGCGATTCTTGTTGGCGGCCATTACGCAGCCACCTCCTTCTCAGCCTTCTTCGGGCGGTTGGTCTGAATCAGCTCAGGGATGAGGGCGGAGCAGAACCAAATGCCGCAGCCTGCCAGCGCGCCCACGGCCAGGCCAATCAACATCGGGGTCATGTTGGCTGCCAGGAATCCGCGCTCTTTTCCCTGGGCGGAGGTGTGCGAGAGGTAATGCGTGAATTGGAAGCTTTCATGCACTTCCTCCATATGGGTTTTGATCTGGCTGTAAAGCTGGCGGCTGTTTTCAATGGCGTTTTCCACTTCTTCCAGGATTTCTTCCTGCGCGCTCAGTACAGCGGAGCTGTTTTCGCTGGAATCCAGCTTGGCGATTTTATCGTTCAGGTCGGCGATCACGACTTCCATTTCCGCGGCTTTCTGATAGTTTGTGGCCTGCTCCAGAATCAGGCGGTTAAAGTAATCGGTGGTCGTGCTGGTGGATTTTGAGGAGTCGCTTTCCTGCATGGAAACGAAGATGTCGTCGTTTTTGTAGTTTTTCAGGATGGACGCAACCGTTTCAATGTTTTTGTTGATGGTATCCAGCTTGCTTTGCGCGTTTCGAAGCTGGAACCGGTAACTCACCAGCATAGTATCCCGGTTTTTCACGATGCTGTTTGTGTAAACGTATGAATACAAATAGTCAACGGAGACTTCCCTGTTGGTCTGCAAAGCCTGGTACCAATCATCCAGCGTTCGTCCGGTTTTCCAGGAACGGTAAGCCCTGACGGATTCCGGCTTATTTTCGCAGTAATCGTTCAGCCCATCCACGGCGGAGCGCAGCAGTTCAAGGCTTTCCAGAATATCCAGCTGCTGCGGTTCGATGACTGAGAAAGAGTCCTCGGGCAGTTTCATGTCCGCGTAAGTGAGCACCAGGTAATCGTTGTAAGCGTCCAGCACGCGGTTGAGGAGCAGCCGAAGCTCGTCAGACTCGAGATACAGAAGCGACTTGCCGTTTTCATCCTCAAATCCATTGGTCAGGTACACGATGAATTTGCTGTCATAGGCCAGCTCGATGCTTTGCGCCTGGCTGAAAACGCCCGCGTTTTTTTCCTCGGCCATTTTCGCGGCAAGTTCCTGGGCGCGTCGGCTGTCTTCATTCAGCACCCGCTGGATGTTCAGATTGGAACGCAGCTGGCTGACGGAAATGGGGCAGGAAAGATTCATGCCTGTCAGCGCGTTATTGAGCACATAGGAAGACAAAATCTGGGAAAGATCCAGCTCAGTTCCGTCCGGCGCCGTGAGATCCGTCACGGGAACGGCCAGGAAAGACGCGACCCCATTCTGAACAGTGGGAACCATTACATCATAATTGAGCGTGACCACGGAGGCGACGGTCAGCTTCGGCTTGGAAAACTGATACATCAGCAGCGGCGCGCAGATTCCGGCCAAAAGGCAAAGTGCGATCACCCAGGCATAGACCCGCCGCTTTTGCTTCATGGAATGAAAAACATTGCCCAGATTGATTTCAGCATCGTCCGAATTGGTTGTATTGACCATCACGTTGATCTGGGCGTCTTTCGCGAGCGTTATATTTTGTTCTTGTCCGCGCTCATTCGTGTCCAATCTGTTTCCCTCCATCCGGTATCATAAGGCAAAAAATTACGAAGTACATTATATCATGGAACTTATAAAAAAGCAATTGATATTTTACCGCGCCGCCGCGGCGCTTCAACAGGCAAAATGAATGTCCCGGGCCAAAACGCTTTGCGAGAACACCCTGCCAGCCGCCTCAGCGTATTCCTCCACGGAGACGGATTTCCGCAGGGCGCGCTGTACAGGCGCGGGGCAGTCCAGCGCCTGTAGAAGATAATACATCACGCCGTGCATCCGCCCGACGACCGCGTGTTCCGGCCACCATTTGAGATATTCCCGGTACAGCCGGTCATGGAACAGGTCCAGGGAATCCACGGTCAGGCCGTCGCCACCCCGGGCTTCCTGGGCCAGCGCGGGGTTCACCGCCAGCCCCCGGCCCAGCATGAGGCTGAAACGCCCCATGTCCCGGCACTCCGAAGCGCGGAACAGATCGCCG
>CADBCX010000238.1 GCA_902793245.1 uncultured Eubacteriales bacterium | reverse complement strand
GCAGGCGGTAGCGGAACACCACGTCCCGCTGCTTCATGCGGCGGATGATCCCGTCCAGGTCGGTCTGTGCGCCGCTGTCGGGCAGGGCGCGCTTTTTCAAGGACGGGATGGCTTTCAGCAGGGAGCCGGGCATCCGGTTGAAATACCGCCGCTGGCCGTTCACATAAATAAAATCCAGCTTGCCGTTCACCAGCAGTTCGTTGAGCTCATCGGCGGTGAAGTCCGGCACCCGCTTCTGCATTTCCGCCAGCAGTTCTTCATGGGACAGGGTATAGCTGCCCGCCAGCTTCGGCAGAAGAAAACGCTCTGTTTCCAGCCGGGTTTTGAGCGTCTCCGGCAGCGGCTCCTTCAGCCTGCGTTCGATCAATTGCAAAGCCAGGTCAAATTCCCCCGCGCCCTTCAAGGCCGCGATGTCCTTCGGCAAAGGACAAACCAGGGATTCAAGATAACGGTCAGGCATATTCTGACTCCCTTCCTGCGTGTTTTTATTTTACTTGTCCCAGCGGAACAACGCCGTCCACCCCCGTTACCCCCAGCCCAGGTTCTTCGCTCATGAAAATGTCCTTGCCCTCGAACCGGCTGCCGCCGTGGACGGGGTTGGCGGCGCAGAGCATGGGGCCGTCCAGGTCGAATTTGGTGATCACGCCCTTGGCGCAGGCCAGGTGCGCGGCGGCGTTGACGGCCACCGGCCCTTCCAGCATACAGCCGATCATGCACTGGGCCCCGTACAGCTCGGCGAGCGTGGTGATTTTGAGCGCGTTGGTGATGCCGCCGCACTTCATCAGCTTGATGTTCACCAGGTCGGCAGCGCCCATTTGCAGAATCTTCATGGCGTCCATGGGGCTGAACACGGATTCGTCCGCCAGCACCGGCACGAAGCTGCGCTCGGTGACGTATTTCAGCCCTTCCAGGTCGTGGGCCTTTACGGGCTGCTCCACCAGCTCGATGTCCAGACCCTTTTCCTGCATGCCGTTCAGGATGCGCACAGCCTCCTTGGGCGTCCAGGCCTGGTTGGCGTCGATGCGCAGCACGGTTTCTTTGGGCACAGCGACGCGGATGGCGGCGAGACGCTCCACGTCCAGCGCCGGGTTCACGCCCACCTTCACCTTGATGCAGTCAAAGCCCCGCTGGATGGCGATTTCCGCGTCCCGGGCCATGACCTCCGGCGGGTTCACGCTGACGGTGATGTCGGTGACGATGTGGGTTTTCCCGCCGCCCAGCAGCCGGAACACGGGGGCGTTCAGTTTCTTTCCGTACAGATCCCACAGGGCCATGTCCACCGCAGCTTTCGCGCTGGTGTTATGCACTAAAGCGGCCTGCACCTTACCGGTGACGCCCTCAAAGTCATCGATCTCCTGATTCAGAATTGCTGGGGCGATGTGGTGTTCGATCGCCCCGCAGATGGCTTCCGCCGTGTCGCCGGTGATGACCCCGGTGGGCGGCGCTTCGCCAAAGCCCACGTCGCCGGTGTCGGCGGTGAGCTTCACGATAATGTCCTCCACGCTGGCCACGGTGCGCAGCGCGGTCTTGAAGGGCGTTCTGAGCGGGATGGATACCCGGCCCCATTCAACAGAGATGATCTTCATAGAAGCCTCCTTGGTTTCAGTTAGGAGTGAGGAGTTTTATACTGAGTTCATTTTTCGCTGGACATATGTATGGAGTGTGTTATACTGATAGCTGAAAGAAGGCGTTGTACAATGGATTTCAGCAGACTGACGGAGTATTTGGATCATCTGCCCGGAGAGAGTGTGCCGGGGTGCGAGATGATCGTGTGGAAGGATCATCGGGAGATGTACCGGCATACCGCGGGGGAAGCGAAGGGCGGGGAGACCTACTGGCTTTATTCCGCCACCAAGGTGCTCACCATGACCGTGACCATGCAGCTGATCGAAAAAGGGCTGCTGCGCCTGTCCGACCCGGTTTCAGAGTATCTTCCCGCCTTCGGGCATCTGACCGTTCAGGAAGGGGACGCGGTGCGCCCCGCGAAAACGGCGCTGACCCTGGAGCATTTGATGGCGATGCAGGGCGGGCTGGATTATGACCTGACCGCGCCTGCCATCCAGCGGAAGATCAAAGAGCGCGGGGGAGAGGCGGGCACCGTCGAACTGGTGAACTGCTTTGCGGAAAAGCCCCTGCATTTCGATCCCGGCCTGGGCTTCCGCTACAGCCTGTGCCACGACGTTGTGGGGGCGATTGTGGAAGTCGTGACCGGCAAGCCCCTGAGCGTACTGGCAAAGGAAAACGTTCTGGAACCCCTGGGCATCCAAAACCTGACCTTCCATCCCAACGCGGAGCAGTTATCGCGCCTGGCTCCCCAGTACACTGTGGACGAACGCGGAAACATCGCATCCATTCCCAACCGCCGGGACAGCCTGGCTTCCATGCCCCATTATGACAGCGGCGGCGGCGGGCTGATGGGAGACGCGGACAGCTATATCCTGCTGGCGGACGCTTTAGCCAACGGCGGTGTGGGGGCCAGCGGCGCGCATATCCTGTCACAGCAATCCATCGATGACATGCGCCGCAACCGGCAGTTTGGCCCCGCCTGGACGGACTGGCTGAAGGTGAAGCACAAGCGGGGCTATGGCTACGGCCTGGGCGTGCGCACGCTGATGGACGCTTCCACTTCCCGCAGCCCCGTTGGGGAATTCGGCTGGGACGGGGCCGCCGGCGCCTGGGCGATGATAGACCCGGACAACCACCTGGCCGCCTTCTATGTCCAGCACGTCCTGAACATGAACCGGGCCTATTACGAATTCCATCCCGCCATCCGGGATTTGCTGTATGAAGGCTTATTGTAACTGTTCAGACGTTCCATTTTTCGAGCTGATGGAGAACGAGAGTACAGAGTACAGAGTGCAGAGTACAGATAAATTGTCGTGAATACGCTCCATATAGAATCAACTGTTCAATGAAATGCCGTCATTGTTTCGCTGCCAGTAACGCCACGAATCAATCTGTACTCTGAACTCTGTACACTCTATCAACCGATCGCCTGAACGATCCCTTTACAGAAAAATATCGTACCGGTTGACATTTAGCCCCGATTCCTCGCCGTGGATGGTGTCGATGTACACCCCGCCGATGGCGAGGATCGTTTTGATGCTGCCAATGTTGACGTCCCGGCAGATGAGGCGAACCTTTTTCAGCCCGGCTGCTTTCGCCTTTTCCAGCCCCAGGCGAAGCTGCTCTTTCGCATAGCCTTTTCCGCGTTCGCTGGGACGGATGGAATAGCCGATATGGGAACAAAACTCCGGGTCGTCGTCATCGTATTCCAGCTGATGCCGCAGGCAGAGAAAGCCGACGATCTTCCCGTCGCTCTCCCGGACGGTCATATACCAGGAGATTTTGCCCTTCATGCTTTCGCAGAAGCGCAGCCAATCGGGAATATGTTCATAAGTCTCCAGGCAGTCAAGCCCGGGAATCCTATCTGGATCACAGGTCACTTGCATTCGTTCCGCCGGGAATTCCGCGCGGTACTCCGCGATTTTTTCCGCGGATGCCAAAGAAGGCTGAACCAAAATCAGGCCGGACACGCGGTCAGCCTCCAAACAGCTTCATCGCCAGCATGGCCGCGCCCTGGGCCGCGGAGCATCGGGGCTCAATGGCGGCGACGGATGGCAGCACTTCGCGCAGCCAGGCGGCCAGACGCTCCCGGATCATGGGATAATACTGGAAAATGCTGCCGCACAGGGCCAGCTCGCCGCTCGTCATGCCAATCCTGCGGAACAGGGTCACGACCAGCTCCGTCAGGTCGACCACGGCCTTGTCCACGATGGCCTGTGCCGCTTCGTCCTTTTCATCGAGGGCGCGCAGCAGCAGCGGCGCCAGCGCGCCGATTTCCTTCTTGCCTGTTTCGGAGGAATACAGCCAGGTGATCAGGCTGGGAATATCGCTGACGCCCAAAGCCTGATACACCAGCCCGGTCAGGCAGGTGGACGGCCCGCGCCCATCGAAGGCGCGCACCACCGCCATCAGGATATCGCGCCCCAGGGCGTAGCCGCTGCCGCCGTCGTCGATCAGGTAGCCGTAGCCGCCGGTGCGGTAGA
>CADBCX010000237.1 GCA_902793245.1 uncultured Eubacteriales bacterium | reverse complement strand
GATTCGGCCGTTAAAGTAAATATTTTGCGGGGGAAACCATTCTTTGGAGGCCAAAGAATGGTTTCCCCCGCACCCCTTTCCAAGAAAGCCATAAAGGGAATTTGCATGAAACGACGTTGATTGAGGTTTGTTTATGTTGAAACGCTTTTTTCTTTTCCTGCTCATGCTGTGCCTGCTCTTTCCCTGCGCTTTTGCCGAAGCCGTCCCGGAGAGCGCGGGCATGGACTGGCAAGAAAATGACCCCTGGCCCCACGCCATCCGCAACGGCAACCGGACTCAGCGCCGGGTGGCCGTCACCATGGACGACTGCTACGAATTCGAGTACGTGAAGAAGGCCTGGGAGTTGATTTCCTCCTACGGCGGCAGCATGACCTTTTATCCCGTGGGCGATCTGCTGAAAGAAGATAAGGTTTCCCAAGCGGACAGGGAAATGTGGCAGGCCATCGCCGCGTCCTCCAGCGAGATTGGCACCCACACCCACCACCACAAGCGCATGACCAAGGAAACCCAGTTCAATCAACTCCTGTACAGCAAGTATCCCCAGCATGTGATCGACCATCTGCTGGGCTACCACTACCCCCTCCGCACCCTGCGCCCGCCCTTCGGCAGCCATGACGCCGCCTACCAGAAACAGCTGGAGAAGGTGGGCTACACCCACGTGATCCTCTGGGACGTGGACTCCACCGACGCGGACGAAGTGAAAAAGAACGTGCAGAATGGCAGCATCATCCTCTTCCACGCCCGGAAAGCGGACTGGTACTGCCTCCAAAAAGTCATTCCCTGGCTGGCGGAACAAGGCTACGAAATGGTCACCATCAGCGAATTGCTGAACCTGCCGCCCCTGGAAAAAACGGAGGAAATCTTCGATTGGAGCGTCCGGAAAACGGAATACCTGAACAAATAAGGCACAAATCTTCCCGTGTGATTGCGCGGGAAGGTTTTTTTTGCTATAATGGCATCGTAAACGGATTACCAAGGACGCAGGAGGTTGACGCGCCATGCCGGAAAACTACGAAGGATACCTTTCCCCCTTCTCCACCCGCTACGCCAGCAAAGACATGCAGTTTCTTTTTTCTGCGCAAAACAAATTCTCCCTGTGGCGGAAGCTGTGGATCATCCTGGCCGAATCCGAGCAGGCATTGGGCCTGCCGATTACCGACGAACAAATCGCGGAAATGAAGGCCCACCAAAATGACATCGACTTTGACGTGGCGGCGGCCTATGAAAAGAAGCTGCGCCATGACGTGATGGCCCACATCCACGCCTGGGGCGACCAGTGCCCCACCGCCCGGCCCATCATCCACCTGGGCGCTACCTCCTGCTACGTGGGCGACAACGCCGACGTGCTGATTCTGCGGGACGCGCTGAAGCTGGTGCGCGCCCGGCTGCTGGCGGTGATCCAGGCCCTTTCCCAATTCGCGGAGGAACACGCCGCCCAGCCCTGCCTGGCCTTCACCCACTTCCAGTCCGCCCAGCCCACCACCGTGGGCAAGCGCGCCACCCTGTGGCTCAACGACCTGACGCTGGACTTGGAGGAAATCGACTTCTGCCTGAATACCTTAAAGCCCCTAGGCTGCAAGGGAACCACCGGCACCCAGGCCAGCTTCCTGGAGCTGTTCCACGGGGACTTTGAAAAGGTCAAGAAGCTGGACAGCCTGATTTCGGAGAAGATGGGCTTCGCCGCCGCCGTGCCGGTATCGGGCCAGACCTATTCCCGCAAGACCGACAGCCGCGTGCTGAACGCCCTGTCCCAGATCGGCCAGAGCGCCCACAAGTTCGCCAACGACATCCGCCTGCTGGCCCACAAGAAGGAGATCGAGGAGCCCTTTGAAAAGAACCAAATCGGTTCCTCCGCCATGGCCTACAAGCGCAACCCCATGCGTTCCGAGCGCATGACCGCCCTCTCCCGCTTTCTCATCAGCAACGCCCAGAACGGGGCCATGACCGCCGCGGAACAGTGGTTCGAGCGCACCTTGGACGACAGCGCCAACCGCCGCTTGTCCCTGGCCGAAGGCTTCCTGTGCGCCGACGCCATTCTCAGCCTGTACCTGAACATTGCCTCCGGGCTGGTGGTGTACGATAAAGTCATCGAAAAGCACCTGAAAGAAGAGCTGCCCTTCATGGCGACAGAGAACATTCTCATGGACGCGGTGGAGCGGGGCGGCGACCGGCAGGAGCTGCACGAGCACATCCGGGTGCATTCCATTGCCGCCGCCAACGCGGTGAAGATGGAGGGCAAGCCCTGCGACCTGCTGTCCCGTATCGCCGCCGACCCCGCCTTCCAGGCCGACGAAGAAACTCTGGAAAAGGCGCTGCTGCCGGAGAACTATATCGGCTGCGCCGCCATGCAGACGAGGGAATACCTGAACACCGTGATCGCTCCCCTGCTGGCCGCCAACGCAGGCAGTGAAGTGCAGGCCCAGGAAATCAACGTATAACAAGCCAAAATGAAAAGCGCCCTGCGTGTTCCTGACGAACCGCGCGGGGCGCTTTTCATGCTTGGATTCAATGCTTCAAATCCCCATAAAGGCCTTCCTGATAGACACCCATCCGGTACAGGCGCTCAAAGCTCTCCATCACAGCCGCCTTGTCTTCCTTGTACGTTACGCCGAACCACTGGTCATGGGTGGGAAGCACGGAAACGTCTATGCCCTGATGGAGCAAGCCGTCCACGATGACGGGCAGTAAATACTCATCCTTCAGCGGGTTGGCCATCCTGGAAAGGAATTCCGGGAAGCCTTTTTTCAGCACATCCATAAAGGCGGGGGGCAGGCACCAGAAATTCATGGATACCAGGGAATCCAGCGGGATATCCTTTCCATTGGATGCCGCGCCGGTTTCCGTTTTGACGATCTCACGGGTCTCCGTGATGCCGGTCAGCCTGCCGTTTTCCACCGCGCAAATGCCTCGGGTCACGCCGCCGTTGTCGGACAGGGTGTTTTTCAGCACATAGCCCACCAGGCCGTAGCCGCCGTTTTTCAGGAAGGCCGCGGCTTTTTTGAAGCCCTCGATGCCGTAATAATCGTCGGCGTTGATGACGGCGAAGGGGCCGTCGATGAGCCCGTCGCAGGCGAGCACCGCGTGGCCGGTGCCCCAGGGCTTGGTGCGGCCTTCGGGAAGCGGGATGGGAATATTGGTGATCTCCTGGAAAGCGTAAGCGATTTCAACGCCCAGCGGTGCGGCGATGGCTTCTATCCGGCTGCCGATGCGTTCGCGGAAATCGGCCTCGATGTCGTGGCGGATGATGAAGATGATTTTGTCGAACCCCGCCGCGATGGCGTCATGAATGGAGTAATCGATGATGATATGCCCCTGCCGGTCGATGGGCTCCAGCTGTTTGATGCCGCCGCCGAAGCGTGAACCGATTCCCGCGGCGAGAATGACGAGCGTCGTTTTCATGATGAAGTATCCTTTCTGCTATCTCAATCCGTTGTAAAAGGCCAGAAAGCCATCGATTTCTTCCTTTGTCGGGTGGCCCTTGCTGGTGCCGCCTATGAGTTTGAAAGGGCCGTAGGTGTTGAACCCCTGGCAGATGTAGCTGCCCAGCAGGATGGCCCGCTTTTTTTCACAGGCGTGGGTGATGCCCACAAAATGGTTCTTCAGCTTCATGGCCGCGGTGGCGACAAAAAACACGGGCTTGCGTTCCGGCAGATGCTCCAGGGCAAAGTTCATCACCTGCCTGGCAAACGCTCCGGCGTAGATCCCGGAGGCAAAGCCGACCCGGTCAAAAGCGGAAAGATCAGTGGTGGAGGGGTTCATCGCATCAATCAGCACAACGTCCTTGGGCAGGGCGTCCAGCAATTTTTTTGTATTCCCATGATGTGTGGAACAATAAACGATTGCTGTTTTCATGGGTTTCCTCATCTCCATCTCCTGTATTCAGAAATTATTATACCAAAAACTCAATGCAGATTCAATAGAAAAACAACACATTTCCGGTTTTCGGCATATTTCCGGACAAAAAAGGATGCGCCCAGGAAGGCGCATCCGGGATTGCAGGCCGGAAAGAATCCTTATTCCTTCACGCCGCCCAGGGCGACGCCGGCGATGATGTACTTGCTGAACGCGAAATACACGACGATCAGCGGCA
>CADBCX010000236.1 GCA_902793245.1 uncultured Eubacteriales bacterium | reverse complement strand
CGGCGCATCAATCCAGATAATCCTTTAATTTCTTGCTGCGGCTGGGATGGCGAAGCTTGCGCAGGGCTTTCGCTTCGATCTGGCGGATGCGTTCGCGGGTCACGTTGAATTCCTTGCCCACTTCCTCCAGCGTGCGCTGGTGGCCGTCGTCCAGGCCGAAACGCAGGCGCAGCACCTTTTCTTCCCTGGGCGTCAGGGTGTCCAGCACGTCCCAGAGCTGTTCCTTCATCAAGGCGTGGGAAGCGGCTTCGGCGGGGGCCAAAGCGGTTTCATCCTCCAGGAAATCGCCCAGGTGGCTGTCCTCTTCCTCGCCGATGGGGGTTTCCAGGGAAACGGGCTCCTGCGCGATCTTGATGATCTCGCGCACCTTGCTTTCGCTGATGCCCATATGCTTGGCGATTTCTTCCGGGGTAGGCTCGCGGCCGTACTCCTGCAAAAGCTGGCGGGACACGCGGATGAGCTTGTTGATGGTTTCCACCATATGGACGGGGATGCGGATGGTGCGGGCCTGGTCGGCGATGGCGCGGGTGATGGCCTGGCGGATCCACCAGGTGGCGTAGGTGGAGAATTTATAACCCTTGCGGTAGTCGAACTTTTCCACGGCTTTAATGAGGCCCAGGTTGCCTTCCTGGATGAGGTCGAGGAACAGCATGCCGCGGCCCACGTACCGCTTGGCGATGGACACCACCAGGCGCAGGTTGGCTTCGGCCAGCTTTTTCTTGGCTTCCTCGTCGCCCTGCTCCATGCGCTGGGCGATTTCGATTTCTTCCTCGGCGGTCAGCAGCGGCACCCGGCCGATTTCTTTTAAGTACATGCGCACGGGGTCGTCAATGCTGATCCCCTCGGGCATGGACAAATCCAAATCCTCGGGCAGAGGTTCGGGCTGCTGCGGCGCGGTGTCCGCGTCGCGGGTCACGACAACGCCCATGCCCTCGAAGGTTTCCAGGATGCTGTCAAATTGTTCGGGGTCGATTTCATAATTTGCAAGTTTGGAGATGATTTCGTCGTAGGTCAAAACGCCTTTGCTTTTTCCCAGTTCGTACAGTTCGTTCAGTTTCGCCTGTTTTGCGTCCGTATGCGTGCTCATGGCTCCACTCCTCTCCCATCAGCGTCCCTGCTGCTTCAACTGTTCCAATTCCTTGGAAAGCCCTTGTATTTCCGTAAGCATCTGCATTTTCTGTTCGTCTGATTCCAAAGTGCGCATGGATTCTTTCAGGTTCTCCATTTCCTGTTCCAGATTCCGTATCTGCATTTTTCGCAGGCAGTCGGACGCGACTTCGGCGGCATTGTCGGCTTCCGTGCCGGTGAGGAGGGAAAAGGCCTCCCCTGCTTCCTGCCGCGCGTCGTCGGTCAATTCCTCATCGGAAACGATAGCGTCCGGCGTTTCGCCGGCAATCAGCCGCCCGGCGATGAGGCGCAGGGTTTCCGAATAAAAGTCCGTTTCTTTTACCATCCCTTCCGGCAGCTTGCCAGTCGCAAGCAGGGAAAGCAGGGTCTGTTCCGTCTTATAGCCGTCCGGGCGGCGCGGCGTTCTTTCCCGGACGTTTTTTTCACGCTGGGAAAGCAGGGCGGCGTTTGGCGTTTCATTTCCCGCAGCCTGCGCGCCGACCTGGGCCAGCAGCACGTCCCGGGAAAAGCCCGTCTGAACGGAAAGCGCTTCCAGATAGTTTTCCAGATCAACGGGGTCGCGCACTTTCCTGAGCAGCGCCGCGCATTGCTTGGCGTATTCCGTGCGACCGTCCTGGGTGGACAAATTGTATTGCAGCTTGAGCCGCTGCATCCGGTACGCCGGGGGCCGCATGGGCTGGATGGCCTCGAAAGCGGCCAGCCCCCGCTGGCGGATGAATTCGTCGGGGTCAAGCCCGTCTGGCAGGTAGATCACCCGGCAGGGAACCCCTTCTGCTTCCAGGATGTCCAGGCCGCGCTCGATGGCGTGCTGCCCGGCTTCGTCGCCGTCGTAGCAGAGGTAAACCTCCGGGGCGTAGCGGCCCAGCAGCCGCGCCTGCTCGTTGGTCAGCGCCGTGCCCAGCGTCGCTACCGCGCCGGTCACGCCCGCCTGGGAGATCGCCACCACATCCATGTATCCCTCCACGAGAATGACCCGCTTCAAATCGCGGCTTTTCCGGATCAGGTTGATGGCGTACACGCCCTTGCGCTTGTTGAAAACCGGTGTGTCGGCGGTGTTCAGGTATTTTGGCTTGGCGTCCTTTTGCAGGGCCCGTCCGCCGAAGCCCAGCACGTGGTTGTATTGGTCGATGATGGGAAACATTGCGCGGCTGCGGAACATGTCGTAAGCACTCTCGCCCTTGATCACCGTCAGGCCCGCCAGATTCAGTTCTTCCCGGGTATATCCTTTTTCAGTCAGGTGCCGCGTGAGATCATCCCATTGATTGGTTGACGCCCCCAGCCCAAACCGGCGGATCACGCCGTCCGTGAGGCCGCGGCCATGGAGGTAATCCAGCGCGGCTTTTCCTTCGGGCTTCCAAAGGGTGTCATGGTAGAATCTCGCGGCGTCCCGGTTGGCGGCGAAAAGCCGTTCCCGCTGGCTCCTGCGGCGTTCATAGTCCGGATCTTCCTGCAGCTCGGGCATGGTCATGTGCGCGCGGTCCGCCAAAATTTTGACGGCGTCCATAAAAGGCGCCCGTTCCATTTCCATCACAAACCGGATGGCGTCCCCTGTTGCCTTGCACCCGAAGCAATAATACATGTTCATATCGGGGTTGACGGAAAACGAAGGGGTTTTTTCATTGTGGAAAGGGCACAGGCCCCAGTAGCGGCGGCCGTCTTTTTTCAGGGTCACATAGCCGGAAACGACGGAAACGATGTCGGTGCGGGCGAGCAATTCGTCCTTCCATGCCGATGGGAGCCGTATCGCCATCCCGCAGCCTCCTTTCGCGCCGTCCCGAATGCCGTTTTGCTCCGCGCGTACATAATCAATTCGCGGTGATTGTCGGATTTCCTGCAAATTATGATAATTTTCGCTCATTTCCCCGACGAAGGATGAAATTCTCCTTTCAAATCACGGGAAAAGAGACGGGGACGAAGAGCTGCTGGTAGGTGCGCAGGGCGTAACGATCCGTCATGCAGGCCAGGAAATCCGTCACGGCCCGCTCAATTCCGTCCCGGTAAGAAATCTGAACATACTCCAAGGGCATTTTTCCCGGATGCTCCATATAGTATTCAAACAGCGCCTCGATGACATGGTCGCACCGCCGTTCTTCCTCTTTTCGCCAGGCGTCCATGTATACGTGGCGGAACATGAAAGCCCGCATTTCGTCGCTGGCCGCCTGGATTTCATCGCTCATGCGCAGATGCGGCTGATCCTGGCTTTCCCGCACGATATCCGATATCATGGTGTTGATGCGCTGGCCGTGGGTCTCCCCCAGCACGCGCATCAAATCCTGGGGCATTTCAAATTCACGGAGCACCCCGGCCCGGAGCGCGTCGTCGATGTCGTGGTTGATGTAGGCGATGCGGTCGGCCCGGGCGACGCATTCCCCTTCCAGGGTTTGCGGCTTTAACGCGCCGGAATGCCGCAGAATCCCGTCCCGCACTTCCTTCGTCAGGTTCAGCCCTTCCCCGCCTTCCACAAAACGGTCGATCAGAACGACTGGCGTTCCGGAGGCCTGGAATTCCTTCAGCATGGCTCCGGTATGGCCGTCCCTGACACCGGCTGCCGTGATCAGGATCCCCGCCGCATTGCGCTGGCGGATCGTCTCCAGCACCTGGTATTCCTTCTGTGCGTCTTCATTGGTATTGAAGATCAGAACCTGGTAATGATTCTTCTCTGCAACTCTGGTGATCCCCTCGATCAGCCCATAGAAAAATGGGTTCTTCAGGTCCGGAACGACGACTGCCACAACCTCCGATCTCTGGAAGCTCAGATCCCGCGCCGTCGCGCTCGGTACATAGTTATTCTCTGTCATTACAGCCTGCACCCGCTCACGGGTGGCAGGCTTCACGCTCTCTGAATTGTTGATCACCCGCGAAACCGTCGCGACCGACACTCCGGCCAGACGCGCGATCTCCCGTATGTTCATTTTCGAAGCTATACTCATATTCGCGTGTTCCAATTCTATTCAGTACGGCTCTATGTCATCAACTGATATCATAACGCAAATC
>CADBCX010000235.1 GCA_902793245.1 uncultured Eubacteriales bacterium | reverse complement strand
GGTCAACGATGCGCTGCATCGCCTCCCTCCGCTCAGCTTTGCCAGAACGAAAAATCCACTCCGCATTTGTACATGTTTTAGAAGGAATTTAGTATAAAACCATTCTCAAATTGAAACGGACAAGATTCTTCGACTACGGCTTCGCCTCCGCTCAGAATGACATCGTCACATCGAAAGCCTGGCATTTGAGAACAGTTTGAGACAGGACATACGAAAATCCCCTGAACCCTTCGGTTCAGGGGATTTGGCACCGCCACGGGGACTCGAACCCCGGTTTTCGCCGTGAGAGGGCGACGTCTTAACCGCTTGACCATGGCGGCATGGTTGGCTGCCGAACCTGGATTCGAACCAGGACTAAATGAGTCAGAGTCATTCGTGCTACCTTTACACAATTCGGCAATCGTCGTCCGAACACGAACCGTGCCCGACCGACAAGAGATATTATAATTGGAACGGGGGCAAAAGTCAAGCCGTTTTTGTAATTTCATCTGCTTTTTACGTTTGAAACGGGCACAAGGAATTAAATATTGGTTAAGGGACACAATATGCTTGAAAGTTTCATATTCAGGCGTTATGCTAGGATCAAAGCGGGAGCTTTTTCCCGGATTATCATAAGTGAGGAGACGGGGACCATGAAAGCCGTTAACATTAAACTCAGCCTGGCGGAGAACGTCAAGACCTTCGTGAACATCGCCAATCGCTACCCCTATGACATCGACCTGCGCGTCGGACGCCACGTGGTGGACGGCAAGTCCATCCTGGGCATCTTCAGCCTGGACCTGTCCAAGCCGATCACCCTGGAAGTGTACGCCGATCATTGCGACGATCTGATGGAGGAGCTCAAGCCGTTCATCATCGGCTAAACCAGGCACCGTAAAATTGAAAACGCAAGAATCCCTGCTGAGAGGATCGGCAGGGATTCTTGCGTTCATTGATTTCTCGACGGCCCGGGTGTGGATGATCTACAGGTGCCCCATCAAAAAGTGCAGCGTCAGGGACACGGCCTCGCGGATCATGAAGTGGAAAAGCGTCGGCCCGGTGTACTCCGCGGCAATGCCGTGGGCGTTCTTGAAGCCCGCCTGCTCCGCCATGAGCAGGGAGCGGTAGACGTGGTAGTTGTTGGTGACGATGCCCACCCGGGCCTCAGGGTCGCCAATCAGCTTCAGGCAGTTGATCAGGTTCTCCCGGGTGTCGGTGGACTCATCCTCCATTTGGATGCGGGCCGGGTCTACGCCCCGCTTCACGAGCTCGTCCCGGATGCACTGGGCCTCGCTGATGGGCTCGTTCCGCCCCTGGCCGCCGGAGGCGAGGATCACGGCGTTCGGATGGTCGTCCAGGCAGGCCATCACCGCGTTCAGCCGCCGGATGAGGGCGGGGCTGGGGCCGTCCTGGTAGACGGACGCGCCGAGGACGATCAGGTAGTCCATGCCCGCCGGGGCGGTGGCGTGCATGCCGCTGATCACCAGGCATTCCAGACCGATGACCAGCGCCAGCACCGCCCCCAGCAGCGCCCGCCAGGCCCAGCGGAGCCAGTGGGGGAGGGCGGCGCGGGTCAGCAGCCCAGCCGCGATCAGCACGGCCCCCGCCGCGGGCCAGATCCAGCTGATGTTCAGCCCGAACCGGGACCACAGGCCGATGACGAAGTAGTAGACGACGCAGGCGATGCCCGCCGCGATGTAGACGATGCCCAGGGCGCTCACGGGATGTCCTCCTTGAATGGATGCTTTTTCTAATCATAGCACGATTGCCGGCGGCCTGCGCAACTCGCTGCGCTCCCTTGCCCGCCGGCCCGGAAAACCTTTGGTTTTCCTAATCATAGCACGATTGCGTTAAATCCATGACAATAAAAGGTTCTTCACGGAAAGTTGGGGATTGGCATAACGTGGTCCGTTGACGCTGCGTACAGATCCTTCGCTTCGCTCAGGATGACAAGGTTTCATTCGTTGTCATCCTGAGCGAAGCGAAGGATCTTTCAGCATCTGCATCAAAAAGCAGGGGCGGCGCGATGCCGCTCCTGCTTTTTAGGATCGAATCTGCTGTCAAACGCCCTTCCGGCTCACGCGACCCTGGATTACGTCCTCCAGCGTGAGGCCGTTCAGATAGTCGTAGATCAGCTTTTCCAGCTCCACCCACATGGGCAGCGTCTTGCACTCTTCCCGCCGCGGGCAGGAATTGGGCTGCTGCTCCAGGCAGGAGATGGGCGACATGCTGCCCTCCACCACCTGCAAAATGTTGTGAACGGTGTACTCGCTGGGCTCCTTGGCCAGCATGTAGCCGCCCTGATAGCCCCGCACGGCCCGAAGCATCCCGGCCTGGCTGAGATGCAGGGCGATCTGCTCCAGATACTTCTTGGAAATGTCCTGACGCAGGGCCACGTCCTTGAGCGTCACATAGCCCTTTTCCTGATTTTCGGCAATGTCGATCATCATCCGCAGGGCATAACGCCCCTTGGTGGAAATCTTCACACCAACGCCTCCCCTTCTTAATTTCGGGATCATCCCCCAATAACCCCATAGATATGTATAATTATATCATAGGGGTTGCATTTATGCAACCCTGTGCACGGGTGACATTTTAATATGACGGAAAAAATAGCAAAAAACGCGGAATTTGTCCCCACATTTTTGGACGACTGTCCATAACCTACCTTTAACCTGATATTAATGGGTTATAACAGCTATAGATAAATTCTATAACATGGTATCGTGTTCATGTATTGGACAATGGCGCGGCTTCGTGCTAAGATGGTTCCAGTTCAAAAAACAGGAGGTTAATCACCATGAAACTGACCAAGATCTTCGCCGGCCTGCTGGTCGCGCTGCTGCTTCTGTCCTCCGTCGCCGCCCTGGCCGACGTCACCATCGGCGTGCCGGACGACACCACCAACGAGGCCCGCGCCCTGCGGCTGCTGGCCGACAACGGCATCATCGAGTTGAACGAGGGCGCCGGCGAGCTGGCCACCAAGGCCGACGTCGTCGCCGAGGGCATCGAGATCGTCGAGGTGCAGGCGGATCAGCTGGTGAACCAGCTGGCGGACCTGGATTACGCCGTGATCAACTCCAACTTCGTGCTGGACGCGCTGGATGCGGGCCTGCCCATCGACACCGCGCTGCTGACCGAGGTGGAGGAGGTCTACCTGCCCAACGCCAACGTCATCGCCGTGAAGGGCACCAACGTGGACGCGGATCTGACCAAGGCGCTGGTGGCCGCCGCGCGCAGCCAGCAGGTGAAGGATTACATCGAGTCCACCTACGCGGGCGCCGTGTTGTCCGTGGTGGACGAGCCCACCGACGGCTATGATCCCGACGTGGACTACGACGCGCTGGCGGGTCAGACCCTGATCATCGCCGCCACCCCCGCGCCCCACGCCCAGATCCTGGAGATCGTGAAGGGCATCCTGGCCGAGAAGGACATCAACCTGGACATCCAGGTGTTCACCGGCTACACCGAGGAGAACCCCGCCGTGGACGCGGGCGACGCCTACGCCAACTACTTCCAGCATCAGCCCTACCTGGATTCCTATGTGGAGGAAACCGGCGGCGACGTGGTGAGCGTGACCACCGTGCACACCGAGCCCATGGGCCTCTACGGCGGCAAGCAGGCGGATCTGAGCGCGCTGGGGAAGTGATCGGATCGTGACTTGGTAAGACGATAGCTGGCTTTGTCAGCAGGCGACCTCATCCGTCTTCCGGCAAAATTGCAAGCAATTTCACCGGAATCCACCTTCCCCAAAGGGGAAGGCACCGGGAGCGGCGCACCTGCCAAAAGCCTTCCCCTCTGGGGAAGGTGGCCCGCAGGGCCGGATGAGGTCGTTTGAGAGAAGTGATCGTAATATCGCTTGTTGACAGGACTTGCCAGATCGACGGTTTCCACGTATAATAGAACCTGAACGGAAACACGGACACACCGGCCCTTCCGGTGTGTCCGTACTCTTACGACGGGGGGAAGCCCACCCATGATTGAACTGAGGAACCTATCCAAGAGCTTTGTCACCGCGGACGGGCCGGTGGACGCGCTGAAGCACGTGAACCTGACCGTGAACGACGGCGACATCTACGGCATCATCGGCATGAGCGGCGCGGGCAAGAGCACGCTGGTGCGCTGCATCAACATGCTGGAGCGGCCCACCGAGGG
>CADBCX010000234.1 GCA_902793245.1 uncultured Eubacteriales bacterium | reverse complement strand
AGTATAAGCTGGAAACCTACATGGACACCGACGCTTATTACGACGCCTACGACGCTTATATGGAAGCCCGCGACAAGGCGGAGTGACGAAGCTTTTCTGGGGGAAACCATTCTTTGGATAACACCTCATCCGGCACTTTGCGCCACCTTCCCCTCAAGGGAAGGCTAAGAACGGTTTCCCCCAAGCCCCCTTCCAAGAAAGCCATAAGGGGGGGTAATCCCTGTTTTCTCTCTGAATCCTAACCACAAATAATCGCTGCGGCAGGAGAGGCGCGCTTCTCCTGCCGCATACGAGTATTGAAGGAAGCTGAAACCTTGGCGAAATACCTGCTCAAACGCATCGGACAATCCATCCTGACGCTGGTGATCATCCTGACGCTGGTGTTTATTATGGTGCGCCAGATGCCTATCGACGGATACTTTGAGAACATCGACAAGCTGGATGAAGCCGTCATCCGCGCCACGCTGGACCAGATGGGCCTGAACGACCCCATCCTGGTGCAGCTCAAGGACTTTTTCGTGCGCCTCCTCCACGGCGATCTGGGAACCTCCGCCCGCTACAGCCGGGGCGTGCCCATCACCCAGATCATCGCCGCCAAAGCCCCCATTTCCATTCAGATGGGCCTGCTCTCCATGGCGGTTTCCATGCTGCTGGGCATTCCGCTGGGTGCGGCCATGGCCCGCAGCAAAAACAAATTCTGGGATAAATTCGGCACGGTGTTTATCGTGCTGGTGAACGCCGTCCCCGCGGCGGTGTATTATATTTATTTGCAGTCCTACGGCTCCCTGGCCCTGAACGTGAGCATGCTGTTTGAGGAAAGGAACTGGGTGTCCTGGATCCTGCCGGTCTTTTCCATGTCCCTGGGCAACATCGCTTATTACGCCATGTGGCTGCGGCGCTACATGCTGGACGAAATGAACAAGGACTATGTGCGCCTGGCCCGGGCCAAGGGCGTGAACAGCAAGAAAATCACCATGGGCCACGTGTTCCGCAACGCTTTCGTGCCCATGATTCAATACATCCCCACCTCGCTCCTGTATACGGTCAGCGGTTCCATTTACATCGAGTCCCTCTATTCCATCCCCGGCATGGGCGGGCTGCTGGTAGACGTGATCAGCAAGCAGGATAACCCCATGGTGCAGGCCTTGGTGATGATTTATTCCTGCATCGGCATCGTCGGCATGATCCTGGGCGACATCCTGATGACGATTATCGACCCCCGCATCAGCCTGAACAGGAAGGAGGGGGCCCGATGATGAAAGGCGTAAAGGATCGTATTTCCGAACCGATCGAAAAATCCCTGCTGGCGTTCGCCTCCTATGACAACGCGGCGGCGGAGCGGACAGGCTACTCCAACTATTCCTACTGGGGCAGCACCTTCCGGGCCTTCCTGAAAAACCGCGTGGCCATGAGCCTGCTGATCGTGCTGGGCGTGCTGCTGGTGTTCACCATCATACAGCCTTATCTGCCCAGCCAGTTTGAATCCAATCTGGTCATCAACCATCCCGTCACCGGCATCCAGATGATGAACGTGCAGCCGGGCTTCACCAACGTGGTCGAAACCGCCGAGGAAGGCACGCTGCTGATCGTGACCCCCTGGGAGGACGAAGAATGGGCGGCGGTGAGCAACCTGCTGGCCACCATCCCGGGCCGGAAGGAGTTTACCCTGCTGGAATACGGCGCGGACTTTTGCAAGGTAGAATACGACGGACAGACCGGCTACGTGAAAAACGATTTCACCACCAAGCTGAAATTGCCCGAGGATTACGAGAACACGCCCTATAAAGCCAAATCCAACCTGGCGGTGAAGCTGTATACCGCGCCCAAGGAAATGACCAACAACAAGGGCAACGAGCTGTTCGTGAAAAAGTCCTCCCTGGAGATCCGGCAGGACGGTACGGCAGTGACCGTTGGGAAAGCGGAACTGAGGCTGCTGCCCGACACCCGGCCCTTCCTGTTCGGCACCAACAACGCGGGCCAGGATCTGTGGGCCATGGTGTGGAGCGGCACCCGCACGTCCCTGACCATCGGCGTGATGGTCGCCATCTTCCAGGCCATCATCGGCATCCTCATCGGCGTGCTGTGGGGCTATGTGAAGGCCCTCGACCGGCTGCTGACCGAGGTTTACAACGTGATCGACAACATCCCCACCACCATCGTCCTCATCCTGATTTCCTACATCATGCGCCCCGGCGTCACCACCCTGATTTTCGCCATGAGCATCACGGGCTGGGTGGGCATGGCCCGGTTCGTGCGCAACCAGATCGTCATCATCCGGGACCGGGACTACAACCTGGCTTCCCGCTGCCTGGGCGTGGGCACCTTCCGCATCATCTTCCGGAACCTGCTGCCTTATCTCGTGTCGGTGATCACGCTGCGCATGGCCCTGTCCATCCCCGGCGCCATCGGCAGCGAGGTGTTTATCACCTACATCGGCCTGGGCCTGCCGGTGAGCATCCCCTCCCTGGGGAACCTGATCAACGTGGGCCGCAAGCTGCTGGCCACCTCCGCCAGCTACCAGCTGGTGTTCCCGACCATCGTGCTGTCCATCATCACCATTTCCTTCTACATCATCGGCAACTCCTTCGCGGACGCCGCCGACCCGAAAAATCACGTGTAAGGGGGGATTTTCATGGATCAGGAGCCCATCCTGTCGGTGCAGCATCTGAATGTGAAATTCTCCCTGCGCGGCAAAGTGCTCCACGCCATCCGGGACGTGTCGCTGGATCTCTACAAAGGCGAGACCCTCGCTATCGTGGGGGAAAGCGGCTCCGGCAAATCGGTGCTGACCAAAACCTTCATGGGCCTCATGGATACCAACGGCTGGATCGACAGCGGCAGCATCCTTTACAACGGCCAGGATCTGGCGAAGTTCAAGACGGAAAAGGAGTGGCTCACTATCCGGGGCCGGGAGATCGCCATGGTGCTCCAGGACCCCATGACCAGCCTGAACCCGCTGAAAACCATCGGCGCGCAGATCGAGGAATCCATCGCCTTGCACCAGCATGTGACCGGAAACGAAGCCCATAAGCGGGTGATCGAGCTGCTGACCGACGTGGGCATCACCGAGCCCGAACGCCGGGCAAAGCAGTATCCCCACGAGTTTTCCGGCGGCATGCGGCAGCGGGTGGTCATCGCCATCGCCATGGCCTGCAACCCCAAAATCCTCATCTGCGACGAACCCACCACCGCCCTGGACGTGACCATCCAGGCGCAAATCCTGCACCTCATCCGCGACCTGGTGCGCAAGTATTCCCTGACCACCGTGTACATCACCCACGACCTGGGCGTGGTCGCCAACGTGGCGGACCGGGTGGCGGTGATGTACGCCGGGGACATCGTGGAAATCGGCATGGCGCGGGAAGTGTTTTACGACGCGCGGCACCCCTACACCTGGGCGCTGCTGTCCTCCCTGCCGCAGTTGGGGATCAAGGGGGAAAAGCTGTTTTCCATCCAGGGGACGCCGCCCAGCCTGTTCCAGGAAATCCACGGCGACGCTTTCGCCGCCCGCAATCCCCACGCCCTGAAAATCGACTTTGAGCGTCGCCCGCCGCTGTTTGAGGTGTCACCCACCCACTTTGCCCGCACCTGGCTGCTGCACCCCGACGCCCCGAAGGTGGAGCCCCCGCCGGTGCTGAAACGGCTTCGTCAGGAGGTGAGCCTGTGAGCGAACAGAGAGAACCGCTCTTGTCCGTGCGGAATTTGAAGGTGGATTTCGGCACCCGCCGTCATCCCATCCACGCGGTGAAGGGCGTCAGCTTCGATATTTACAAAGGCGAAACCTTCGGCCTGGTGGGCGAATCCGGCAGCGGAAAGACCACCATCGGCCGGGCCATCATCCGCATTTACGAAACCGTCGGAGGCGAGGTGATTTTCAAGGGCCAGAAGATCAACGGCAAAATCAGCAAGGAGCTGGATCGGGAAATCACCCGCAGGATTCAAATGATTTTCCAGGACCCCATGGCCTCCCTGAACGAGCGCGCCAAGGTGGACTACATCGTCTCCGAGGGCCTGATCAACCATCACCTGTACAGCAGCGAGCAGGAGCGCCAGGAGAAGGTGCAGAAGGCCCTGGAGGAAGTGGGCCTGCTGCCCGAGTTTTCCAGCCGCTTCCCCCATGAATTCAGCGGCGGCCAGCGCCAGCGCATCGGCATTGCCCGCGCCCTGATC
>CADBCX010000233.1 GCA_902793245.1 uncultured Eubacteriales bacterium | reverse complement strand
GCCGCGCACAGGGAAATGGCGGGCAGCGCGATGGGGAAAAACCACCTGCCTGAATCGCTGAGGCGTTCCACCAGGAAAAGGTAAGCGTTCAGGCTGGCAAATCCAGTTCCCACCGCGACATACGCCTGGAAGCGCTTCACCAGCAGCGGAACGGTGACGGACGCGAACAGCAGGATCAGCGCGCTGGAAGCATACCCGCTCCAGGTGATTTTTCCGGTGAGCAGCAGGTCGATGACAAGGCACAGCAGCGCGGGCGCGGCCAGCATCAGCCCGGCCAGGAACAGCAGGAAGCGCTTGTTCCGCTTCAATTCCTGCTCCGGCGTCCGGACCGGATACGCCCGCTGGACGGTCGCCTTCTGCGGTTCAGCCGGGTCGATGACCGGCGTAAAGCAGAGGGGACACCGTTTTTCACCCTCGCCCAGCTTCACGCCGCAATGAACGCAATATGCCATGGCTCACATTTCCTCCAGATTGCTTTCCACCGTGACCGGAATCCCGCGTTCCACCAGAAACCGCAGCATTTCCCGGGGCAGCGTGGTTTCCCGGATATTGCTGGAAAAAACGAGGCGGAGCTCGTCGCCGTTGCTGATGGCCGAACAGTTGCACAGCGGCGTCGCCGGCACGCCGAGCTGAAACTCAAAGCGGCGAATCAGCTTTTCTCCGCCCGTGGGTTTTTCCGTGCGGCCCAGGTTGGACAGGGTGGCTGTGACCAGCTTATCGCCCGCCCTGCGGAAAATCCCATTGATGATCAGATTCTTGACCGTCAGGGGCACCAGGCGGACCAGCAGGTTCTTTTCATCGGCCACGTTGGTGGCGATGGTGGCGGAAAGCAGTTTGGGATTCACCGTGTACCGCATGAAAGCGTGCGTTTCCCGAACGATTTCCTCAAACGTGTAATCGCCCAGCCGCGGATCGATGCCGGGATTGACGAAGGAAGAAAAGTTCCGCAGCGTGGCGCTGGGATAAAACGAACGCATATTCACCGGAACGGACACGCGCAGCGGCAGCTTCCTGGGCGGGTTCTCCCGTTCCTGCTCCCTGTAGGCGGTCCACAGCATCACGGCTGTCAGGTATTCCGTGATCGTCGCGTCCAGTGTTTTGGCCTGGGAACGCAGCTTTTCGCACGGAATGGAGGCGGCGATGATGCGCAGCGTGTGCGGGATCTCGGGCGTGGCGGGAAAGTGGTAAGCGGCGCTTTCTTTTCTGGAAATGCGCACCTTGGGCAGCGGCATTTTCAGGAAAGCGTCCTGGGTTTCTTCCTGCTTTGGCGCGTCCCGCAGGTTCAGCGCCCCGTGGTCGAATTCCACCTTTTTTCCGCCCAGCCGCAGATATTCCACGGCCAGCGTTTTGATGAACACCAGCCCGCCGGAGCCGTCCGTCAGCGAGTGGAAAAACTCGGCGGATATGCGGTTTCTGAAATAGAATACCCGCAGCAGATAGCCGTTATCCTTTTTAAAATGGAAGGGCATGCAGGGATGGCCGATGTCCGGCTGTACCAGCAGATCCGCTTCGTTCTCCTCCAGGTAATACCAGAACAGGCCCGTGCGCATGCGAACCTTCATCGAGGGAAAACGCTTCATCACGTGGTTGACTGCTTTTTGCAGCCGTTCCGGGTCGATCGTTTCGTACAGCTCCACGGAAACGCGGAACGTGCTGCTCCACTGGGCGTTGGAAACGGCGGGGTACAGCTTCGCCGCATTGTCCAGCTTGAACCAACGTTTTCCCCGCAAGCTGTGTTCCACCTCCCGGCAAGCGCGATTGCAACCGGCGTCCGCCGATTGTGCGTAAGATTATACCATAATTTCCTTCTCAGCACAAGCAATGATTTCCTGTTTCTGTCAGGTTTTGAATGAAAAATGTATTTTTAATCATTGAAAGCTGAAAGAAAAGGGGAGAGGCGCGCGGCTATTCGTCCTCCGGCGCGGGAATGTCCGCTTTCGGCAGCGGCACCAGCTTGGATGCTTTTCGCTTGTTCGCGTCGGACATGGCAGCGTAATGGCGGCGGGTGGTGTTGACATCCGCGTGGCCCAGCACGTCGGCCACCAGGTAAATGTCGCCAGTTTCCTGATACAGATTGGTGCCGAAGGTGCTGCGCAGTTTGTGCGGGCTGATGCGTTTTTTCAGCGGCGCGGCCACCAGCGCGTATTTTTTTACCATGTTTTCCACAGCCCGCTGGGTCATGCGGCGCTTTTTCAAAGACAGAAACAGCGCGTTTTCGTGGCCCTCAAGCGGTTCGATTGTCTTTCGTTCAACCAGATACGCTTTCAGCGCTTCGGCCACCTGTTCCGGAAAATACAGAATGGTCTGGTCACCGCCCTTGCGCGTGACGAGAAAAGCGTTCAGATCAAAATCCAGATCGTCGATATCCAGGCCCACGCATTCGCTCACGCGGATGCCCGTTCCCAGGAAGAGCAGCAGCATGGCGGTGTCCCGCGTGCGGGTGAACTTCAAATACCGCTGCTGGGTTTTGGACAGGCCTTCGCCGGAAGCTACGGTGTCCAGCATTTTCTGCATTTCATTCGGTTCCAGCCGCAGGATGGGTTTGTCGTGCAGCTTGGGCAGGGTGACCAATGTGGCGATATTGGCCTCAATATGACCATTTTTGAATAAATATTCAAACAAAGACCGCAAGGAACACAGTTTCCGCATGATGCCAAGCTCGTGATTCTGCACCACTTTGGATTCGCCGGTTTCTTCATCGGTCACATAATATTGCATCAAATATTCCTGGAACCCATCAATATCGCGCATCTTGATCATGCGTAAATGTTTGTCTTCCATAAACCGGGGCTCCACGTCGGCAAAGAAGGGATTCTCCCGAACCAGATATTGGAAGAAAAGCCGGAAGTCGTAAGCGTATACCAGCCGGGTGAGGGTGCTGGTGGTTTGGGTAATGGAACGGAAAAAATCGGTGCAAACCAGGGGAAGTTCTTTTTCCAATTGCCGCAGCCTCTCTAAGCGCTGAATGTCGGCTTGAGCATGGAATCGTACAGGGTCAGCCACTGAAATCGCCTCACAATCGAATCTGTGATTTTATTTTACGATGGACAAACTCGCCGTTCGGAAAGACGTATAGAATAATGAAACGGAATGAACGGCAAAGCCCGAGAAACCAAGGAAAATCCTCAGTTCCGTGATATTATAGCAAAACGGTCTTTTTATGTCAATAGACTTCGTAAAAGTTTTCTTTTACGAAGTCTATTGAATCAGCCTGCCCCTGCCCTGTCCGTCAGCAGCGGATACTTCCTTATTGATTTGTACCGATTTCAGGAAGAAGCAGGTTTGTTTTTTCGTTCTAAGTTCTTAGTTCCTTAACAACAAAATTACTAGGCTGTGAGATCCTTCGCGTCCGGATGCGCTCAGGATGACAGTTCAAGTTTATTTTTCTACAGTTTGGTATGCAACTCGTTACTGTTTTTTAAACGTAACATCCACTGTCATCCTGAGCGCATCCGGACGCGAAGGATCTCATTGTATGAATACCTTGAAGCCAATTCAGAGGACTGTTGTAGAACTCCACACTCCGCCATCAGCCAACCACTCCCCCTCTTTTAATTCCCCATTATTTTTATTCGACATCCGCGTGAAAAATCCTGCCGTTTCCAGGCTTATTTTTGTATAAAATTTCTGCTTATCATAATATTCATACATTGTTTCAGCATTCTCTATCTGCCTGAAAACCGACCAAATTTTGCTTGTCAATCCATCAAATCTGTGGTAAACTGAAAATGATGTATGGGAATTCTGTTATACATTACAAAATTTGAAAGAGGGGTAATCTCCTATGAGTCAGAAGAAAAAGCTCACCACGGGAAAAGTTTGGTGTTTTGCCATCGGACAGCTGGGCTGGAGCATCCTGAGCGCTTTGATTTCCAATTTTATGGCGCAGTATTACGCGCCCGACCCGGCCACCATCGAGGCCGGCCAGCCCATCTTCATTCCTCAGGGCCTGGTGATTTTCGGCGTGCTGACCATCCTGGCCTTTATCACGGGCTTTGGCCGGGTGTTTGACGCCATCACCGACCCGATCATCGGCTCCATGTCGGACCGCTGCACCGCTAAGGATGGCCGCCGCATTCCCTTCATGCGCGCCGCCGCGATCCCCTTTGCTCTCGTGACCGTGCTCACCTTCTGGTCGCCGGTCAGCGGAGAAAGCTGGATCAACGCCGGTTTCCTGTTCCTGATGCTGACGCTGTTCTACCTGTTCATGACCATGTACTGCACGCCCTATAACGC
>CADBCX010000232.1 GCA_902793245.1 uncultured Eubacteriales bacterium | reverse complement strand
GGCTGACAGCATCCAGGGCTGCCGCCCGGCCTTCGCTGAAAATGATCCACTGGATCATTTTCCGGGCGCTTCGGCCCCCCTCAAGGGGAAGCCTTTTGGGTCGCCCTCCGTTTCTTCGTAACAATTTGTTCATTCGTCTTGCAGGAATCGGGAGAAATGCGCAGAATGTATCAACTGTTATTCTTTACGAAGGATTTCAGAAAGGTTGGGATTATGTACTTTTACGAATTGCACCTGCATACCGCCGAGACCAGCCGCTGCGCCCGTTCGCCCGCCCAGGATATGGTCAGGGAATACGCGGACCGGGGGTTCTCCGGCATCGTGGTGACGGACCACTTTATCAATGGCAACTCCTACGCCGGGGAAAAGAACACCTGGGAAGAAAAAATGGACGCCTACCTGCTGGGCTATCAGGCGGCGAAAAAAGCGGGCGACAACATCGGATTGGATGTTTACTTCGGCATCGAGTACACCCACATGGGCGGCAACGGCGAAGACTACCTGCTGCTTGGCCTGAAACCGGAGCACCTGTACAGCGAGCTTCGGGACTGCGACAAGTGGAGCATCGAATACCTGTGCGACGTGGTGCACAATTTGGGCGGCATCGTTATCCGCGCCCATCCCTACCGGGAAGCAGGCTATATCGCCCGCGCCGGCATTGAACGGCCCGGCCTGAAAATCGACGCCATTGAGGTGTTCAACGCGGGAAATCGGGAAGATGTGTATAATTTAAAAGCTGTGGAAATGGCCATGCGGGAGGGAAAGCCCTGGACGGCAGGCTCCGACACCCATCATGTGAGCACCGTCGCCACGGCATACGTGGGCTTTGAGCATAAGCCCAAGGATTACGCCGAGCTGTGCGAGTTCATCCGGAACGGGAAAGCCTTTACCGTCTACCGCCCCAAGATCGAAACATAAAAAAGAACAGAAAAAACCTTCGCCCCGCACGGGTACAATCCCATGCAATGCGAAGGTTTTCTTTTTGCGAAAAATGTTTATTTGACCATATCCTTTGCCAGGTCATCCATACTGTATTCGCCCGGCTGCTGCTTTGCCACGAACCTTGCCGCCCGCAGCGCGCCCCGGGCAAAAATGGAGCGATCCTGGGCGGAGTGGGATAGCGTGACCACTTCGGAGGGGCCGTAGAAGCCCACCTCGTGTTCGCCGGGAACTGTGCCGCCGCGGATGGCGTGCAGGCCGATTTCCTGCTTTTCCCGCTTCTGGGTGCGCCCGTTGCGGCCAAAGACCGGCACGGTGTCGGGATTGCTCACGGCATCGTAGAGCATCAGCGCGGTGCCGCTGGGCGCGTCGATCTTCTGGTTGTGATGCTTTTCGATGATCTCGATGTCAAAGCCCGGGAGCAGCTGCGCGGCCTGGTGGGCCAGGGTCTTGAGCACATACACGCCCAGGCTCAGGTTGGCGCTGCGGAAAATGGGGATTTCCTTCGCCGCCGCACGGATCGCGGCCAGGTCTTCTTCATTGTATCCGGTAGAAGCCAGCACCACGGGCAGATGATGGACTTTGGCGTAGTCCAGCAAAGCGGACAGGCTTTCCGGCCTGGAAAAATCCACGATCACATCCGCTTCTTCCTGAACCAGAGAGAAGGACGGATACACCGGGAAATCGCTCCACTGCTCCACATGCACATCCACGCCGCAGGCAATCACCGCCTGCTCATCCTCAGCCAGATTCGCCACCTGGCGGCCCATCCGCCCGCAAGCGCCGGACAACAGTATTTTCAGCATATCAAACCAACCTTCTGCATTTCTTCTTTGAGCTTTTGTTTATTCTGTTCGCTCATGGGCACCAGCGGGAGCCACAGCTCGTTTTCGCACAGGCCCATCATCGCCGCCGCGGCTTTCACCGGGATGGGGTTCACTTCGGAGAACAGGGCGTTGATGAGGGGTAGGTATTGAAGGTTCAGCTTAACCGCCTGTTCGATGGAGCCGTGGGTCATGTCCCGCATCACCGCCGGGGCGATGTTGGACAGCACGGAGATGGTGCCAGCGCCGCCGACGGCCCTTACGGGCGCGGTGATTTCGTCGGAGCCGGAATAGAACGCGATGTCATCTCCGCACAGCCGGATCATGTCCATGATCTGGGTCATGTTGCCGGAGGCTTCCTTCATGGCGATGACGTTTTCTTCCTTTGCGATCACGGCCAGCGTCGCGGGCAGCATGTTCAGGCCCGTGCGGGAGGGCACGTTGTACACGATCACGGGCAGGGCGCTGTTCCGGGCGATGGCCCGGTAATGGGCGATCAGGCCGGCCTGGGTGGTCTTGTTGTAATAGGGCGTCACGCACAGCTGCGCGTCCGCGCCAAGCTCCTTCGCCCGGTTTGCCTTGCGAATGACATCAGCGGTGCAGTTGCCGCCGGTTCCCGCGATCACCGGCACTCTGCCATGCACATGCCTGATAATCAGGGAAAGGGTGTTTTCCCATTGCTCCGCGGTCATGGCGGCGGGTTCACCGGTGGTGCCGCAGGCGACGATGGCGTCGATCCCGTTATTCAGCTGAAAATCCAGCAGCCTTTCCAGCGCGGGCGTATCTGTCTGGCCGTCTTTGATCGGCGTGATCAAAGCGGTGGCGCAGCCGGTAAACAGCGGTTTGGACATGGTTTACTCCTTTCGGGTGATATATCCCTTGGCGCAGAGCAGCTCCGCGGACAGCACGCCGCCGCCGGCAGCGCCGCGCAGGGTGTTGTGGGACAGGCAGACGAAACGGTAGTCGAAGATGGGGTCGGGACGCAGGCGGCCGATGGTCACGCCCATGCCGCGCTCGAAGTCGCGGTCCAGCCGGGTCTGGGGCCGGTCGGGCTCCTGCATGTATTTGAGGAAGGGCGCGGGCGCGCTGGGCAGTTCCAATTCCTGGGCCACGGTACGCCAGGAGGCCCAGCGTTCCAGCATTTCGTCCATGGTGGGCTTTCGGTCAAAGGACACGCTCACCGCCGCCATGTGGCCGTCCGCTACGGGCACGCGCAGGCATTGCGCGCCGATCACGGGCTTTTCCGCCATGACGATTTCGGTCTTGTCGGCGTTCAGATGGCCCCAGATTTTGAGGGGCTCTTTCTCGCTCTTTTCTTCCTCGCCGCCGATGTAGGGAATCACGTTGTCCAGGATCTCCGGCCAGCGCGCAAAGGTCTTGCCCGCGCCGCTGATGGCCTGGTAGGTACACACGGAAACGGCCTTGAGGCCGAAGTCGCGCAGG
Source organism: uncultured Eubacteriales bacterium (assembly GCA_902793245.1). Classification (GTDB taxonomy): domain Bacteria; phylum Bacillota; class Clostridia; order Christensenellales; family Aristaeellaceae; genus RUG563. The sequence continues at coordinate 1,034 of CADBCX010000232.1, read as the reverse complement.
GGCGTCAGGGCGGGCACATAGCTCTGGATGGAGCAGTTGGGCTTCACGGCGATGAAGCCGCGCTGAGTCCCCAGGCGCTTGCGCTGGGCGGCGATGATTTCCGCGTGCTCCGCGTTGATTTCGGGAATCAGCATGGGCACGTCGGGCAGCAGCCGGCAGGCGCTGTTGTTGCTGACCACGGGTGTTTCCGTTTTGGCATAGGCTTCTTCCAAGGCGCGGGTCGCCGCTTTGTCCATGGCCACTGCGCAGAACACGAAGTCGCACTTTTCCGCGACCTTTTCCACTTCCGCCGCGTCCATCACGGGCAGCTTCGCCGCCTTTTCCGGAATCGGCCAGGAGAAAGCCCAGCGGCCTTCCACCGCCTCGGCATAGGGTTTGCCCGCGCTGCGCCCGCTGGCGGCCAGGGCGGTGATTTCAAACCAGGGATGATTTTCCAGCAGGGATACGAACCGTTGGCCTACCATGCCGGTAGCGCCGATAATGCCCACGCGATACTTTTCCATAAAGCACATCCTTCCTTCAATCACAAGTACATTGATAACATAATATGTGGAAATCAGTTCCAAGTTCTTAGTTCCAAGTTCTAAGTCAAACAGGTCATTATCACCAGAACGGCAGATTCAGGCTTTGAACTTAGAACTTTAAACTTAGAACTCCAACATCAAAAATGCACCCAGCGCCGCACTTCTTCCCGCACGGCCCGGTTATAGTTGACAAAAAACAGGGCCAGAGAAATGAAAATGCAGGGCGCCAGCACAAAGGGCGACCAGATAAACACACCGCTCATGCCATTGGCCGCGGCGATGAGCCATTCGATGGCAACGCATTCGACTGCTACTGCGGCGAAGGACGCGGCAATCACCGTCAGCTTATTCAGCGTCTGCCGCCGGTACATCAGGATGATGCCGGTCAGAGAATTCCTGTAGGCAGCCCTGAATTCCTCATATGTGCGGTCCTTCTTGCGGAAGACCACCTTGAATCCGACAGACCGGAGGGTCTGACCCATGAACGGCCAGGCCACAGGAAGACATTCT
>CADBCX010000231.1 GCA_902793245.1 uncultured Eubacteriales bacterium | reverse complement strand
TCAGGCGCGGAATCAACATGGGAAATGTGGCCAAGTTCATTCGCGCCTGACTGATGAGGTGGTTCCCCGCGGGCTTCAAAGCAGCTTGTCTAAACGCCAGCAAGAACACCTCATCCGGCGCTGGCGCGCCACCTTCCCCTCAAGGGGATGGCTTATGGCTTCGTCGCTTTCCTATAAACCCGCAACTATCCAATTGCAATCAATAAAGCGGCTGCCGGAGCGCTTGTTCCGACAGCCGTATTCTATTTCTGTTACATCACCACAGTGATCTGGTCGCCGTCCTTGAGCAGCGCATCCGTCAGCAGGCCGCCGGGGATTTCCTGGCCGTTCAGCAGGGTCTTGGATTCGCCGCCCTGGTGATGCGCCGCGTTGTCCACTTTGATGTGGATGCGCTTGCCCCGGAAGGTCTTTTCCATGGTGAAGCCGTCCCAGGCAGCGGGGATGGCGGGAGAAATCCGCAGGCCGTCGGGCGTGGGCCGCAAGCCCAGAATGCCCTCCACCATGCCCACCATGACGGTGGAGGCGGTTCCGGTGAGCCAGTGCACGTGAGCGCGGCCGGGCTGGGGCGTCTCGTGGCCCTCGATGAACTGGGAATGCACGTAGGGCTCCACCTCGCGGACTTCGGCCCGGTCGTTGTAGGCGGCGGGGCAGGACTCCTTAAAGTAGGTGAAAGCGCGGTCGCCGTGGCCCAGCAGCGCTTCGGCCAGGATGGCCCAGCCCTGGGCCTGGCAGAAGATGCCGCCGTTTTCCTTGGTGGTGGGGTTGAAGAGCAGCATGGCCGCGCCGTCGAAGGCGTGCTGGCGGTAGCAGGGGGCCATCAGCTCGATGCCGTTGGGGGTGTTGAGCTGCTGATACACAGTCTCCATGCTCTTTTCGGCCTGCTCCTTCGTGGCGGCCTCGGAGATGACGCACCAGCTCTGGGGGTTCAGCCACATGGCGGCCTCGGGGTCATGCTTGGAGCCGATCACCGCGCCGTCCTGGGTGTAGCCCCGGCGGAAGCGGTCGTCCTCCCAGAAGTGTTCGTTGATCAGTTTCAGCTGGTTCTCCCGGGTTTCTTTCAGCCATGCTTTGTATTCCTTGTGCTCGGCGGTGTCGGGCAGCAGCTCGTCCAATTGCCGCAGAGCCATATAGAACTGGAAAGCCACGAAGCTGCTTTCGCCCTGAGCGCCCAATTTCAGGCAGTCGTTCCAGTCGGCGTGCAGGCCGGCGGGCATCCCATGCGCGCCCAAATGCCTCATGGTAAAGTCGATGGCCCGCTTCAAATGCTCGATCACGGTGCCCTCGTCGTAGTCCGCGAAGGGGATGACTTCGTTCAGGAAGTCCTTGTCCCCGGTCTCGGCGATGTACTTGTACACCGTGGGGAACAGCCACATGGCGTCGTCGGCGCGGTAAGCGGGATGGCCGGTGGACTTGACGTAGCTTTCCTGCTCGGGGGTGTCCTCATGGCCGGGGTTGTGGGTGTATTTCACCAGGGGCAGGCCCGCGCCGTGGTGCACCTGGGCGGAGAGCATGAAGCGGATGCGGTCCTTCGCCATTTCGGGGTCCAGGTGGATGATGCCCTGGATATCCTGCACGGTGTCGCGGTAGCCGTAGCCATTGCGTTCGCCGCAGTAAATCAGGCTGGCGGCGCGGCTCCACACGAAGGTGGTGAAGCACTGGAAGGCGTTCCAGGTGTTCACCATGGTATTCAGGTTGTCGTCGGGGGTGTGGATGGTGAGGTTGCGCAGCTTGCCGTGCCAGTAGTCGATGAGGGTGCGCAGCTCGGCGTCCACGGTGTAGGCGGTGTCCTTATAACGCTTCACCAGCGCTTCGGCTTCCGTTTCGGTTTTCTGGCCCAGGAGGAAGGCCACGGTGCGGCTCTCGCCGGGCTGGAGTTCCAGGGTGGTTTGCAGCGCGCCGCAGGGGTTGCCGTTGAAGTTCAGGCTGTCGTCCAATTTTCCGTCCATCACGCCCTGGGGGGTGTTGAACCGGTGGACGCCCAGGAAGCGGTCGCGGCGGCCGGTGTAGCTTTCCACGGGCGCGCCAGCCAGGCCGAAGAAGCGCTCGCTGCCGTTGCTGCCGTCGGGATTCACATGGCAGAACTGGTTGATACGCTCCAGGATATGATCCTTGTGGAACTCGGTGACGGTGATGAACTGGGTGTACTGCATGTTCACCAGGTCCTGGGTGTAGAAGCTGTCGGTGGTGAACTCGCAGTAGCCGAACACGGCGATCTTCCGGGGCGCGTCGCCGGTGTTGGTAACGGTCAGCCGCCACACTTCATGGGTGGCGTCCAGGGGCACATAGTAGAGCGCTTTGGAGGCGATGCCATTGTATTCGCTTTCGATCTCGGTGTAGCTGGTGCCGTGGCGGGTGACGGTGTCAAACTCTTTCAGGTCCTTTTCCACGGGCCGCCAGGAGGCGGACCAGAAATCGCCGGTGGCCTGGTCCCGCAGATAGATATAGCGGCCCGGCTCGTCGAACTGGTTGAACATGTAGCGCAGGATGCGGCCCGCCGCCCCGGACTTGACGAAGCTGTAGCCCCCCGCGTTCTGGGTCACGATGGCGCCGTATGCCGGGCTGCCCAGGTAGTTGGCCCAGGGCATGGGCGTGCGCGGGTCGGTGATCACGTATTCCCGCTTGGCGTTGTCAAAAAAACCGTATTGCATAAGACATTCCTCCTTATCTTTTACTGTATGCTTTTAAGAATTCCTCCATGGGAATGGGCTTTGAGTAGTAGTATCCTTGCAGGTAGTCGCATCCGATGGCGGCCATGGCTTCGGCCATTTCCTTTGTTTCGATGCCCTCGGCGGTGATGGTCACGTCCATCTGCTTGAAGGTCTGCACCAGGGAGGGCAGCAGGAAATCCCGCTCGCGGCAGTAGTCCCACACCACTTCCATGTCCAGCTTGATGTTGATAAAGGGATAATGCTTCACCCGCGTCAGGTTGGAATATCCGCTGCCGTAATCGTCCAGGGCGAACTGGAAGCCGTCCTTGCGGAGGTTCATCAATTGCTTTTTCAGCAGGGAATAGTCGATCATGGACTGCTCGGTGATTTCCAGGTGAATCATTTCCGCCGGCACGCCGTATTCCCTGAGGATATCGGAAAAGCGCTGGGGCAGGTCGCTGCGCATGCACTGGATGGGGGAGAGGTTCACGTTTACCCAGGCCAGCCCCAGGTCGTCCAGCACATGGTCGCGGATGAAGCGGCAGGTTTTGCGGAACACCTGCTCGCCCAGCAGGTTGATATGGCCGTTCTTTTCGGCGATGGGGATGAACAGGTTGGGCGGAATCAGCCTGCCCTCCGCATCCCGGATGCGGGCCAGGGCCTCCGCCGCAATGATCTTCTGGCTTTTTACGCCAAACAGCGGCTGCAAAAAGACCTCAACCGCGTCATGCTCCAGCGCGTTTTCAAGGGAACGCTTGACCGCCATCTGCTGGTCGACGGCCTGAATAATGTCCGTGCGCTCCTGCGCCGCGCGGCTTTCGTCGGTTTTTCCCGCGTCGTCCAGGGCGATCAGCAGGGTGTTTACCACCCGGTCAACGGATTCTCCATCGTTCTTTGAACCAATTTCTACGAACGCGGGCGTCAGGTACAGGTCGGCGTCGTCGGCCTCCCAGGGCTTCTGAAACCGCGCCTCAATTTCCTGGCGGATGGGGGCGCAGTCCATGTTTTCCGGCCCCAGCAGCGCGAAGCATCCGCTGCGCAGATAAAACACCAGGCAATCGGGATACTGTTTAAACAGGTACTGGCTGATCAGCGTGATGCCCTGATCCATCTGCATCCCGCCGTAAATGCCGCGCTCGCCGTTGTAATCCCGCAGCACCATGCCCAGGATGCGGTAGGGCTTTTTCTGGGCCATTTCGTTCAGCTTGTCCTGAAACGCGCGCATATTGAAGGCGTTTCCCCGGTCCGAGGTATACAGATCGGGGTTTTCAAAAGACAGATAAATCACCAGGATGGCCAGCAGGCAGAAGGTGTTCATGATCAGGTACTGGGGCATCAGGATGCGCACCAGGTTGCCGATGGCCAGGATGGTGTTGTACCCCATCAGGCTGCCGATTTCAAAGGGAGAAACCCGCTTCCTGTTGCGGATGATGAGCACGAACGCCTGGAATATATAGAGGAAGGAACACGCCGGCAGCAGGAAATACCAGGGCCCCCGGTGATAGCCCGCCGCGTCCACGGTAAACACCGCGCCGGTAAAGAAGCTGGACAGGGCGATCACTTCGGCAAGGAGGATCGGCACGCTGGAAACGACGCCCTTCCACCGCGGTTTGGCATAATAGATTTTCAG
>CADBCX010000230.1 GCA_902793245.1 uncultured Eubacteriales bacterium | reverse complement strand
AGGCTTTCTTTTCCCCAGCGCTTTTTCCTTGCTTTCCCGGATGCTTTGCATCCGGATTGGCGGCTACGCCGCCGGGCCAGAAGCACAACGGCGTCAAGCTGGTCGTTTCTTTAAGTATCAACGGGAACCAAGCCGATTCATGAAGTCAAGCAGATTCCGCTAAATGGGTCCAGGGGGGCCGCAGCGCCAGGAAAGCAGTCCAGTGGACTGCTTTCAGCGAAGGCCGGGCGGCAGCCCTGTCCAAAGTCCCCTGGTGCAGGGTTTAGGGGCCGCACAGGCCCCTGCTTCGTTACCCTTCAAAACGTAGCTGTTAAGACTTTAGAAGAAGGGTATAAAAATACCGGAGCGGAAAACGCTCCGGACAGTGCGGGGAATCGGCATCAAGGTTTGAACGGCATACGGCACTGGGGGCAGCACCCGTAGCGCCGGGCCTGTTCGGCGGGCAGCGAATAATGGCAGTTGGGGCATTGCACGTTCTGGGCGTCCAGCTGCAACCATCCCGATCTCCCGGTCAGGCTGGCGGGCTGTTGCTGGGACGGGGGCGTGGAACCGGCCCGCTGATAAGGATTCGGCTGCTGCGTGTAGGCGGCGGACTGACGGGTTTGGCCATAAGCGGGAGCCGTCTGCGGCGGCTGGTAAGTGGTCTGGGGTTGGGTCTGCTGCACGGGAACCGGCTGGGGCTGGGGCTGCCGCGGCGCGCGCACGCTGCTTATGGCTTTTGCCAGGCCGCTGAAGGGGGAAGCTTTCTGTTCGGGGCGTTCCGAATGCGCTCCGCTCATCAGCATATCCTTGATGATGGTGGAGTTGTCAACCAGTTCGCCGTATCCATACAGCATAAACGAGCTGATCCAGGCGATCAGGCAGCCGAGAAGCATGATCAGAATTCCCAGCAGGATGGCGTTCCCTGTGCCGAGCAGACTGCCGAAGTTGAAGATCAGAAAAAAGCCGCCGATGACAGACACAGCAACCAGCACATAGAACATCACTGCCGCCACAATTTTGATTTTCTTCCCGATATTTGTGAACATACCCTCAGCCCCTTTCGTATTTCCGGTTTTTCACCATGCGCAATCCATGAAGCACTTACGCATTTTTCCATTTATGTATCTATTATAATGGTTTTATCCCAAATTGCAATATCATTTTAAAAAAATAGCCCTGTTCCTGTGATGGGCAAAACAGGAGCAGGGCCCGGGAAACAGCGGATTCAACGGCTTATGTTTCTCCGGAAAGGATGCCGGCGGCTTTCAGCGCGGGACGAAGGGCGTGGTAGAACACCGGCGCGGCGACCACGGCTGCCCCGGCATTGATGATGGAAGCCGGGAATTTGCTCACGATGGGGGCCCAGATGTTTCCCGCAATCAGGCCGTAGATCCCGGTTTTCAGCATGTACAGAGCCACATAGGTCAGAGCGCCGCACACGCAGGCGGCCAGAATCCTGGGAAGGGACCGCTTTTCTTCCTTTTTCCCCGCCAGCATGCCGCACACCCAGGCCATGGCAAACTTGCTCACGAAGGTAATCAGCAGATTGACAATCCCTTCATTATACAAAGTCAGGTCGTACAGCGCCGAGCCCAGGCCCGCGGCGATTCCTCCGTTCACCGGCCCCAGCAGCAGCCCGGCCAGCAGGCACACCGCGTTGGCAAAGTGCACCTTGGAGCCCAGCAGCGGAAACCGGAACAGCGTGACCACATACACCATCGCCGCCAGCGCGCCGACCATGACCGTGTTGAGAACCTTTTGATCCTGCTTCTTCATTTCGGTTCATCTCCTCTGTTTACAGTTCTAAGTTCCAAGTTCTAAGTTCTAAGGAAAAAACGCTAAGTTCTTCTGCTTCAACAGCCTCTGCGGCTTAGAACTAAAAACATAGAACTTAGAACTAATCCTTGACCGGAAAGCAGCTTTAGTATATACTGAAATTGGCTATAATAAAAGTGCCAGAACAGGAGAAAAACATAAGGCCAGATGAAACAGAAAAAACCTGCTTACCTGCAATTGTATGAAGCGCTCCGGGAAAAGATCACCCAGGGAACCTGGGCATATGGCGAGCGCATCCCATCACGCCGGGAAACCGCGCGGGAAGAGGGCCTGAGCGCAATCACGGTGGAACACAGCTATGAACTGCTCTGCCAGGAGGGATATATCGAAGCCCGCCCCCGCAGCGGTTTTTATGTGATTTACCGCCCGCTGGACGGTTTTGCCCAGGTATCGCTGCCCCCGCAGCGCCCCACCGCGCCGGCGCTGTACCCGCCAAAGCAGGAGAACGGCTTTCCCTTCTCCGTGCTGGCCCGCACCATGCGCCGGGTGATGACCGAATACGGGGAATCGCTGCTCAGCAAATCCCCCAACACCGGCTGTGCCGCCCTGCGGCAAGCCATTGCCCGCTATCTGGCCCGCAATCGGGGCATGAACGTGGGCCCGGATCAGATCGTGATCGGCTCCGGCGCGGAATACCTCTACGGCCTGGTGGTGGAAATGCTGGGCCGGGGCAGGGTGTACGCTATCGAAAGCCCGTCCTATGAGAAAATTGAGCAGGTGTACCGCGCTAAAGGCGTCACCTGCGACCTGCTTCCCCTGGCCCACGACGGCATTCAGTCCGCCGCCCTGGCTGCGACAGACGCTTCGGTGCTGCACATTACGCCTTACCGCAGCTTCCCCAGCGGCGTCACCGCCAGCGCTTCCAAGCGGCGGGAATACATCCACTGGGCAGCGGAAAACGATCGGTTCATCGTGGAGGACGACTTTGAATCGGAGTTTTCCCTGCTGCGTAAGCCGGAAGAAACCGTGTTTTCCCAGTCGAAAAAGGAAAACGTGATTTACCTGAACACCTTCACCCGCACCGTGTCGCCCGCCATCCGCGTGGGCTACATGGTGCTGCCGAAGCGCCTGATTCCATTGTTTTCCCGCACCGTGGGCTTTTATTCCTGCACTGTTCCGGCTTTCGAGCAGTACGTGCTGGCACAGCTCATGGATAATGGCGATTTTGAGCGCCATATCAACCGCATCCGCCGCATTGAACGCAAAAAGCGGGCTGACCGCGGCAGCTGACAGGATGGGCCGCCAAAGCTTTCTCAATATTCGTTGCATCAATAATTGAAAAATCGCAGGGATTCCGCTCTGCGAACCCTGTCGATTTTGAACAAAATGCCAGCGTATTTTCCTCCGAAACAGGTCACAATAGCATCGACTCTGAAACAAGGAGGTGAAAAGCAATGAATCAGTCTGGCAGCAGCTCCAACAGCCGGGTCAACGTGCCCGAAGCCAAAGGCGCCCTGGACAACATGAAGTTTGAAATCGCCCGGGAACTGGGCATCAACTTCAAGCAAGGCTACAACGGCGACCTCTCCAGCCGCGAAAACGGCTATGTGGGCGGATACATGGTGAAGCGATTGATTGAACAAGCGGAACGGCAGATGGCGGGGAAGTGATTTCCCAGTGAAATCACCGGCGGCATGAAAGCATGAGGAAACAGGCTGGAGGGCGAACGTCATCCGTCCGCTGCGGCGCATGGGCGACGTTTCCCTCCTGCGGTTTTCCCATGTCCCCGTGGACAGATGACGTTCGTCCCCCGCTACGGCACGCCGCCCCTTTCCCCAGAGACCCTTTCAGTCCGGTCAAAGGAAGCGCGCCGGGGAGCGGGATGCCCTCGCATGATCCAGCGCCGCTTCCAACCCCCTTTCGGCTGACGGGAAAAAGCTGATTGATCCAGGCGCAGTGTCTGGACAAGCAGCCCTCCCCGTCAGCCGACAACCTAAATAAAAATGAAACAGGAGTGAATAACTATGTTCAATTCCAATAACGGTTCCTCTTCTTCTTCCAGCAACTCCAACCGCGCCAACGTGCCCGAAGCCCGCGCCGCCCTGGACAACATGAAGTACGAAATCGCCAGCGAGCTGGGCATCAACCTCAAGCAGGGCTATAACGGCGACCTGCCCTCCCGCCAGGCCGGCTACATTGGCGGCTATATGGTCAAGCGTATGATCGAACAGCAGGAACGCCAGATGAGCGGCAAATAAAAATCGGATACCCTAACACCCCCAGGAGCGGGCTTGCGCCTGCTCCTGGGGGTTCTATATAGGAAGTTTGTTTTTCATTTATTCTTGGCGAACAGCCAGGCAAGGCTGCAGACCGGTCCGGTGAAAGGAAGAAAAACACCGACTGCCAACAGTGACAGAAAATCTTGCGTATAAGGAAGGGTAAACGAAGTCTTGTAAATAGAGTCCGCTCCGAAACACCAAAAACATAAGAAAACCAACGTTTTTGCACCCAATATGGTATAATACAAGTGCAAGAAAAAACGTGAAGAACCCACAA
>CADBCX010000229.1 GCA_902793245.1 uncultured Eubacteriales bacterium | reverse complement strand
TATCACCTGCGGATGCTGAAAACCCTGTTCAACCAGGAACGCCTGACCCTGCGGCAGGGGGAGGCCGCCGAAATCCTGACGCAAAATGGAAAAGTGTCCGGCGTCAAAACCCTCACCGGCGATGTGATTCCCTGCCGGGCAGTGGTGGTGTGCACGGGCGTGTACCTGAAAAGCCGCATCATTATCGGCGAGGCGGAGTGGGACGCGGGGCCCCAGGGCCTGATGCCCGCGAATTATTTGAGCCAATCCCTGTCCGACCTGGGCTTTTCCATCCGCCGGTTCAAGACCGGCACCCCGGCCCGGGTGGCGGAGAACAGCATCGACTTTGACAAGATGGACGTGCAGCCCGGCGACGAGCCGGTGACGCCCTTCTCCTTCCTGACGGACACGCCGCCCACCAACAAAATCAACTGCTACCTGACCTGGACGAACGAGCGCACCCATGAGATCATCCGGAAGAACCTCCACCGCGCCCCCATGTTCACGGGCCAGATCAACGGCACCGGGGCGCGCTACTGCCCCTCCATTGAAACCAAGATCGTGCGCTTCGCCGACAAGGACAGGCACCAGATTTTCCTGGAGCCGGAGGGGGACGGCTATCCCGAATGGTACGTGCAGGGCATGAGCTCCTCCATGCCGGAGGACGTGCAGTGGGCCATGTACCGCACCATTCCGGGCCTGGAGCATTGCGTCCTGACCCGGCTTGCCTACGCCATCGAATATGATTGCATCGACCCGCTGGCCCTGACCCCGCACCTGGGGGCAAGGCATATTCCGGGGCTTTATCTGGCCGGGCAGATCAACGGCACCTCGGGCTACGAGGAAGCGGCGGCCCAGGGCATTTACGCCGCTATCAACGCGGGGCTGTACTGCCAGGAAAAAGAACCCTTCCTGCTGACCCGCGACCAGGCGTACATCGGCGTGCTGGCCGACGACCTGACCACCAAAGGCACCGACGAGCCCTACCGCATGATGACCAGCCGGGCCGAGCACCGCCTGTTCCTGCGGCAGGATAATGCCGACCTGCGGCTCACCTTCCGGGCGCGGGACCTGGGCCTGATTTCCGACGAACGTCTGCGGCGCACGGAACGGAAGCAGCGGGAAACGGAAGAACTGATCAAGCGCCTGAACGATGAAGGCAAGGCGAAGGAACTCCGCCATCCCGAAGCGAAGCTCACCCTGCCCGCGGGCTGGGATTACTGCGAAGGCGCCCGGGAGCAGGCGGAAATTCAAATTAAGTACGAAGGCTATCTCCAAAAAGAGATGGCGCAGATTCGCCAAGCCCGGGCCATGGAAGAAACGAAGATTCCCGCTGGGACGGATTATCACGCCATCGACGCCCTGCGCCTGGAAGCCCGGGAGAAATTGCAGGCCCATCAGCCCGTGTCCCTGGGCCAGGCCAGCCGCATTCCCGGCGTGAACCCCGCCGACGTGGCCGTGCTGATGGTGTGGCTCAAGCGGCGGGAAAACGATTAGTTTTTGTGGGGGAAACCGCTCTTTGTGGGCCAAAGAGCGGTTTCCCCCACACCCCCTTCCGAGAAAGCCATAGGGGGGTACGTGATATTTCTTACCAGCAATGGCGAGCAACAATGGAGGACCGTATTATGTATAAAACCTATCAGCAGGAATTCATCCTGCGCACCTGCGACTGCGACTTCATGGGCCAGTGGCGGCCTAGCGCCATCATGCAGACCATGCAGGAGCTGGCGGGAATGCACTCGGAGCTTTTGGGCTGCGGGCGTAACGCGCTGATCGAAAAGAACGTGGTGTGGGTGCTGACCCGCTGTGAAATCCACATGGACAGATACCCCAAGATCGGCGACCGGATCACCGCCGAAACCTTTCCCACGGTCAACCGCCGCTGGTTCTTTCCCCGCTATTATTTCTTCCGGGACGAGCGCGGCGAATCCCTGGGCTACGCGGCCACGCTGTGGGTGCTGATGGATATCAACGACCGGCATATGCTGCCCCCCGGCGACGTGGCGCGGCTGCTGCCGGAAAACGCCGACCTGCCCCTGCCCATGGGCCTGCCCGCCACGGTGGACATGGTGAACGGCGAGGAAAACGTGATGCGCCGGGTGCCCATGTACTTTGACCTGGACGTGAACCAGCACGTGAACAACACCCGCTACGCCGACTGGGCCTGCGACGCCCTGGGCGTGGACGTGATGCGCAAGTACTGCCTGGAAACGCTGCTGGTGAACCTGTCCGCCGAAGTCCGGCCCGACCAGACCATCATGCTCCACACCGCCGTCAGCGAAAACCAGTTCCGCGTGGCGGGCTATCACGAGGATAAAATGCACTTCGAGCTGGGCGGCAAGCTGCGGGAGCGGGATAACACATAACATCTAAACGATCAAGCAGGCGCGGAACAAATGCTGCTCCGCGCCTGTTTTTTCACTGTTCCCGCAAAACAACCGTGATGGTCTCCGCGGCGTTCAACCCAGTTTGGGCATGGATGGGGCACAGGCCCAGCACCGCGGCGCCTGCGGGAAGAACGGTGGAAAGGGCGAAAATTTCGCTCTGGCTGAGATAGCCTACCGCATGGGACACTTCATCTACCGGCAGATTGTTGGCGTACACCTGATACCCGGTCACCCGGTCCGCACTGCTGTTCTTCCAGGATGCGGGGCCGGTCACGGTCACGGCAATATTTGCAGTCATTGGATGCTCATAGACGACTTCCACTGTGGCCTGGGCGGAATAGACCGCGTTCCGATAATCGGCGGTGAAGATGCCGCGAAGGACTCGGCTGACCGCATTCGCACGGACAAAACCCCGGACGGGCTGGCCGGAGGAATCCGCCTCCACATATACCCAATTGCCCATGGCCGCCAGCCACTTCACGCGCTCGCCGCCGGACAGCGTACAGAGCGCCGCACGGCTGTTCAGCGGGTCGTCGGTCAGGATGGTGCTGGCGAGAACGGTCGCGTCTTCATAGCAGAAGGGCAGCGGGTCGACGCTGGTTCCGCCGGGCAGGGCGGATTCCGGGATATAGCCGAAGCGGTTCTGGGTGGCGGAAATGTCATACTGAATCAGGAGATAGCCGTTTTCCGAACCGAACACCTGAATCCAGTCGTTGGTGGACACAGCGGCTTTTCCGTTTCCCGCCCGCAGGTATTCCGGGCCGGGGCCGGTATACACCTCGTATTTCTGCCCGCCGGTGAACCTGACGCGCTGGGCTTTCAGTTCGCCCGAGGGAATGGACGGCGGGTTGGTCAGCTTATCCCTTGCTTCCTGGAGGGACTTGGGGAAGGCGTCCCAGCTGAAATGCCGCAGGCTGGTTTCCACCACGCCCTGCGCGCTGCCCTGGGGAACCAGCTCAAAATAGGTGGTCAGGCCGGAATCCGTCAGCCGCGCTTCGCTGTATTTCGTGCCGAAGCCATTGGCAAAGATCCAGCGCACGCGCCATTGGCCGCTGTCGTCGCAGTCGGCGAACAGCGTCCAGTTGTCGTATTCTTCATTGTCGGGAACCTGAAAATGAATGGCGATGGCCGCGTCGGAGAGGGTGTAATGCCCGGTTGCAACGGCGGATTCTGCGGACGGGTAGGTTTCGATCCCTTGTCCGCCGATGTTTTGCAGCCGAAAAACACCCTGGCCCTGGGGAACGGCGCTGTCGGTGGTGAGGAAATGGCGGAAGCTCTGCTGTCCGCTGCTGCGGAAACCGTAGAGCACGTTATGTCCGTCCTTCTGCGCGAGGACAAAAATATAGCCGTACCCCGCGCGGGCGGTTTCCGTATAGCCTTGCAAGCCAATGGTGTAGCCGTCAAAGGAACGGTCAGAAAAGAATTCCAACACCTCGTCGGGAATTCCCTGCGGCGAACGGAAAGCCGCGCCTTCCGCTCCGGCGAATGCGGGCAGGCAGGAAGTTATCAGCAGTAAACTGAATACAACACACACGATTCGTTTCATAAAGAAACACTCCTTTCCATGGTCTGGGGTTCATCCATAGTGACCATGGAAAGGAGCGTTTTGTTTCATGGTTCCGAAATTTTTTTGACGCTTTCCGCGATGTCGATGCCGTCGCCCTGGGGCGTGAACAAGGACAGGGTGTGGTCGTCCATCTCCCAGGTAAGCGTGACGCCGTTATCCGTCCGCGCTTGCAGAACGACGATGCCGTTTACCTGAATGTACTCGTAATCCGCGTTCTTCGGCGCTTCGATGAGGCGGGCGTGATCGTACTCCGTGAAGGTCAGCGTTTGCCCGTAGCGGGTATACGCGGCGGTGCAGCAATCGTCCTCCCGGGTGACGGAAAGCAGCTCAAACCCTGGCGGCAGCAGAGTGGGGAAGTGCTCGCCCTGCCAGCCCGCGGGAACCGGGGAAGCGGGTGTGCG
>CADBCX010000228.1 GCA_902793245.1 uncultured Eubacteriales bacterium | reverse complement strand
CACTTGTTCATATTATCTAAGATGTTCTGCTTTTTCCCATGGTAAATGTCGTCAAACACCATGGCCCGGGCCAGCGCTTCCTTGCCCTCGGCTGGCAGCGCGGCGTCTTCCTCGCTCAACGCCACCGCCTGGATGGCTTCTGGATACTCCGCAAGGTTATCTCCGTAGGCCTCAACGGTCAGGCGCATGGCGTAGTATTCCCGTTCCATCAGCGCCACGGATTCGCTCAGGGCTTCCTCCAGCGCCTTCACCGCATGGGAATCCCCCAGCAGCTCCCGCATGGTTTCCACCGCCTGGTCGCGGCGGCGGGTGACGAGGGCTTCCGTAAAATAGTCGTCCAGGTATTCCCGCTTGCCCGTTTCGGTAAAGCAGCGCACCGCCTCCGTCAGGTAATCGGAGCCGTCCTGCAGGCCGTGGGCCTCCTTCTGCCACTGTATGTACTGGTCGGTGTGCTCGCGCATGTGGCCGTATTCGCCGTTCGCCCGGTAGGTGGCGAACAGCAGCAGCACCGAAATCACCAGCGTGATAAAGGCCATGAACAGGTTCATATGCCGCGCGGATAAGCTGAAATGCCTGGATTTCAGGCCATTCTTGGCTTTTTCTGACATGCTGAAAAAATCCCCTCATTTGTTACTGCCCCATATTTTGGCAGAGAATGCATCCGTACTATTATAATGGAAAGCGCCGGGAAAAACAAGCAAAATCAATAATTTTGTGGCAAAATCACGCAATCATGGAATGTCTGTTTGATTATTCATTCAAAGGCAGTTCCAGGAACCGGCGGAAAACGGTGTAGCCCTCTGCCTCATAAAAGGCCAGGGCATCATTGAACGCCCACACGTCCAGCTCGATGCGGGAAAAGCCCTTCGCCTTGGCGTCGGCTTTCACGAAGTCCAGCAGCCGCTTGCCCACACCCTGGCGGCGGTGCTTTTCGTCCACGCAGATTTCCGCGACATGAGCGAAGCGCTCGGCGTAGCGGTAGGGACTCTCCGGGCGGTCGATATAATCCACCATCACCATGCCGATGATTTCTCCATCCACTTCATCTACGGCGGCGTAGCCGAAGCCGCCCGCCAGGTACATGTATACATGGTCTTGCAGTTCTTTTCCAAATCCGGCCTTAAAGTGATTCGGACGGCCCGCCACGTGCAGGTCGTTCACTTCTTTCCGCAGGACGTTGATCGCCTCCGCGTCCTGGGGCAAGGCAAATCGTACCATGTTCTATCCCTCCTGTGGGGGAAACCTCTCTTTGGCGGCCAAAGAGATGTTTCCCCCACACCCCCTTCCGAGAAAGCCGTAAAGGGGGGATTATCATTTTTATTGGTTTTATCTCCAACTGTGTGCTGATTATTCTTCAGGCCAGGGGTAATGCAGTTCGTCCAGCTCCAGCCATTCCGCCTTGGCGTCGGTCAGGGCGGTGAGCTTGGCTGTTACTTCTTCCAGGTCATTGACCCGGATCAAAACGGTCGCCTCCACGGACGCGCCGAAGGAGGTGTCCTCGATGAGCAGCGGCAGCGATTTCATGGCGTAGCTCACCTTGTCCCACAGGGGATAAGGCACGTCCAAAAGGATGCGCTGGGATAATTGCATCCGCACCACCTGGGCCGCGTCCAGGGCGATGGCGCAGCCCTTGGTGTACGCCCGCACCAGCCCGCCCGCGCCCAGCAGGATGCCGCCAAAGTATCGGGTCACCACCACGCAGCAGTTCACCACGCCCCGGGCTTTCAGCACTTCCATCATGGGCATGCCCGCCGTGCCGCCCGGCTCACCGTCGTCGTTGTAGCGCATGATGCCCGCGTTCTCCCCGATCACGTAGGCGTAGCAGTTGTGCGTCGCGTCCCGGTGCTTTTCCCGGATGGACTTGAGGAACGCCAGCGCTTCCTCCTCCGTCTGGCAGGGGCAGGCGTAGCCGATGAAGCGGCTCTTGTTCACGATAAATTCATCGTGGGCCGACTGCTTTAACGTTTTGTAATCACCGGGCATGTTTTTTTGCGGGGGAAACCGCTCTTTGGATAACACCTCATCCGGCGCTTCGCGCCACCTTCCCCTCAAGGGGAAGGCTAAGAGCGGTTTCCCCCGCACCTCCTTCCGAGAAAGCCGTAAAGGGACGGTCTCTTTGACCTGCGATCAAGAGCCATATGATGCCTCTCGATCATACAAGCGGGAACCAGCCAAAAGCCTTCCCCTTGAGGGGAAGGCTTTTGGGGCGATTCCCCACAGAAGATTTTACTTCAGCACCACGCGGCAGTAATTCTTCTTCCCCTTGCGCAGCAGGATGCCGTCGGCGGGGAACTGGTCGGCGGTGAGGGTCAGGTTCACGTCGGTCACCTTGCTGTCGTTCATCACCACGGCGTTCTGCTGAATCTGCTTACGGGCGTCGCCGTTGGAGGAGCACAGGCCGCAGAGGTTGAGCAGCGTCGTCAGGCGGGCGTCCTGCTCCATCTGGGCCTTCGTCCATTCGTAGGTGGGCACGTCCGCCGCCGCGCCGCCGGCGAACAGGGCCGCCGCGGCCAGCTGGGCTTTCTGGGCTTCTTCCTCGCCGTGCACCAGCTTGGTGCATTCAAAGGCCAGCACTTTCTTGGCCTCGTTGATGGCGCTGCCTTCCAGGGCGGAGAGGCGTTTCACCTCGTCCATGGGCAGGAAGGTCAGCAGGCTCAGGCACTTTTCCACGTCGGCGTCGTCCACGTTGCGCCAGTACTGGTAGAAGTCGTAGGGGGTGCAGAGGTTGGCGTCCAGCCACAGCGCGCCCTTTTCCGTCTTGCCCATCTTCTTGCCCTCATGGTTCATGAGCAGCTTGAAGGTGCAGGCGAAGGCGGCTTCCCGCTCCTTGCGGCGGATCAGGTCGGCGCCCGCCAGCATGTTGCTCCACTGGTCGTCGCCGCCCATTTGCAGGCGGCAGTTGTACTTCTTGAAGAGCTGCAGGAAGTCATAGCTCTGCATGAGCATGTAGTTGAATTCCAGGAAGGTCAGGCCCTTTTCCAGGCGCTGCTTGTAGCATTCGGCGGTGAGCATCTTATTGACCGAGAACAGCGCGCCCACGTCCCGCAGGAAGTCCATGTAGCCCAGGGAGCGCAGCCAGTCGGCGTTGTTGACGATGTGGGCCTTGCCCTCGCCGAACTCGATGAACCGCTCCATCTGCTTCTTGATGCAGGACACGTTATGGTCGATGGTTTCCACGGTCATCATTTTGCGCATGTCGGTCTTGCCGCTGGGGTCGCCGATCATGGCCGTGCCGCCGCCAACCAGGGCAATCGGGATGTGGCCCGCCCGCTGCATGTGCGCCATGGCGATGATCGGGATGAAGTGCCCAAAATGCAGGGACGTGGCGGTGGGGTCAAAGCCCACGTAAAAGACGGTGGGTTCTTTTTCCAGCTGCTTGTACAGCTCGTCCTCAAAGGTGATCTGGGCCAGGAATCCGCGTTCGCGGAGGGTGTCGAGTACGTTTTGCATGTTAATTTCCTCCATATAATATCATTGATCAAATGTTTGCATGATTATTTTTTTCTGCGGCTTATATTTATTATCTGTTTCTAAAGCAACTGTCATTGTCATCCTGAGCGAAGCGGAGCCAGAGGCGAAGCGAAGTCGAAGGATCTGATCGTTAGAGAGAAAATTGTTTTAGAGATCCTTCGACTCCGTTCCGCTCTCGCTCCACTTCGCTCAGGATGACAGTGTTGGTTGGTTTATGAACAGCAGCGAAAGCAATTACTTGTTTGCTGTGAACACGTCATTGAGTTTCTCCATCCCCTTCTCGATCTGCTCCACGGAGCACATGGAGAAGTTGAGGCGGAAGGTGTTCAGGTGTCCGCCGCCGGGATAGAAGTGGGTGCCGGGGACGTAAGCCACGCCCTTGTCCACGCATTTTGTCAGCAGCTTGGTGGCGTCCATGCCCTCGTTCAGCTCGGCGAAGATGAACAGGCCGCCCTGGGGCGTGGTATATCGGGCCACCCCCCCGCACTTGGCCAGCAGCCCCAGCATGGTGTTCATCTGCACAGCGTAGCTCTGGCAGATTTCCTGCACGTGGGGCGCCAGCAGGCCCCGGCGCAGGTAGGCGTCCACGATGGCCTGGTTCAGGTTGGCGGTGTGCACGTCGCTGCTCTGCTTGCCGATGGTGCACTTGCGCAGCAGTGCCTTGTCCGCCGCCAGGAAGCCCACGCGCAGGCCGGGGGAAATGACCTTGGAAAAGCTGCCCATGAAGGCCACCCAGCCCTCGGTGTCGAAGGACTTGATGGAGGGAAGCTCCGTTCCGGCATAGCGCAGGTCGCGGTAGGGGTCGTCCTCCGCCACCACCACGCCGTACTGGGAGGCCAATTCAGCGATCTTCTTCCGGCGTTCCAGGCTGAGGGTGCGGCCCGTTGGG
>CADBCX010000227.1 GCA_902793245.1 uncultured Eubacteriales bacterium | reverse complement strand
AGATCGTCGTCGTCATCCAACGCCTGGGTGGAACGGGGCGCAGTCCGGGGCGCGGGCTTGGGCTGGGGCCGGAGGGGAGGAACGTCCTCCTCGTCGTCATCAGCCGGCTTCCCGGCCGGAGCGGGCTGAACCGCTGCCGGTGGGTCGGCGGCTTTTTTCTCCGGCTTTGCGTTCTTGAGCCGGTTCAGCAGGCTGCCGAACATGCCGGGCTTTTCAGCGGCAGCCGCGGGCTGCTCTTCAGTTTGCGCAACGGGCTCGGGCGCGGCAGGCGTTTCCTTTCGCCAGTCAGGTTCCGGGATGGAGGGTTTTGCTTCCTGCGCTTCGGGAAAGCGTTCTTCATACAGATCCGGCTGCACCGGATAAAAACCCTGCTCGTCCTTCTGGGGCGGATAAGCGGGCTGCGGCGCGTACATGGGCGCGGGGTGATAGTAAGCGGGAGGCATATCCGCATCCGAAGCCGCGTTCGCGGGCTGGCCGTACCCGGGCACGGGCGGCTGCTGCTCCTGTTCCCGGGCGGCGCGCCGCTTTTCCCCGGCAGAGGACATAGACCGGAACCATTTGCCGGGATGCAGCCGCAGCAGGGTGCACAGCAGCACCAGCATCAGCGCGAACACCAGAATCTCCGCGCCGATCCGGGTCAGCAGGTGGGCCAGCGGGTAGGCGATTGCCATGCCGATCAGTCCGCCCGCGCCGGTGGAGCGCTGGGCATAGGCCAGGTTCAGGCAGGTGTTGAAATCGCTCTGGCCGGTTGAGGACAATGCCTCCGCCTGACGGCGCATGAAGTCCAGATAAGGCGCGGAGCCCATGCTGCCCGGCACCCGGGCGATGAGGGTATGGGCTGCCAGCGCCAGCAGGTACAGCCCCAGCGTCAGGAAGAAATTCCGCGCCGACACCCGGTGGCGGCTGGCAATCAGCAGGCTGGCCCCTGCCCAGAAGCACAGAAGCACCATGGCGGGGCACAGCGGTCCGCACAGCCCCAGCAGCAGCAGAAAGAGCTGGTTGATCACATATCCTTCCTGAACGCCAAAAAAGGGCAGCAGCCAGGCGGTGCCCACGCTGAGCAGGAAGATGCCCAAGGCGATATACAAAACCGCGCCCCGGCTTGTGGTGGCGGGGGCGGACAGTTGTTTTTGTTTTTTCGCGGCGGTTGAACTCATGGTTTTCCTCTCTGAAATTCGATATTATTCCTGGGCGAGCTTGATAAATTGTACCGTTCCGTCCGTATCGGCGTACAGGGTGAACACGATATGTTTCCCGTCCGCGGCTTCCAGCTGATAAACGGAAGCGGTGCCGGGGCAAACGCAGTAAAGCTCCGCCAGGGTTTCGTCCATTTCCATGCGCAGGGTGGGTTCGCGGCTGAGAAACGCTTCCGCGTCAGCAAGCGGCGTTTTTCCCGTCTGAATGTCCATCAGGTCGGTGCGGCCGGTCAGCAGGCCGGTGACGGTTTGTTCCGTTTCGTCCGTCAGAATCAGCGTGTCCCGGTAGTTGGCGTCCTCCACTTCATAATAAGCGCCGCCGGGATAGTAGCCGGAGTCGGTGGTGGAGTGGAAGCCGGATAGCACTTTTTCCAGATCGTCCCCGAGGCTGATGGTGCGGCGCGCGGCAATAGGCAGGGTATGGGCCATCTGCCAGGCCACGGCACGCCTCTCCGCTGTCGGCAGCGTGAGGAAGGGGTCGAAGTAGTTTTCCAATTCTTCTGAGGCAAAAGCGAGGGGCGGTGTCAGCTCGCTGGTTCGGAAGGATACGCTGCCCGAAAAACCGGACAGGAAGGAAAGCTGGCTGTTTTCGTAAACGATGATCAGATGGCCGAAGCCGTCCAGGAAGAACCGGTCAAAGGGCACGGGGAAGAGCTGGCTGTTCTCCAGATAGGTGGAAAGCGTCGGCTCCACGTCTGTTTCCAAGAGCGCTTCCATCCGTTCCTTCGCCGCGTCCGGGTCGGTAAACAGCTGGTCGAAGGACATGATTTCGCCCGTCCGCAGGTCAAAGGTCATGGGATAGTATACCTGGGAGGGTCGGCCGGAGAGCATTTTTCCTTCCGCGCTGAACAGGATGGACAGATAGGGATTGCCCAGCTGGAACCCTTCCGAACCCATGCCGTCAGCGGCTTGGCCGTGAAGCGCGCCCAGTTCGTAATCCAATTTCAGCCCCGTGCTGCCCGGACTGATGGTGGACAGCAGCCGCAGGTAGGCCGGGATGTTCGCTTGTTCCTGAATGGCTTGGTTGGTTTTCTCCACGCCGGACTGCCAGGCTGGGTCTTCCGTGGTCAATTCCGGGTAGCGCACGTAACTGTCCTCCGGCCCTTCTTCTTTCCTTTCCTGCACGTAAACCGGCAGCGGATGCCACGCAGGAAGATTGGAAAAGCCGGTATCCTCCGCCGAGCCGATGACGGAAGGAATGGATAACAATACAGCAAGTAGCATGATTATGTAAATAGAAAGCGTGTTTCTGTACCTCATTTTTCTTCCTCCACAATCATAGTATACTCTATTTTCCTTCATTTTTCAAGGGCGGGAGCAGAATGGGCTGCGCCTGCTCCCCGGCCAGCGCCGCGGCCAGGGCTTCTGGAATCCTGTCAAAATCCGCCACCACGGAGCGGGGTTTGTTCACGGGGTCATCCTGGCGGAAGGGCACTACATAAACGTTTCGCATGGCCAAAATCTTCCCGATGTTTTCGGCGGCGGTGCTCAGGCCGTCGTTGGTGGAAGGAGCCACGAGCACGGGACGGCTGTTCCGCAGATGGGATTTTGCACCGAGCAAAGCAGGCGTATCAAAAATTCCATGTGCCATTTTGCCCATACTTGCTCCTGATGCAGGAGCGATAATATAGGCGTCCAGCAGTTTTTTCGGGCCGATGGGCTCGGCGTCCGAAAGCGTAGTAAAGGGAATGTTGCCGGTCAGGGACGTCAAAGTCTGGAATACGGTTTCTTTATCAAAGAATCGGGTATCTTCCCCGGAGGCGTGGTAGGAAAGCACCGGGAAAACCTCGTAGCCGGACTGAACGAGCCGGGAAATCGTTTGAAAGACCTTTTGAAACGTGCAGAAAGAACCTGTCAGCGCAAAGCCGATTTTTGTTTTACTCAATTTGAACACTCCTTTCAATATAGTGCATCAAAGCGCCGGCGGCGGATTCGGGACAATATCTTCCGGGAATCCCGCTTTCGAGACTGGCATGAATGCCGAGGCGCTTTGCCCTTTCCAAGTCAAAACCGTAAGGCTTGCTGGCCAGCTCGATCAGAAATGCGGTATTTTTTATTGAAAACAAACCGGATTCTGATAACGTACGCGCCGGAACGGTATTATAAATCAAGTCTACCTTGCCGATGACGGAGGGCAAACGCTCGATGGATACACTGTTCTCGCCGGCTTCTTTTCGGCTCTCCGCCCTTCTTGCAGCCACGGTCACATCGGCCCCGAAGGAACGCAGCAGTCGGGTCAGCTCTTTCCCGATTCTGCCATAGCCGATCAGCAGGCAATGCGCATCCCGTAGAGAAAGTGTCATTTTGTTCATGGAAGCGCATAATGCCCCTTCCGCTGTCAGCCTTGCGTTTTCCGCCAGATACGCTTCATCTTCCAAGGGCTGAAACAGCATCCAGTTTTTTTCTTTTGAAATGCGGTTCATTTTTTCGTCGATCTTTCCGCACACGATTCTTTGACGGTCGGGAAATGCGTTTGCCATCTCATCGGACATCGCTGAAAATGGAAATTGAAGAACCGCGAGATCGCATTGTCCGGGCGAGGACAGCACCATTCCCCGGTCTGAACACATTTTTCTCAGGAATGAACTCGTTTCCGAATTGCCCTGGATCCAGATTTTCATAAGCCCCTCCTTTGGTTCCTGATACTTCCATACTATGACGCTTCCGCCCGATGGTTCTGCCGCTTCCTGAAAGTTGCCATTTGGGGTACGGGAAGTTTTCCGGGAGCAAAAAGTCTTTGGACGCCAGTGAACAGTTGCTTCGGAATATTTCGTGCCATTCTTCAAAAATCTTACCAGCCATGTTCCGAAGGGTAAAAAAGGGAGACCGGCGGGGCGTTGCCCCGCACCCCACCAGGGTACTGAGTACCCTGGACCCGCATTAGCGGAATCGACTTGGTTTTTTGAATCAGCTTGGCTCCCGCTGATACTTGTAGAAACAATCAACTTGACGCCATTGTGCTTCTGGCCCGGCGGCGAAGCCGCCAACCCGGATGCTTTGCATCCGGGGAAAGCAAGGAAAAAGCGCTGGGGAAAAGAAAGCCTTTTGAATGCTCATTCCGCTCGGCTTTACATGGTAAAGCCGAAGCGGGAACCAGCTTGGTTGAGGCTTTCCTTTCCCCAGCGCTTTTCCCTCGCTTTCTTGGGCCAGAAGCTTCATACTTCTCGTAACCC
>CADBCX010000226.1 GCA_902793245.1 uncultured Eubacteriales bacterium | reverse complement strand
CGGTGCCGTCCAGCATGATCACCTTGTATTCCCCGGGGAAAATGGACGTCCCCTGGGGGAACGTCCATTTCCGGGGCCAGTTGATATTGTCGCTCAGTCCCCAGCCGCTCAAATCCCAGGCCTGGCCGGAGGAGTTATACAGCTCCACGAAATCGCTGGAGGAGGCGTCGGAAAAAGGCTTGACCAGGTTGGCCGAGGACACCACCTCTGAAATATACACTCCCGTTTTGTTCAGAAACCGAAGGTACTGGTCTGCTTTTTCCACGCCCTGGTCGTTGTTGGGCGCGCCGGGGGTGGGATTGTTGAAAACCCGCCAGTTGCCGTTTTCATCCCGGCCGTAGCTGCGGTCCACGCCCACGTTGGTGACGACCACCCGGTCCACCAGCTCGCCCAGGAGGGTGGAGAGCACGATGGTATCCTGCTCGTTGTTGATTCTGAAATTGGTGTGGAAAACGCTGTTGCCCTGCTCCATTTTGTCTTTTCCGGAGCAGAAAACAAGGTAATACTGGCCGGGGTTGATTTTCGTCCCCTTGGGGAAATGCCATTTCACCGGCTTGGTTTCGTCATCGGACAGGGCGTAGTTCCCCAGGTCGATCGTATGATTGCCGGCGTTGTACAGCTCGATCCAGTCGCTCAGCTCGTCGTCCTCGTCCCGAAGGCCGCTGCGGGGCGTGGGCGTCACTTCGTTGATCATCAGCGTGCCGGGATGGACGGCATAGGCGGCCAGGTAGCTTTCATAGCCCGCCTGGGTGTTGGGATAGCCGGGGGAGTACGCGCCGGTCTTTTCCCAGGCGCCTTCGTCGTTGCGGGCGTAGCTTTCGTCGGCGTTCAGGGTGGGCACCTTCACGCTGTCGATGGCGGTGCCGTTGGCGTCGAAGAGGTATACGGAATCCCCCAGGGAACTGAGCTTGAACTTGGCGTGGAATTCACCGTTGGGGTCGTCCTTATTGGTGCTGTCGCAGAACACGACGATCCGCCCGTGGGCGTTCAGCGTCACGTCGGGGAAGAGAAATTTGATGCGGTCGGAGCGGTCGGACAGGCCCACGCCCTTCATATTGATCGGCGTATCCAGCGTGTTTTCGATCTCCACCCAGTCGCCGAACTTGCCGCCCTCGTCCGGCAGGGCGGAGGCGTTATCGCTCATCACTTCGCTGATGCGCAGGCCCGCGTGGGTGCTGACCGTGCCGTCGGCGGTGGCGTTCATGGCCTTGGGAATAGGATTCTTGGGCATCACAAGCACAAAGAAAATAAGCACGCCTGCCAGTGCAAATAACAGCAGGCCGCGGTGATCTTTCCGATGGGGTTTGCGGCGGCTTGTTTTTCGCCGGGAGTTTGCCATATCCTTGTATCCTCCTTGACTTGCGTACGCCGGTGATAACGCTTCGCCGGTTTTCGCTGTGTCTGATTATATCACAGAATGCCGCAATAGAAAAGACAAAAATTTACCAGATGAACGGAATGACCCGGTACTTTACTTTTTTCATATATTCATCGTATCCCTTCAAGCCCTGCTTCAATACTTCTTCCTCGTTCTTCATGCGCTTGCTGATGATGGGGATATACAGCAGCATCACCAGGAAGGCAAGCGGAGAGGCCAGCACCACCGGCATGGACAGGAACAGGATCAGGGTGGCGGCGTACATGGGATGGCGCACCACGCCGTAGAGGCCGGTGTCGATCACCTGCTGTTTTTCCTGCACCTCGATGGTGCGGGACAGATAGGTGTTTTCCCGCAGAACCTCAGCGTAGAGCGCATAGGAAATCAGGAAGATCACCGCGCCAACCCACAACGCTCCGTCGGACAGCATGAACCACTGAAACCGGAAGTTCAGCCCCGCCAGGATGAACGCCGCCAGGAACATGAGGCCGCTGAGCAGAATGACCTGCTTCTGCTCCTTTTCCTCTTCCTTCGCGTTCAGGCGCTTTTTCAGCAGCTCGGGGTTTTTCTTCATCATCACCAGCCCGGCGACGAACATGGGGATGAACAGAATGCCCATCAGCAGCCAGCCCTGCCAGTAATGAAGCGTCCCCGCGGGCAGGAAGATCAGCAGCCCCAGCAGCGCCACGCCGCCGAAAAATTTTGCCATCGCCTGGATAAACAATTCTTTCGTCATGGGTGTATCCTCGTTATTTCATCAGAATGATCCGCTGAATCCTATACGTCATTCCGTCCATTGCAGCATGTCCAGCATGGCAAAAAAATCTTCTTCTTTCGCCTGCGGCGCGTAGACCGAATACGCCGCGTCGGCGCTGGAAAAATACACGCACCGCGCATTCCCTTTTTCCGCCAGCACGGCGGGCAAGTGCAAATACGACAGGTCGCCGCGCAGGCTGACCGACAGTTCCCCGCGCAGCAGCAGCGGCGCGGCGGACGCGGGCCGCACGGCGGAAACGGTGATGCCGGAATATTGCAGCGTGACGATGCGGGCATTGATGCCTTCGTAATCCACGTTGTCGCCCTGGCCCGTCATGGCATAGCCCGGCAGGTAAGGCAGCGGCGCGCCGAACAGCCCTGCCAGCGCCTCGGCGCTGTTCATGGCGGCGGGCTGCATCCGGGGAATGGATTCCCTTTCCGCTGAAACCCCGGAGAGCTTCGGCTGCTCGTCCGACATTTGGAGCATAACAGCCGCCACATACGCCACCGCCATCAGCAGCACCACGCCCAGCACGAGAAAGATCCTGCCGACGGGCCTGATTTTCCTATCGTTTCTGATTTCTTCCGCCATGATGTTTTTTCTTCTCCGAATCCGTTCGTTTTAATACTTCCTGTCCCGCCGTGGCCGCTACCAGCGACAGCGCCATGCACGCCCAGCAAAGCGCGGGCGGCGCGGAGGAAAAGACCAGCGCCGCGCCGCCGATGGGGAAGAAGGCGGCGATGACGGGCACGCCGCCCCTGCCCGCCCAGAAGGGAAGCAGCAGGGACGCGGCGGGCAGCAGGAGATACAGAAATGCCGCCAGCAGCAGCGCACCCGCGTCGCCTTCTATGCCCAGGCACAGACGGAAAATGGCCTGCAATGCCGCCGCTGACAGCATCAGCGCTGAAAAACGCCCCACAGGGCGGGAAAGCATCTGCTTCATACAAGCCGCCTCATACAGACATGGAAACTACGGTATTGAGTATACCATATTTCCGGCGGGTGAAACAAGGCAAACCTTGATATTGTTACAATTTCTTTTCATTTTTATGTGGAAATCGGCATGGGGGTATGCTATAATGGGGCAGTAAACCAAAGAGGTTTGCATATGCGCGCGCACATTTGAAACGGAGTGATTTTTGTTTGGATACCCCCATCGGCGGCCTATTGCTGATTCAAATCGTCCTGATCGCCATCAACGCCTTTTTCGCGGCGGCGGAAATCGCCGTGGTGTCCCTGAGCGAAACCAAGCTGCGGCACAAAGCCGAGGAAGGCGATAAAACATCCCAGAAGCTGCTGAAAATGATTTTAGAGCCCTCGGGCTTCCTGTCCACCATCCAGATCGCCATCACCCTGGCGGGCTTCCTGGGCAGCGCCTTCGCGGCAGACAACTTTGCCGCGCCGCTGGTGAGCCTGATTCGGGATCAATGGGGCTTCACCTTCATTTCCAAAGGCACCCTGAACACCCTCTGCGTGGTGCTGATCACCTTGGTTCTTTCTTATTTTACCCTGGTGTTCGGCGAGCTTGTGCCAAAGCGCGTTGCCATGAAGGAGCCGGAGAAGGTGGCGCGGGCGATGGCGGGCATCATCGACGCCATGGCAAAGGTGACGAAACCCATCGTGTGGCTGCTCACCAAGTCCGTCAACGGCGTGCTGCGGCTGTTCGGCATCGACCCCGCCGCCAATGAGGAAGAAGTCACCGAGGACGAGATTCGCATGATGGTGGACATGGGCGAGGAAAAAGGCGCCATCGAGGGCAACGAACGGGACATGATCGAGAACATCTTCGAGTTCAACAACATGACCGCCGCCGACTGCATGACCCACCGCACCGACGTGACTGCGCTCCAGGTGGACGCGGGCAACAAGGAAATCATGAAAACCATCCTGGAAAGCGGCCTGTCCCGCTTCCCGGTGTACGGAGAAGACCTGGACGACGTGCTGGGCACCTTCACCACGAGGGACTATCTCCTGGCCCTGTCCACCGGCGGAAAAAAGACTCTGCGGGAGATCCTGCGGCCCGCCTATTTCGTGCCGGAATCCGTGCGCACGGACGTATTGTTCCGGGACATGCAGAAGAACAAGACCCACATCGCCATCGTGGTGGACGAGTACGGCGGCACCAGCGGCCTGATCACCATGGAAGACCTGCTGGAGGAAATCGTGGGCAACATCTATGACGAGTACGACCCGCCGCTGCCCCAGGAAATTCAGAAGATCGGCGAGAACCAGTACCGCATCGCGGGCGGCGCCTTAATCGA
>CADBCX010000225.1 GCA_902793245.1 uncultured Eubacteriales bacterium | reverse complement strand
GATCAGCCGAAACGAGCAATCTCGCCATGAAGGCGAGTTGCGACGATTGAGGCTGCGGAAACTCAGTACCCTGGTGGGGCCTGGGGTGAAACCCCAGCGGTTCCCGTTGTTGTATTTTCGTCCTTTACAACATGGCTGTTATCAGTATTTACTGTCATTTCAGCGGCACATAACCAGCCTGCTTCACAGCCTTCTGTCCTTCCTCGCCGACGAGCCAGTTGACGAAAGCTTCGGTGTTTTCGTCGCCCTTGCGGTAGACGGCGTAATAGTTCACGGTGAAAGGATAAGCTCCGGACTGCAAATTTTCGTCGGTCGGCGCGACGCCGTCAATGGACAGCACCTTGATGCCGCCGCTCTCCACCAGAGTGTTCACATAATAGAGATAGCTGTAGCCGATGGCCCCCGGGCCGTTGTCGTAGTTGCCGATCTGGGCCACCGCGTCGGCCATGCCGTCGGAAATGTAGTTCTCATTCACATTCGCCATTCTCAGGCCCTTCATCACCATCTCCTCCATGGCGGTCTGGCTGCCGCTGCCATGGGGCCGCTGGTAGGCTTCCATCTTCAGCCAATCCCCGCCCACCTGCGACCAGGAGGCGATCTGGCCTGTGTAGATTTCCTGAATCTGCCGCACGGTCAGGCCGTCCACCGGGTTCTTCTCGTTCACCATGAACACGAAGGCGTCATAGCAGAAGGGCACGTAGACCAATTCGATCCCCGCGTCCGAGGCGGCCTGGCGCTCGTCGGCGTTGGGATAGGTGGCCAGCACCAGGTCGATGGGGTGGGTGTCGTCCATCATCACGCCCTGGCTCTTGATGGTCACGAGGGGATTGGCCTTGCCCTGGGTCAGCCGGTCGTAGGCGTATGGCGTGGTGGAGAAGTTCACGAAGCCGTTCATGTCCCCTTCCTCCAGGCCCAGCCATTGCCGGGCCAGTTCCATCGCCATGGGGACGCAGACCGTGCTGCCGTCCATGCTGGGGTAGGTGCCCCAATCGCCGATGAACAGATTGTCGTATCCCTCGATGGGCGTTTTGTCCCCCAGCCGGAAGCTGCCGTCCGTTTCAGCTTTTTCCCAGCCCTCGCCCTTACTCACGGACTGGTTGATCTGGCTCCAGGAGCCGGTGTCGGGATTCTCTGCCAGCGCGGGCACGGCCAGCAGCATCCAGGCCAACAGGATACAAAGCGTCTTTTTCATTTTCTATATCCCCTTTCAATCAAATTCAAAATCGTACGGTATGGATTTCACATGTCCGGCAGGCACCCAGCCCGTGTCCGGGCCGGTTGTGACCATGCAGCCGGATTCGTCCAAGGATAGGATTTCCACCTGGGTTCCGCCCAGGAATTCGCAGATGGTTTCCCCGTCCGGGCCGTCTTTCAGGGGAATCAGTTCAAAGGGGTCGTCGCTGTACAGGATGCCGTACTTGGTTTCGTCGCCCCAAAAACACATCGCGGTCAGAAAGCAGTCCTGGATCCGGCAGGCAAAGGGCTCGCTTTCCTGAAACACCACAAAGGGGCCGAACAGCCTGCCGGAAGTCAGCTTGAACCCCTTGGAAAAGTCTCTCGTTTCCGCAGGCACTTCGTTCTGCGGATCGGGAAGGCGCTGCGTCCATATCGGACTCTCGCCCGCAGGCAGAATATCAAAGTATAAAAACAGCGTTTCTGTGGGCAGGCAGCGCGCATTGTTCATCTCCACCCATCCATAGCTGTCCGTTTTCCAATGCAGCGGCGGCGCGATTTTCAGCCTGTGACTGTCGGAGGACTGCACAAACACGATCATGCCATCCGGCAGCCAGTCGATGGGTTCTTCCGAGGTGGACGTTTCAAACAGCGGAATGCTTTCCCCCTGACCAACCAGCGTCGCGGCGGCGGCGAAGAAGGTGGAAGGGTTTTCGTCCCCATCCCGCGGGTTGGTTTGGGCCAGCGTGTCGCCGTTGTCGCCCCGGAAATGGGCGTCGTCAGGGTAGTATTCCACCCACCCATTGTTTTCCGCCTTTTCCGCTTCCAGACCTTCCGGCAGGCTGACCAGTTCCAGGGAAACACAATCAGCGAATATTTCTTTGCCAATTTCCCTGACCGTCAGCGGCAGGGCGATGGACTGCAAGCGGGTACAGCCGCCAAAGCCATAGTCCCCGATGGATTTTAAACCAATCGGCAGAGAGATCGTTTTCAGGTTTTCGTTGCCGAACGCCCCATCCCCGATGCGCTCCACCCCGGCGGGCACGTCGTAGTGGGTTGCTGTCCGGGCGTTGGGGTAAGCCAGCAGGGTTTTTCCATCCTTGGAGAACAGCACCCCGTCCACGGTTTTGTACAGCGGATGATCCTCCGGCACGTCATAGGCGGCCACGGAACAGTCTTCCAGACCGTTCAGAATTTCATCCGCGGGCAAGACGGTTTCGATGCGCAGCGCGTCAAAAGTGCAGCGGTAGAAAGCATAGCTTTCCAGGATTTCCAGTTGGGCGGGCAGGGTAAATTCCTCAAAATCGTAATAGCAGAAGGACTCGACGCCGAGATAACGCAGGGTGGAGGGCAGGGAAACCCGGTGGAAATCGCCGCCGTCCGCGTCCCATGCAAAGCTCGGGCCATCAACGAACGCCGGTTCGATCTCCACGTCGGTTTGCAAATCCTCGTCCCAAGAATCGGTTCTCGCAACCCCCAAGGCCTTGACACCCTCAAAAATGATGAGGGTGTTGTCCTGTACGTCGCAGAAATCAAAGTATCCCCATTCTTCCCAATTCGCCCGCCAGTCCCAGTCGTCCCCATCTTCCCCCAGCGCCGCTGTGTGCAGGGAAAGCGCCAGCAGCAGGGCGAGAAGCAACAGCAGCATCCGTTTCATCCGCATCCCTCCTTTTGCGTTTCTGTTCAATTAAACGAAGCAAAGGAAAAAAGGTTCCAATCAAGTCTGATCGTTTACACAATGCTGTACATGAACCAAAAGGCTTCCCCTTGAGGGGAAGCTGTCAGGCGCGGAGCCAAGTATTTGAACCAAATCAAGCAACTTCGCGCCTGACTGATGAGATGTGTAATCGGTATTGCAAATATACAGACAAATCACCTCATCCGTCACGCTTCGCGTGCCACCTTCCCCTCAAGGGGAAGGCCTGTTCAGTTCTGTTTCAGCTCGTCGATTTCCTTCTGAATCATTTCCTTGGTGGCGTAGTTCAGCGGCGAGAAGCGGCCCTCCAGCGCTTTTTCCAGCTTTTCCACGGCGGCCTGTCTGTCGCCCGCTTCCTTGTCGTACTGGGCCAGGAAATAGAGCGTGTCGATCTGGGTATCCTTAATGGCGATGGCTTTGTCGAAATACTCCTTAGCCTTCTCCTTGTCGTTCAGCAGGCGGTAATAGGTCTGGCCCAGGTTGTCCAGCACGATGGGGTCTTCGTCGTCGTATTCCAGCGCTTCCAGGTTATAGGCCAGGGCCTTTTCCGCGTCGCCCGCCTCGATGTACAGCCAGCCCAGGCTTTGGTAGGTCAGGCCGCAGGGGGCCTTGCGGTGGGAGGCTTCCAGCAGCTGGATGGCCTTTTCGATCTCTCCCAGCTTGTACTGGGCCACGGCGTAGTTCATGAACAATTGCTGCTTGCGGCCTGCGTCCAGGTCGGGGGCCTTTTCCGCTTTTTTCAGGATTTCCTTCACCTTGAGATAATTCGCTTCCCCGCCCTCCCGCAGCAGCAGCACGCTGTAGGGCAGCATATACGCGGCGGAAATGTAGTTCGCGGCGTACAGTTCCTCATACATTCTCATTGCTTCCTGCACATTGCCTTTTTGCTGAAGCATCAGCGCCTTGCGCGCCTTGAAGCCGTCCAGAATGCCCATCTTTACTCTTGCCTCCTTGCTTTCTTCATCAGGCGTTCATACCGTTTTTGCAGCGCCGCCATATCGCCGTCCGGCTGATCGGCGGCCAGGATGATGGCCTTCCGGGTATATTCGATGGCGGCGGGAATGTCCCTGGTTTTGTGTTCGCAGATTTTGGCGAGGGCGATCAGCGGCCCCGGCCCGCCCTGGCGGTCGGCGGCCATGCGCTTGTACACCTGGGCCGCTTCGGCGTAGTTCCCCTCCCGCCGGTAGGTTTCCGCCATGCGGCCCCGGGCCAGGAGGGACAGGCTGCCCTTGTCCACGGCGCGGTAGCACATCCGCGCGCCTTCGGCTCTCCCCCGCTTTTCCAGCACCCGGCCCAGGCTGAATAAATCCTCCGGCGCTTCGGCCAGCAGTGGCGCGTCATGCAGCCGCAGCAGCCGGTCCAGGATGTGAGCCAGGGAAATAATGTCCTGCCGGTTGTGGTCCAAAATATCCTCCAGCAGGGAAAAATCCTTTGTTTTCAGGAAACTGAAATACCGTTCCGGCACCAGCGCGCCGGGCAGGTCGTCCTCCCGTGCGATGCCCAGCACCGCTTCCTCCAGCGCCGTCAGGTTGCAGTGCTTGAGCCGCAGCTTCCACACCCGGCGGGACGCGGGCAGCAAATCCACGTGGGGACGATGCACATAT
>CADBCX010000224.1 GCA_902793245.1 uncultured Eubacteriales bacterium | reverse complement strand
GACGCCTGATCCCACAGTCCCGCCCACCGTCCCGCCGACGGCCCCGCCCACGCCCGAACCTACGCCTGAACCCACGCCCGCGCCTACGCCTGAACCGACGCCCGCGCCTACTCCTCAACCTACGCCCGCCCCTACGCCTGAACCGACGCCCGAACCTACGCCTGAACCCACGCCTGAACCGACGCCGACACCCACGCCCGCGCCCACGCCGACTCCCACGCCCGAACCTTCTCCCTCCCCCACGCCGCATGTGCATACCGTTTCCCAAACGAAGCATGAAAATGTCGTGCCGGGCAACTGCAAGGCCGAGGGCAGCTATGACGAGGTGCAGTACTGCGCCTGCGGCGAAGTCATCAGCCGCACGCACGTCAACACCGGCAAAGACGCCAGCAACCATACCGGCGGAGAAAAAACCGTGTATATAAAAACCAAAGACGTGGCAACATATAAGGTCATCTGCCTTGGCTGCGGAGTAACGCTCCGCACCGGCACCATGCCCTATGGGGATGTGCCCGAGGGCGCCGAATGGGAGGATGACGGTTTCGTACCTCTGGATTAATCCGACCCGGAAAACAAAAGCTTCCGGGCATCTGTCAAAAACCTTCCCCTTGCGGGGAGGGTTTTTTCTTTGGGGACATGCGCCGCGGATGAACTGCGGGGGATGACAGCGGAAAGCAAGCACCGCGAAAAGCCTTCCCCTTGAGGGGAAGGCTTTTGGGCTGGCTGCTGCTTCGGCCCCCCTCAAGGGGAAGGCTTTTCTTTTGGAAACGGGCGCTTCTCCCGGGAAGTGTAAAAACCGAAATTCCCGTCTTGTGAGTTCAGGAGAAATATGGTATACTAAGCCGTACTAATTACAAGCGAGGAATGCGTATGCGAAACATTTTCCGGGGAAAAACGCTCTTTCTGCTCTTCCTGACCCTCGTGCTCACCGTCGGCTCCGTTGCGCCTGTATTCGCGGACGCGGCGCTGCGCGGCTATTCCAAGGGCGCGGGCTATGAATACGTGGCCTTCGGCTCCTACCCCACCGACGCCGACGGCACCGTGCGGCCCATCCTGTGGCGCGTGCTGAAAGCCGACAGCGGCGAAGCCTGGCTGTTGAGCGAATACGTGCTGTTCGGCTCCCCCGTGCACGGGGACTATGAACACTATCAGGGCTGGGAGAAAAGCGACCTGTATATGTACCTGAACAGCGTGTTCATCAACGACGCTTTCACCGCCGCGGAACGCGCCGCCCTGGTCAACCGCACCGAGGACAACGCGCTGGTGACCCTGATCACCTCCGACGAAATGAAGGACGCCTCCATCGGCTTTTCCTCCAACAACGCCCGCCTGTGCGAAAGCACCGCTTACGCCAAGATCCTGCCCGACCCGCCCATCTTCGAGCTGCCCAAGACCAACAACAAGGGCCGCTGGCAGCCGCTGTACGTCTATTCCAAGGGCCACAAGTACAGCCCCTGGTGGAGCCGCACCCGGTCGGTGGATTATCCCCATGAGCAGCGCCGCGTGATGGACGAGGGCAAGATCGGCCGCATCTCCACCGGCAACAGCGACCTGGGCGTGCGGCCCACCGTGTATGTGGATTTGACCCGGCTGACCATCGGCTCCGGCAGCGGCACCATGGACAATCCCTATCAGCTGCTTCCCATCGGGGCCGCCCCCGCCGTAGTGGAAACGCCGACACAGCCGGAAGAAGAACCCGCCGACAGCGCCGTGGACGTGCCGGAGGTTCCCGTCCCCAGCGAGGAACCGCAGGGCGACGGCATTCCCATCATCGACTTTTCCGATGAAACATACGACGAAACCCTCACCGACGACCCCGACACGGTTCCCCCCGGCGCGTATGACCAGGTGGAGGACGACTTCTACTATACGGGCGAGGACGACGCTTCCGCCCAGTCCGGCGGCATTCCGCCGCTTGAGGAAGCGCCCGCGGCGCAGGGCGGCTTCACCGGCACCGTGGACGCCGGCAGCCTGAACGAAAACTTCCCGCCCCTCACCGCCCAGGGCTTCCTGCCGGAAGGGGAAGCCGAATTCGTTTACGCCAACGAAAACGAGGGCCTGTGGCTCTACGCCTCCCAGACCCTGCGGATTGAGATCAAAAAATTTGTTTCGACCAATCAAAACAACAAGCCCGGCAATTGGTACGAAGCCCAGATTTACGTCAAAGACTTGAGCGAGCTTTTCGATCTGTATCCCTTTGATAAGGATCATTACAAATCTTATGGCGATCGCTACAAGACGGATGCTTACAAAATCGCTGCGCAGCATCATCTGGTTTTCGCCCTCAACACGGATTATTTTATTTATCGTGTTGAAAGAGATCACGAGGAATCCTACGATTATCCCCTGGGCGTGGTCATTCGCAACGGCGAAATTCTGGGAGACCGCCCCAAAAAGGCCGGAACCACCGTTTATCCGCCTCTGGATGTGATGGCATTCTATCCCGACGGAACCGTGAGTCTGCATGAAAATGCAACCGTTTCCGCAAAAGACCTGCTGGCAAAAGGCGCTGTAAACACGCTTTCGTTTGGCCCGATTCTTGTGGAAAACGGCGAAGTCTCTCCCCGTTCTTCTCAGTTTGGCAGTACGATGAATCCACGCACGGCCTTCGGGGTTGTTGAACCGGGACATTATGTGGTGGTTTTGACAGAAGGCAAGGCCAATGGCGGAGAAGGACAATCGTGCAGTTGGATGGCTGAAAAAATGGCGGAATTGGGATGCCAGGAAGCAATGAACCTTGACGGCGGCGATACCGCAATGATGCTGTTCATGGGAAAAAAGATCAACGTCAATAAAACGAAAAACGGGCGACCCCAAAACGAACTGCTCGGCATCGGCCATTCCGACGCAGTTCGCTGATACAGACACTTTTCCGCGCCGCAAAGGGCGCGGAATTTTTTTCTTTCTCTTTCGTCAAATCTTTACAAAAACCGGCCCTTCCGCTATACTATAAGAAGCAGCAGGGATGAGGAGGAAAACGCAATGGTGGATTATCAGTCAATGGGCCGCCGCATGAAGATGAAACGGCGCTCCAAGCATTTATCCCAGCAGGAAGTAGCGAGCATGGTGGACATATCCTCCTCGTTCTATGGGAATATCGAGCGCGGCATGCGCATCCCCAGCATCGACACGCTGGTGCAGATCGCCAACGCCCTGGACGTGGGCACGGATTATCTGCTGTTCGACAGCCTGAAAGCCGCCAGTCGCCAGCATACGCCCCAGGAAATGCGGCTGCTGGCCCGGTATCTGCGGGCGCAGATGGCGGAATTGGCTGTTGACGACCCGGAGGAAGAACCTGAAGAAGAAGATTGAAGCCCGGCGAGGGTTGAATTGATCCGCAATTGAGGAGGATGAACCATGAAGGTTTCCGAACTGACGGCATTACTGGAAGCAGAAAACATGACCCCCGGCGTGGAGGAAGACCGGGAAGTGTCCTGCGGCTACACCTGCGACCTGCTGTCCTGGGTGATGGCCCACGGCTGCGAGGGCATGGCCTGGGTGACGGTGCAGACCCATATGAACGTGGTCGCCGTGGCCGCGCTGGCGGAAATGGCCTGCGTGATCCTGCCGGAGAATATCGACATGCCCGAAAGCATCCTGGCAAAAGCGACGGAAGAAGGGCTGCGGGTGCTGAAAAGCCCCCTGTCCGCTTACACCATCTGCGGCCGCATGATGGAGAAGGGCGTGCCGGAAAAGGCGGAGTAAAATGAATTTCTTTGCCGACCTGCATATCCATTCCTGCCTGTCCCCCTGCGGCGACAACGACATGACGCCGGGCAACATCCTGGGGATGGCGGTGGTGAAGGGCCTGGAGATCGTGGCGATTTCCGACCATAACGCCGCCCGCAACCTGCCCGCGGCGGAAAAGATCGCGGCGGCCTACGGGCTTCTTTTGGTGCCCGCCATCGAGATCACCACCAGCGAGGAAGTGCATATGCTGGGCTATTTCCCCGATGTGCCCACCGCCGTGGACTTTGGCGAGATGCTGAAAAAGCACCTGCCGCCGAAAAAAAACAAGCCCGCCTTTTTCGGGGAGCAATTGGTGATGAACGAGGACGACGAGGTGATCGATCACGAGGACGCGCTGCTCATCGGCGCGACGGATCTATCGCTGGAGGACTGCGCCGCGAAGGTGCGGGAAGTCGGCGGCGTGCCCGTGCCCGCCCACATCAACCGCGGCAGCAACGGCCTGCTGGTGAACCTGGGCATGATGCCGCCGTCGCCCGTGTTCACCACCGTGGAAGTGTGGAAGGATCTGCCCTGCCCTCTGGAGCCTACGGAAAACAAGCATGTGCTCCATTCGTCGGACGCCCATTATCTGGAAAAGGAGGATGCCTATTATCAGGACGTCCTGATGTGCATCCAGACCGGCAAGACCGTCGATGAGCCGAACCGCATGCGCTTTGAAACACAGGAATTCTATCTCAAGAGCGAGGCCGAAATGCGCAGCCTCTTCCCTTCTCTTTCGGAAGCCGCGG
>CADBCX010000223.1 GCA_902793245.1 uncultured Eubacteriales bacterium | reverse complement strand
GCGGAAATGCCGATGGCGAATATATCCAGCATTTCCTTCCCGGGGATGAGCGATTTCCGCACATCCACAGACAGGATGCGGCTCTTTTTCAGCACCACCAGGAGCAGGAAAACGTCGGAGCAGGCGTAGCCGATCACCGACGCGAACGCCGCGCCGAACGCACCCCAGCCCAGCACGGAAATGAAAATGGGGTCCAGGATGATGTTCACCACCAGGCCGCTGACGCTGCCGATCATGGATTCCCGGCTCATGCCTTCCGCCCGGAGCAGGTTCATGTGGATGAAGTTCACCACCACCAGCGGCCCGCCCGCGGCTAAGGTAACAAAGTAAGCCCGGGCGCTGTCCTGGGTTTCCGCGTTTGCCCCCAGCAGCCGCAGCAGCGGTTCATGGAACAGGAGCATGCATCCGCCGATCACCGTGCCGCACACCAGCGCGGCATAGAAGCAAAAGGCGCTGACCCGCTTGGTGCCCTCCGTGTCCTGCTTGCCGAACAGCCGGGAGATCAGCGACGTGCCGCCCTGGCCGAAGATATTGCCGAAGGCCATCAGCAGCATGAACACCGGCGCGCACAGCGACACCGCCGCCACGAGATTCGTGTCCTGGGTGCTGGCGATGAAATAGGTGTCCGCCACGTTGTACACCACCGACAGCACCATGCTCAGCGTCACCGGCAGGGCCAGGGTGACATAGGTTTTGCGGATGCTGCCCTGCTCGAAGATGTTTTGTTTTTCCATATTGTTCCTCTTATTCCACAACGTGCGTCAGGTTCTGAATCCACCTGCCGGATCTGACGAAGAAGTATCCGATCACGCACTTGATCAGGTTCGCGGCTTCCACAACGGCAAACGTGACCACGATATCCGCCTGCACCGCCTTGACCATCAGCAGCGCCAGGGGCACGGAGATGGCCCAGGTGTAGCCGCTGTCAAACAGGAAGGTGATGATGGTTTTGCCGCCGGAGCGGAGGGTGAAATAGGAGCAGTGGGCGAAAGCGTAGAGAGGCATGGCGCAGGCCGTCACGATGAGCAGCCGGGACGCCATGGCGCGCACATCCTGGGTGACGCCGCTGTAAGCGTTGGGAATCAGCGGCGCGAAGAGGATCAGCGGAATACCCATGGCAATGGCGCCCGCCACGCCGAAGGCAATCAGACGCCACACGTCGCCCTTGGCTTTCTCGAAGTCGCCCGCGCCCAGGGCCTGGCCCACCATCACCGCCACCGCCGTGCCCATGGACATGTACACGGCGTTGAACAGGTTGGAGATGGTGAACGTGATGCTCAGCGCCGACACCACCACCAGCCCGCACAGGGAATACACGGCGGTCAGCGCGCTCATGCCCACGGACCAGAGCACCTCGTTCAGCAGCAGCGGCGCGCCCATGCGCAGCACCTTTTTGAACAGCGCGGCGGGCACCTTCAGCGTGCGGTACGCCCCTTCGATAAAGGTGAAGCGCTTGTGATGCTTATGCGTGAAGCCCATCACGATGCCCAGCTCCACATACCGGCTGATCACCGTGGCAATCGCCGCGCCCACCACCTCCAGCCGGGGCAGGCCCAGCTTGCCGAAGATCAGCAGGTAGTTGAACACCGCGTTGGTGCAAACCGCCGCCACGCTGGCCACCATGGGCAGGCGGGTCTCCCCCATTTCCCTGAGCGTGCCGGCGTAGCACTGGCTGAGGGCAAAGGCGGGCAGGCCGAACAGCATCACCATCAGGTAATCCCTGCCGTTTTGCAGCATCTGCTCCGCCAGCGCCGGGTCGCCGTCGCCCTGCAGGAACAGGGAAATCAGCGGCCGGTTGAACCCGATGAACGCCACAAACGCCACGGCCAGCAGCGCCAGCGATTCCAGCAGCTTGACGCGGAAGGTGTTCCGCAGGCCTTCGATATCCCCGGCCCCGTAAAACTGCGCGCCGAAAATGCCCGGCCCCGCCAGGCCGCCGAAAATCGCCAGGCTGAACACAAAGTTCAGCTGGTTGGCGATGGACACGCCGCTCATCTGCGCGTCGCCCAGCGCGCCGACCATCAGATTGTCCAGAAAATTGACAAAATTGGAAATGCTGCTTTGAATAATCACGGGAATAATAATGGCCAGCACCGTGCGGTAAAAAACACGGTCTCCGATCAGGGTGCGCCTGACTTTTGTCAGCATGGAACTCATCCCGGTTTCACCTCAAAAAATCAATCAGTATCTACTCCATTATATGGGAAGCGAAGCGCTTGTCAATATGGGCGTGTTCCGAAATATTAAAAATGTTGGAACTTTTGCCATTTTGCGTGAAACAGGCTTTTATTTCATGTATTTTGTGGTATAATAAAATTGCGCAAATCTGAATGAAATCGCATCATCTTCCTTCATATATTGCATCTTCATCGTATATTTTTGCGCAATACAGGAGTAAGCGGATGATTAAGTATCGCATCGCCTTTTTTACGGCGGACTGGAATTTTGAGCTGGTGGAAAGCACGCTCCACGGCCTGAAGCAGTATGTGGACGAACACGAGGATGTTCAGCTCTGTGTGTTCGACTGCTTCGGGAAGGATATGGACAACGAAAAGGACAAAAGCGAGTACGCCATTTACCAGTTGGCCGACCTTCAGCAGTTCGACGGCCTGCTCATCCAGGGCAACCAGATTGTGCTCAAGCGCGTGCGGGAAGAATTGGGCGAACGCATCCGGCAGTCAGGCATACCCGCCGTGGCGATCGACTGTCCCCTGCCCGGCTGCTGGCTGGCGGGCGTCGACAACGAAAAAGCCCAGCACGATATCACGGAGCACCTGATCCTCCATCACGGGGCGCGGCGCATGGTGTACCTGACCGGCCTGCTGGACAACGGCTGTCCGGAGGCCCAGCAGCGCCTGGAAGGCTTTCGGAAGGCCTGCCGGGAAAACCATATCCCGCCGGAGGAGACGGAAATCATCGAGTGCACCTGGCGCACGTCCGACGGCTTTACCGTCGCCACCCAATGGGTGGAAAGCGGAAAGCCCATGCCCGACGCGTTCGTCTGCGCCAACGACGATATGGCCCTGGGCCTGATGGAAGCGCTGGAGGAAAAAGGCTACCGGGTTCCCCAGGAAGTGGCGGTCACCGGCTTTGACGGCCTGACCAGCGCCGAGCTGTCCAACCCCACGCTGTCCACGGTATTCCGGGACAATAAAATGCTGAATTACCGCGCCCTGGATTTCCTGATCCGGAAAATTGACGGGCGGGAGGAAGCGGAGTCCATGACATTCCCCTTTGGAATATCCTGCGTGGAATCCTGCGGCTGCGAAGAAACAGGCGTGCATTCCTTCCTCCGGAAAAAATACTTCCGCCAGGTCCGTTTCCTGAA
This sequence comes from uncultured Eubacteriales bacterium, assembly GCA_902793245.1. Lineage (GTDB taxonomy): Bacteria > Bacillota > Clostridia > Christensenellales > Aristaeellaceae > RUG563. Next base: position 1,158 of record CADBCX010000223.1, on the reverse strand, counting down.
AAACTTCTATATCCTGCAGGACGAGCTTGCCGCGGAACTGTTTGAAGCCAACGACCTGATCGATTTGATGGACATCGTGGAGGACAACAAAGAAATCTTCGGCTGCAACAACGCTTACATGTGCATCAACGATTACTACTTCGACAACTACGATAAAAACAACTGGCACCGGGATTCCAAATCCTTTGGCGAAGAAATGGTTCTGGCTGCCTGCGGGAGAAGCTGGATCTCAAAGGAGCGCAACCGCCCGTACATCCGTTTCCCGCGGAAAGGCCTGCTGCCCGAATCCCTGATGCAGCAGGAACGCTTTATCATTTTTTATCCCCTGCATTACAACACCTATTCCATCGGCTACCTGGCGCTGGACGGCATCAGCGAGGCGGCCAAGCTGAACCTGCATATGAGCATTTTCAGCTTCCTGGAAATCGCCATTGAAAACGCGCGCAAAAAGTGCCTGCTGCGGCAGTTCAACGATTTCCTGGACAACCTGTACGTCCACGACGCGCTGACCGGCCTGTACAACCGCTTCGGATATGAACGCTACGGCCAGCATACCTTTGACACGTTCATGATGCAGGACGGCGGCGCGCAGATCATGTTCATCGACCTGGATTACCTCAAGCAAATCAATGACCGGTATGGCCATGAAGTCGGCGACGAGGCCATCCGCGGCGCGGCAAAAACCATCCAGGCAGCGTGCGATGACCGCGACTTTATGATGCGTTACGGCGGCGACGAATTCCTGGTGATCGCCTCGATGCGGGAAACAGACCTGGAGGATGGCCTCCAGCGCGCCGTGGACGAATACAACGCGGCGAACGGCGAAAACCCGTTTACGCTCAGCCTCAGCGTGGGGGTCATCCGCGCCGCCAGCCGTGAAAACCGCTCGCTGGAGGAATGTGTGCAGGCCGCCGACGCGCTGATGTACGAGCAGAAAAGCAGGCGGAAAGCCCGGAAGAACTGATTGTTTTCATCATAGTTTATACTCAAATGACCGCCTTTTTAGGGGCGGTCATTTCAGACTGTCGACAAAGTCCCCCAGGATGCATCGAAGGGCCTCAGCCCTTCGATTGTAATCCGCAGGGGCCGAAGCGCCCGGAAAACAGTCCGGTGGACTGTTTTCAGCGAAGGCCGGGCGGCAGCCCAAGGCGTGTACGT
>CADBCX010000222.1 GCA_902793245.1 uncultured Eubacteriales bacterium | reverse complement strand
CCCGGTGACTTATTCCGCATCGAGGATGTGTCCTATGTGGCGGGTCTCAAAGAACATATCTTTGTTGGCCAGCACGATGGCCGCGGCGGCGACGGTCACGACGATGGTTTCCACGCATTTCGTTTCCGGCGTCATGGCGATTTTCTCCTGCATGAAGTTGACAAACAGATGGAAGATCATGCAGGCCAGGATGGAACGGTCGCTGACCAGGTACACCCAGGTGATGATGAAGCCCAGGGGAATGCCGCTGACAAAGAAGTTGACCACGTACAGGGGATTCACCATCAGGCCCGCCTGGTAGGTGCCCTTGATGAAAATGAGCGGGAAATGCCAGAACGACCACAGCGCGCCGAACACCATGGACTCCCAGAACCAGTTCATGTAGTTGCCGATGGAGTCCTCGCAGTAGCCCTTCCAGCCGACTTCCTCGATGATGGAGGCCAGCGTGATGGTGATCAGCGCGCTGCCGACGCCAACGCCCGTGAAGGAGAAATCCTCAGTGAAGGAAAACTGGTCAAGCGATTGGCCGAACGCGAGGGACAGCAGGATGGAGCAGACGACGATCCCCGCGAAAATGATGACGGCCCAGAAAACGTTCAGCCATTTGACCTTGTAAAACCCGACGAGCTTATTCTTCAAATCCTTTTTCAGCACGTCCGACCCGGACACCAGCACAAACACCGTAGACACGACAGCGGGGGCAATCAAACCAATAACCATCAAACCGGCCCCCACATCCTCCGATACGAAGATTGCCGGAACCCAGAAGATCCAGGTGAACAGATACGCCAGGGCGAAGAACAGCACCGGCCTGTATTTGTAGGTTTCCTTTGTCTTGCTCATTTTTTACGCCTCCTGATTGCTTTCCAATGCTTTGATGCTCTTTGAAACCAGTATCAGCAGCGCCGTCGCCGAAAGGCAGATGCCCGCGATGATCACCACCAGGGCAGCGCCCCGGCCAACGCCCCGGCCTCCGATGCTGCCCAGGGCGTCCGCCGCCGCGCCGGACACAGCGTAGGCCACCACATAGCCAAGCTGGGAAAGAAAGCCGATCAGGCCCCAGGCCCGGCCCTGCGTGTCGTCGGGGATGTTCGTGCGGATCAGGTAATCCAGGCAGTTGTTGGCGAAGGGCAGCGCCGCGAAGAACAGCAGCCCGAACACGCAGATGGGCACGATGTTTTCAAACAGCCCGAAGCCTGCCATGAACAGCCCGGCCCCGATCAGCGAAGCACCCAGGGTGGCGGCATAATGCCCTTTCAGGCCCCTGACCCCCAAGATGACGCCGCTCACCAGCATCCCGCAGGCGCAGACCGTTTCCGCCACGCCCAGGGTTTTTGCGTCGGCGAAGGACAGCACCAGCGGCTCGGCCAAGATCTGGAACATCCCCATGAACAGCGTGATCCCGGAGGACACCGCCACGAGCATCAGCACGCCCTTTTTCGCGCAAAGCACCTTCCAGCCTTCCTTCATGCTCTGCAGGAAGGCTTCTTTCTTTTCCGCCGCTTTCGCCCCGATGCCTTTGCGGACGACCGCGGCGCTGATGACTGTTAAAAAGAAGGTACAGATGTCGATGATGAGCAGCAGCTTCACGTCGCTGACCGTGAGCAGGAAGCCCGCGATGATGGGGGAGAACAGATACCGGGCGCTGCCCGCCAGGGACACCAGGCCGCTGGCTTTGGAGTATTCCTCCTTGGTCAGCAGGTCGGTGATGGTGGCGCGGAAGGAAGGCTCCAGCAGCGCCGAGAACACCGCGCTGACAAACACGCCCACACAAATCTGCGCCAGGGACGCGCCGCCGTTCATCATGCACAGCAGGATATAGATGATGCCTAAGGCCGAGCACCCGTCGCCAATCATCATGAGCAGCCGCCGGTCATAGCGGTCGGCTAACACCCCGGCGGGCACCGACAGCAGCAGCGTGGGCAGGAAGCCCAGCAGCGTCACCAGCGCCATGCTGGCCGCGCTGCCCGTCTGCTGGAAGATGTACACCCCCAGGCCGAAGCTGGTCAGCCCGCCGCCGATGGAGGAAATCAGCTCCCCCGTCCACAGGAGCAGGAATTTTTTAAAGTTGCTTTTCATCGTTCTTTCCCCTTTAGCGAATCAGTTCTCGGATAAAGCCCATGGTGCCCGGCTTCGCGCCCAGCAGCTTTTCCGTCATGTCGATGAACACCGCGATATCCCGTTCGGAAAAGCGCCCTTCATCGAAGGTGTCGCTGCTGACGGATACCAGCATCCTGACCCGTTCCGGGATGCAGTCGCAGGAAAAAATGCCTTGCGCGATGCCCTGTTCCACCGCTTCCGACAAAAGCGGCACCACGGTCTCTATCAGCCTGCGCTTGATTTTGCTGTGCATGATGAGATTCTCGGGCCGCATCAGCGCGCCTTCGATGGGCTGCTCCTCCTGCTGGGGGCGGAGGGACGCGATGATGCCGACGATTTTTTGCGGCACCGGGATGTCCGCGTGCAGGACCTGCTTCGCCGCTTCGGTTTCCTGCTCGATCATCATGCCGATCACTTCTTCCAGCGTCTGTTCCTTGCTCTCGAAGTGATAGTAATACGTGCCCTTGGCGATGCCCGCTTCCGCGATGATATCGTCCACGCTGGTGTTTTCGTATCCCCGGGCAATGAACATTTTGTACGCGATTTCCAGAAGCTCCCGCTTTCTTCGCTCGCCTTTTTTCATCCTCGGCCTCCTTTTTCGACCATCGGTCGGTTATTATCCTATCACAGCGCCGAACAGCTGTCAAGAGTTTTTCGACCGAAAGTCGAAAAAATTCAGATTAAAAGAACTGTTCTACGCAGCGTAGGTTGCTGTGAATACGGAGCCGTGCTATGCTTTTTCCGCAAAGGAGGGATGATCCATGGTATTCACACCAATTGACCTGAAAGCATGGCCGCGCGGCCAGATGTTTTGGTACTTCAGCCAGATGGCGCCGACCGGGTATTCCATCACCGTTGACGTGGACGTGACCGGCCTGCGGCAGGCGTTGAAAGCGAAGGGATTCCGTTTCTTTCCCGCCTATCTGTGGCTTGTCACCAAATGCCTGAATGAACAGACGGAGTTTAAGGTGGCGCAGAAAGACGGCGTTTTGGGCTGCTATGACACGCTCACGCCGCTGTACGCTTCTTTCCACGAGGATGATAAAACCTTCTCCCTCATGTGGACTGAATATGACGACGATCTTGCCGTTTTCCACCGCCGGTACTGCGACAACCAGAAACGGTTCGGCAGCAATCACGGGGTGCTCTGCCAGCCCGGAACGCCGCCGCCGGAAAACGCCTATACCGTTTCCACCGTTCCCTGGATCAGTTTCCGCCACTTTGCCGTGCATTCCTATGACAACAAGCCTTATTACTTCCCGTCCGTTGAAGCCGGAAAAATCAGAGAGGAAGATGCCCGCGAATGGCTTCCCTTATCCCTGACCTGCCATCACGCCACAACGGACGGATACCACGTCCAGCTGTTTCTTTCCCGCCTTCAGCAGGAGATCAAGGCGTTGCTGGGTTAGCATGGAAAGAATCCATGAGGTTCGGCTCCTGATCACGGTGCCGGAACATTCGACGCCACATTCCCTGTGGACAGCCGGGCGTTTTCTGTGATATGATAACAGCGCAGTTCCCCCAAAGGGCAGCCCGCCGGACCGGCGGAGTCCCGACAGCAAAGGAGACGAAGCCAATGTATATCATGGACGATGGAATCAAACTGAGCGTGAAGCTGGAAATGCCCGCCCCGTCGGAAGGGAAACATCCGCTCGTAATCTTCATTCATGGTTTCACAAGCTCAAAAGAAAGACCGCATAATATCTTGTCCTGCGATGCAATGCGGGAGGCGGGATTTGCGACGCTGCGCATGGATATGTACGGTCACGGCGAGAGCGGCGGGGAGTTTAAAGATCATACGCTGTATAAGTGGATTTCAAATGCCATGGCCGCCATTGATTATGCCAGGAAGCTGGAATGGGTGGGCGATATTTACTTGTCCGGGCATTCACAGGGCGGATTGGTCGCCGCTTTGGCGGCGGGGATGGAGCCTGACCGCATCAAAGGATTGATTCTTCGCGCGCCGGCGTTCCTGATTCCTCGCTGCGCGAGGGAAGGAAACATGCTGGGATATCAATTCGACCCGCTCCGCATCCCGGAAGAGATACCGATCATAAAGGGATTGACCTTGAACGGGAATTATATTCGCGTTGCCCAGACAATCCATGTGGAGGAAGCCATCGGGCGTTTCACCAATCCTGTGCTGATCCTGCATGGGGATGAGGACGACACCGTGCCGCCGGAGGATTCCGTGGCTGCTTCCCGGCAGTACAGGAACTGCAGGCTGGAGATCATCAAAGGCGAGACGCATCATTTTGACCGGTATCCCGAAGAAATGAAAAGCAGGATTCGGGAATGGCTGCAAAAAGGACGGGAATGAAAAAACGTGCGATTTCCCAATGGATGAAGAATGAAAAATCGTTCGGCGTGAATTCCCAAAGTAAGTTCCACAGTGAAAAAGAGTGGAAATAAGTCAGGGAAATCAACGGAAGTAAGTAAGAGAAAAAGGGGCGAGAACAGGGG
>CADBCX010000221.1 GCA_902793245.1 uncultured Eubacteriales bacterium | reverse complement strand
AACCCAGAAGTGGGGCGGCATCATCGCCGAAGAAGAAACGGGCCTCACCTCCCGGGAGGGCGTGTACGCCGGCGGCGACGCCGTCACCGGCGCGGCCACCGTCATCCTCGCCATGGGCGCGGGCAAAAACGCCGCCGCCGCCATCGACGAATACCTGAGCAAGAAATAAAACAGACGTAGGAACCGTTCAGTCGATGATTTATATTGGAGCTTTTCAATCACTATATTATATTAGGTAACAGGGAGAGGGTATACCCCAAAAGCCTTCCCCTGGAGGGGAAGGTGGGCCGCGTGGAGCCAAGATGGAGAGTGTGACCAAGAAAAATCGCGCGGCTCGGATGAGGTGGCTTCGTCACTGCCGCTTCGGGGAACACCTCATCCGTCATGCGCGAATTTGCTCCGGCACATTGAGCCAAGTTGCTTCCGCGCCTGACACCTTCCCCTCAAGGGGAAGGCTTTTGGCTGGCTCCTGAACGACTATTGTTTAATGATTAAATATCCAATGAGCGACTAAACAATAACCAGACGTAAAAACGCCCGCTGAGCATCTGCTCAACGGGTGTTTTTTGTATTCTCAGATTTTGAAGCACTTCTGAACATCCTTCCACGTGCCCAGCACCAGGATGGTCTGGCTGGCGCGCAGCACAGTGTCGCTGGTGACGGCGATGCTGGACGCGCCGCCGCCGCGAACCGCAAGCACATTCAGATTGAATTTCTTCCGGATATCCAGCGAACCCACCGTGCGCTGATCCCATTCCTCGGGCACAGCCACGTCGTAAATGGCGTATTCGCTGTCCAGCGCGATATAATCCAGCACATGATCGGCGGCGTAGCGGATCACCGCCCAGTGGGCCACCTGCTTGGCGGGGAAAAACACGTCGTCCGCGCCGTTTCGCAGCAGGAATTTCTTATGCACCTCGCTGGACGCGCGGGCAACCACCTGTTTCGCGCCCAGGTCTTTGAGCAGCGATGTGATGACCAGCGAGCTCTGGAAATCCTGGCCGATGGTGACGAAGCAGATATCGTAATTATCCACGCCCAAGGTTTCCAGAAACGCCTCGCTGGTCGCATCCCCGATCTGCGCGTCCGTCACCAGCGGCAGCACCTCGTTGACCAGGCGTTCGTCCTTGTCAACAGCCATGACCTCGTATTTCAGTTCGTTCAGCTTTTCCGCCATGTTGCGGCCAAACCTTCCCAGGCCGATCAAAAGAACAGATTTCATCTACCATTCTCCTTTGTCTATCCTACAGTGATTCTTTCCAGCGGAAGCGCGCTCTGCGTCCCGGCCCGAGTGGCCTGCGCGGCGTAAATCAGCGTCAGCCCGCCCACGCGGCCCAGGAACATGAGCACGATCAGGATCGTCCTGGACACCAGGCCCAGGCGGCTGGTGATGCCCAGGGTGATGCCCACGGTGCCGATGGCCGAAGCCGTTTCAAACAGGCAGGTGAGGAGCGGGAGGCCCTCGATGCTGCTGATAACGACGCCGGAGGTAAAGAACAAAACGAAGTACATCACGATGATCGCCACGGCGTGGCGCACCGCGTCGTCCCCAATGCGGCGGCCCAGGCATTCCACCTGTTCCTTCCGCCGGAACACCGCCCGAGCCGTCAGCAGCAGCACCGCCACGGTGGTGGTTTTCATGCCGCCCGCGGTGGAGCCGGGCGAGCCGCCCACCAGCATCCAGAAGATCATGATGGCCTGTCCCCCGCCGGAAATCTGGTTCAGGTCCACGGTGTTGAACCCGGCGGTGCGCAGGGTGACGGACTGGAACAGGGCGGGCAGGATACGCTCCGCCGGGGACAGCCGCTTCATCTCCACAAACATCATCCACAGGAACGGGAGCAGCACCATCACCGCCGAGATGATCAGGACAATTTTGCTCTGCAGCCGGTACTGCTTGAAATGGAAGCCGTGCTCCTTCACGTCGTTCCACACCAGGAACCCGATGCCGCCCACCGTAATGAGCAGAATCAGCGCCAAGTTGATGCCCGCGTGCTGGGCAAAGCCCGTGAAGGAGGAAAACGGCCCCTGAAAGCCCATTAAATCAAAGCCCGCGTTGCAGAAGGCGGAGATGGAATGGAAAACGGAATACCACAGTGCCCTGGGGAAGCCGTATTCCATCCAGAAAAACGGCAGCAGCAGCAGCGCGCCGATCGCCTCGATGATGAGGGTGGTAAACACAATGAAGCGCGTCAGCTTCACGATGCCGCCCACCTGCGGCGCGGCGATGGCTTCCTGCATGGTGCTGCGCTGCATGAGGCCGATTTTTTTCCCCGAGATGAAGGCCAGGGTCACGGCGGCGGTCACCACGCCCAGGCCGCCGATCTGGATCATCAGCAGGATCACGGCCTGGCCAAAGGGCGTCCAGGAAGCAGCGGTGTCCCGCACCACCAGGCCCGTGACGCACACCGCGGAAGCCGCGGTGAACAGGCAGTCCGCAAAAGGCGCCGATCCCGCCGCCGTGCTTGCGAAAGGCAGCATCAGCAGCAACGTGCCGATCAGAATGAAAGACAGAAAGCCGGCGGAAATCACCTGGAAGGTGGTCAGCCTGCGCTTTCGCGCCTGTTGCTTCAATCGCATTCCTCTGTTCCTCTCAATTATTGATAAGACTCGAAATTGACAATCAAGCGCGCCGCTCTGGCGGCGCGCGGAACAGGTGTCATTTCTTTTTCAGGCTGAATTTGTTTTCCGTGCCCTTGAGCAGCCGCTGGATATTGGCCCGGTGCCGCCAGCAGCACAGCGCCGACAGCGCGCCCGCCCAGAGGCCCACCGGCCAGAAGCCCACGGCGATGATCACGCCGATGGTGAAGGACGTGACGCCCACCATGCTGCCCAAGGATACGTATTTGGTCAGAGCGATGGTCGCTACGGCAATCGCCAGGGCGATGAGCAGCACCACCGGATGAATCACCAGACCCACGCCCAGCAGCGTGGCCACGCCCTTGCCGCCTTTGAACCCGAAGAACACGGGCCACATATGCCCGATGGCGGCTGCCGCGCCGCCAATCATGGCCCCGGTCTGCCCGGCGATCCACAGGCCGATGAGCGTCGCCAGCACGCCCTTGAGGCAGTCTCCCAGCAGCGTCACCAGGCCCTTGCTCAGGCCGTGGACCCGGGCCATGTTGGTGGCCCCGGCGTTCTTGCTGCCCTGGGTGCGGATGTCCGTGCCCAGATAATTGGAATACAAAATGCCCGTGGATATGCTGCCCAGTAGATAGCCGACGACAGCAATCAGGATGTATTTGAAAACCATGGACAATGCCTCCTCTTTTCGTTTATCGGTTTCTGGTCAATCCATGCTTTTGTCAGGCGCTTTCTGCGAGTGTGGAGTGTGGAGTGTGAAGAGTGGAGTGATAGAATGATTCCATTTACCTTATTGCCTTTTCAGCGAAGAAAAGCACTCACTGAATAAAACTCCACACTCCACTCTTCACACTCCACACTAAAAAATACCATTTACCCCATCAGGATTAAACAGATACGATTATTCCTCCTTTTTCTTCTCCCGCAGCAGGAACCGGACGGGCGTGCCCTCAAAGCCAAAGGCTTTGCGAAGGCAGTTTTCCAAATAGCGCTGATAGGAAAAGTGCATCAGTTCTTCGTCGTTCACGAACAGGGCGAAGGTGGGGGGGCAGGCGCTGACCTGGGTGCCGTAATAGATTTTGAGCTTCCGTCCGCCCATCATGGGGGGCTGCAAAGCGATTTGCGCATCGCCCAGCACGTCGTTCAACGCGCCGGTGCCCACCCGTCGGCTGGCCTGCTCCCATACCTTGTTGACCTCCGGCAGCACGTTCTGCGCCCGCTGGCCGGTCAGCGCGGAGATGAACAGCACCGGGGCGTAGTCCATGAACTTTAAATCCTCGATGACCTGTTTTTTGAACTTTTCCAGGGTGCCGGTTTCCTTTTCCAGGGCGTCCCACTTGTTCACGATCACCACGGCGGCTTTGCCTTCCTCGTGGATCATCCCGGCGATGCGGGCGTCCTGCTCGGTGACACCCTCCTGGGCGTCGATGAGCAGCAGCGCCACGTCGCAGCGGCGGATGGCCCCGATGGAGCGCAGCACGCTGTAGCGTTCCAGGCTTTCATCCTCAATGGCCCGCTTGCGGCGGATGCCCGCGGTGTCGATGATGTTGTAGGCGGTGCCGTCGGGGCCGGTGAACTGGGTGTCGATGGCGTCCCGGGTGGTGCCGGGAATGTCGGAAACCATGGTGCGCTCCTGGCCCAGCAGCCGGTTGGTGAGGCTGGACTTGCCCACGTTGGGCCGTCCCACCACCGCCAATTGAATCACATGCTGTTCCTCGTCCAGCTCCGCTTCCGTGGGCGGCGGCAGGTGTTTCACGATCTCGTCCAGCAAATCCCCCAGGCCCAGCATGTTGGTGCTGGAAATGCCCAGCGGGTCCCCCAGGCCCAGGGCGTAAAACTCGTACAGCACGTCGTTCAGCCCGGCGTGATCCTGCTTGTTCACCACCACGATCACGGGTTTATGGGTCTTGCGCAGCATGGTGGCGACCTCTTCGTCGTCGGGGGTCATGCCCGCCCGGGCGTCGGTGAAGAAGCAAATCACGTCCGCC
>CADBCX010000220.1 GCA_902793245.1 uncultured Eubacteriales bacterium | reverse complement strand
TCCAGCTTATGCTCCTCTTCGGCGGTCAGCACGTCGGCCTCATCCACCACGCGCCTGTTTTCCGCCAGCGCGGGGGAGACGAGCAGCAAAAGCAGCAGGAAAACCGCAAGAATCTTTTTCATCTTACAGCACCCCCATCGTAAACAGCAGGGAAGCCACGCCGTAAGCCGCCGCGCCCAGCCCGATGCCGATGCCCAGCAGGTACTTCCAGAACTTGCCCATATCGGTGGGCAGGTCGCCCACGAACTGGCCGGTCTGGCCGTTCATGGCAAAGGTGTAGGTCTTGCCCTGCCAGCGGGTGTTGAGCAGCCACACGGGCATGAGCACCTGCCGCACTTGGCCGTGGTTGAGCTGCACCTGGGTGTTTGCGGGTACGACGCTGGAATAGCCTACGACGGTATTCCGCAGGGTGGACAGCACGCTCTGCCGGATGCGCTCGTTGGCGCGGGGCTGGCAGTCGGCGGCTTCCACATCATGGCGCTGAGCCTGGTAGCCGGTCAGGTACGCCGTGTTGAACCCGTCGGCCTTGTCGCTGTCGTAGGGCTCGATGGATTCCATCAGCGTGTCATCCATCTTGGTAGAGGCGTCCACCGGCACCTGCTTGAAGCTCATGCCGCCGCCCCGTCTTACGAGGAAATGGGCGGTGTTGATGATCTCGTACTGGCCCTGGCGGTGGGCGGTGACGCGGGTGCAGTTGAAGGTGCAGTCGCCCTCCGCGTCGGCCTGGAACAGCCAGAAGGGTTCGTACACCCCGGTGATTTTTTCAATCTGGTTGTCGTCGATAAAGGTTTTGGGCAGCAGCTTTTTGCCCTTGCAGTGGTTCCGCAGGGCGTCCATGGCTTCCTTCTTGCTTTTCTGGAAGGGGATCACCGCGTCGGGGCGGTACGCGCCGGACAGCACGCCGGGCAGGATAGAGGGGCTGCCGCAGTAGACGCATTCGGTGGCGGCGGTGGTTTCGTCCGCCACGATTTCCGAGCCGCAGTTCTGGCAGCGGTAGGTTCTCAGGTGGCTGGCTTCCGCCTCGTCAAATTCGGAATGGCTGGCAAAGAACCATTGCATCTGATCGTCTGTTGTATTCTGCACGTCGATCTCGGCGGCCTGCTGGATGGCTTCCAGCGGGAAGGAATTGCCGCAGCTGGCGCAATCCAGCTGCTGGCTCTGGCTGCCGAAGGTCAAGGCCGCGCCGCAGGCGGGACACTTGTAATGGGCGGCGGCTTGGGTCATGGCGGGGGCCTCCTTTCAGGTGAGTGAGAAGTTAGGAGTGAGGAGTGAGAAAACAGTGAGGAGTTAAGAGTTTTATATAGCTGAATGATGTCAAATGCCGAATTGTCGAAACCAAAACGGAATCAAAATAAACTCCTCACTCCTCACTCCTCACTGAAATCACTCTTTCCCCTCGTACTGCCGACAAAGCGTATACTTGGATACTGCCATCTGAACCGCCTCGGGGCAGGCCCAGGAAAGCACATCCCGGATGTAAGGCGGCAGCACGCGGTTGTATTTTACTTCCAATATGGTTTCGTCGTGGGGCAGCACGGGGATGGTGGGCACTTCGGGATTGAACAGGTCGATGCTGTTGAGCCCGGTGCGCACCCGCATGTCGAAGGTAATGCGCACCTCCTCGGCGGTGTGGATATAAGCCGCCCGTTCGTAGTCCACGATCACCACGGGATGCAGGAGGCGCGTGCGCATTTCCCGGTAGACATCCCGCAGCAAGCCGCTTTGGGTGTATTCCAGGCCGGTGGGGTCGGCTGCAATCAGCTGTTCGGCCAGATCGCGGCTGATTTTCGCAGAGCGCTTGGAGATCAGACTGCCCACCTTGGTCTTGCATTCCATGAAGATGTTCTTGTCCGTCAGGTTGTAGATGCGGATGCGGTACTTATCGCGGTCTTTTACGCCTGCAATTTTGTCATACAAAGCATCGTCGAACACGGTGTCGAAGTACAGCGAACGGATGTGGTATTTGCCGCCGTTGCGGGCCGCGTTGGGGTCAAGCTTCAGCACGTGGCCGATCGTGCTCCGCAGCACTTCCAGCTGTGTCCGCGTGATGAGAAATTTTAATTCATGGCGAAGGGGAAGTGCCATTTCTTACGCCCCCGCTTCGGTCTGGCAGGCAACCAGCGTGGCATCGTAAACACCCTTCACATCCAGCATTTCGGACACGATGCTGCTCTGCCGGTCGAGCCGCACTTCCACCGTCATCTCCGCGCCCTGGCGGGAGACGGTCTTGGAGCGCAGGCGGTAGGTTTTCACCTTACGCTTCAGGTTATTGTCAATATCCAGCTGCGCTTCTTCGTCATAGTGCAGCACCAGCAGGTAGCAGTTGGGATTGCGTAGGCGGAAGAAGGAGATGGCCAGCAGGATGCCGCCGATGCCCAGCAGCGCCACAATGGCGATGACATAGGCATTGGAGCCCACCAGGATGCCCATGGTAATGGCCCAGAACATGTAGGCGGTGTCCAGCGGATCTTTGACGGCGGTACGGAAACGGACGATCGACAGGGCGCCCACCATGCCCATGGACAGCGCCACATTGCTGCCGATGGCCATGACCACAGGGGTGGTGACCAGGCACAGCAGGATGAGGGTCAGGGTGAAGGAGGGAGAATACAGCACCCCGCGGTAGGTGGCTTTGTATACCGCGGCAATAATCAACCCTGCCGCCAGCGCCACCAGCAGCGCGATCACCACGTTAAAGGGGGTGAAATTGGAAAGCTGATCGGCGAACCAATCCGCGAAGGTGGAGCCGTGGGCGATGTCGTTGAAGGTCAAGTTTCCGTTCATGTTGGTTCATCCTCCTGTTATCTCTATGTGTATAGTAACACTTTTTTGGTAGGTTCGTCAATCGTTTTGTTGAGTTAGGAGTGAGGAGTTAGGAGTGAGGAGTTAAATTTACCTGAACGATATCATCTGTCGGATGATCGGATTTAAATTGGAAATTAAAGAGGAAAACAAAACAAACTCCTCACTCCTCACTCCTCACTCCTAACTTATTTCTGGTCCGGGTCGGCGGGACGGGGACCGAAGTATTGCACCATCTGGTCGTTGGTGAGCTTGAACTGGGTCTGCACCAGGCCCCAGAAGCGGAAGGGGCGGTACACCATGACAGTGTTGCGCAGACGGTCCACGCGCTGCTGCCAGTAGCGGATGGAGCCGGAGGCGGTAGAGGGAGAGTCCATGTTCAGGATGCGGGTGTCCGGTTCCCCGGCCCATTTCTGGTAGTGCTTGTACAGCTCCGGTTCGATGAGGGCGGTGCATTCGTCCAGCTCGGCCTGCATCACTTCGGTGGTGAGGAGCTGGAAGATTTCTCCCAGCCGGGTCAGGAATTTGTGCCGGATCTCGTCGCTCTCGATCATCTTGCGGAAGATGGTGTTGTTGATGTTCTGCTGGCCCATGCCCTTTTCCTTGAGGTAGGACTTGGGGCTGTCGAAGCTGGAGTTGAACAGGCCGTAGTCCAGGTCGAACAGCAGGCACTTCCACTTCCCGCCGGGCAGCTTGTAGAACATGATGTTGCCGGGGTCGGAATCGCCGAAATACATTTTGATGGCGTACCAGTCGATATAGTTGTCGATGTCGATATGGTCGTAGAGGTATTGCAGGTCGGCGGGATTGGCATTGGGCTTCAGCTTTTCGATTTCCTTCAGCATGGCGCGGTATTCCGCGTTGCTGCCCTGCACGGTTTTCCAGCCCGCCCGCAGGATGGTCATGTTCTCGATCAGATCCTTGTCCTTTTCCAGGTCGAGGCCTTCGTGCTGGGCGATGGAGAAGCGGTCCTTGCGCTCCCGCAGGTTGAAGTGGCCCCAGTATTCGCCGTTCAGATACACCACCACGGGCTTCCAGGCCAGGGTGAGCAGGTCCGAATCCAGGTACTTGTCCACCAGCCGGGTCTGCACGCCGTCAGCCACCCGGGTCCACACGTTGTCGTTGCCCGAATTGCGCAGGGTCAGGGACTTATAGAAGGTATAATCCCGCTCCTCGAAGAAGGCGTAATTGAAATACTTTTCTCCCAGCGCCGCCTGGGCCCGGAGTTTCATGGACTTCTGGGGCATATCCAGGGAGTAGTCGCCCATCAGGTCCATCTTAATGCCCTGGGAAATGTAGCTCTTGCCTGTTTCATGGTCGAAGAACTCGATATAGCCCTGCCGGTCGTCCTTGCCGTAGGTGCGGTAAACGGGCGTCTGGAAGGGAATCTGCCGGTCGCCGTTCTCCTTGTATTTGCGCACGGTGGCTTCGTTGGGGTTCTTGGTGTTGCGGCTGCTGTGATCCTGCTCCCTGCTGAGCAGGCCGGTTTCGGGGTTCCACAGCTCCTGCGGATCGCACACCAGGGACACCACGTCCAGGGTGTGGTACAGCTCCATGAAATAGCTGGCGGTAGCAGTTTCGGAGGGCTGGCGGCCTTCCTGGAAGCAGCGGGCGCGGATGACCTTGGTGCCGAAGATTTCAATGGGCTCCGTATAAATCTGGCTGTTCTCCACAGTCGGGATGGAGCCGTCGGTGGTGTAGCGGATGGTCAGGCCGGGGTCGGCGGAGAGGGCCACCTTCAGCTCGCCGTAGTAAATGCCGCTGGGATGGTCGAACACCGGCCGGGAAGCGAACCCGGAAAAGCCCAGGCCGTTCTGCGTGCCGGGC
>CADBCX010000219.1 GCA_902793245.1 uncultured Eubacteriales bacterium | reverse complement strand
GAGGGAGTATTTAGGGAGTAGGGAGTAGGGAAACGAGAGTACAGAGTACAGAGTGCAAAGTGCAGAGTACAGATGGTTCAGTGTGCAAAGCGGGAACAAGCCAAAAGCCTTCCCCTTGAGGGGAAGGCTTTTGGCTGAGTCCCTACTTCCTAATCTCTAATCCCTCATCCTCCACGAAAGGTGAAGCCATGACATACGACGAACTGCTCCAGAGCATCACCCGCGCCCTGCCGGAAACGGAGGGCAAAATCTCTATTGAGCGGGTGCGGTTTTCCAAGAGCGAAAACAAAGCGTATTTTTCCTTTCTCTCCGACATACTGATCGGGGAAAAAGGCTTTTTCATCATGAAACGGGCGCTGGAAAAAGCGTTTCCCGGCCTGGCGTTTTCCCTGCGCGTAGCCTCTCCCGGCCTGGCGCGGGAGTTTTTGCAGAACCCGGACAAGTACTGCGCGCCGCTGAACCACTACCTCATCCGGCATTATCCCTCCGTGGCGTCGTGGGAATTCGACATGCGCTGGGTGCCGGGCAACGGCCGGGTGACGCTGGAAATGCCCAATGAATTTTCATTCCATTATCTGGAAAAGCAAAACATTCAGGAACAACTGGAAACGGTGATCCACGACGTGTTCCGGCTGGACACGGAAGTGGCGCTGCGGGTGTGCGGCGACGAGGAAAAGCGCCTCCGCGAGCTGCAAATGGAGCGGGAGCGCCAGGACCGCGTGGCGGCGGAGCGCGCCCAGCGGTACGAGGAGATCACCGCCAAGGCGCAGGAAGAAAAGCCCAAGGAGAAAGACCCCAAGATCAAGGGCCGCGCCATCGGCGACCCGCCCGTGCCCATCCGCGAACTGACCGACGACAGCGGCCTGGTGGTGATAAGGGGCAAAGTGCTGTCCGCCGAGAACAAAGAAATCTCCGGCGGCGAAATGGTACTGCTTTCCTTCCTGGTGACGGACTTCACCTCCACCATCCGGGTGAAAACCTTCCTGCGCTACCACGCCCGCGCCCGCAAGGACGAGGAGCCCGCCCCCGTCACCGACGAGGAGCGCAAGGCGGTGAAAAAGGTGGTGGACGCCATCCAGCCCGGCATGGGCATCATCGTCCGCGGCGACACCCAGTATGACAAATTTTCCCACGAAACCGTGGTCATGGCCCGGGACATTTCCTTCTGCGACCTGCCCCAGCGCATGGACACCGCGCCGGAAAAGCGGATCGAGCTGCACCTCCATACCCAGATGAGCAACATGGACGCGGTTTCCTCCGCCTCCGATTTAATCGCGCGGGCGGCGAAGTGGGGCCACGAGGCCATCGCCGTCACCGACCACGGCGTGGTGCAGGCTTTCCCCGAAGCCTTCGGCGCGGCGAAGAAGAACAACATCAAACTGCTCCCCGGCGTGGAGGGCTATCTCACCGACGACGACGAGGCCGTGACCGGGAAGCAGGAAGACCTGCCGCTGGACACCCCCATCATCGTGCTGGACTTTGAAACCACCGGCCTGAATACGGCGAAAGACCGCATCATCGAGATCGGCGCGGTGAAGCTGGCCCACGGCCAGGTGGTGGACAGCTACGGGGAGCTGATTAACCCCGGGATGCTGCTGCCCGCCAAGATCACCGAGATCACCCACATCACCGACCAGATGCTGCGGGATCAGCCCACCATCGCGGAGGCCATGCCCAAGCTGCTCAAGTTCATGGACGGCTGCCCCATCGCCGCGCACAACGCCAAGTTTGACTGCGCCGTTCTGGACAGCGAATTAAAGCGCCTGGGCATGACCTACGACGTGCCCCATCTGGACACCCTGACCCTGGCCCGGAAGCTGTATCCGTCCCTCAAATCCTACCGCTTGGGCGCGGTGTGCAAGCACCTGGGCGTGTCCTTAAAGGACGCCCACCGGGCCGTGAACGACGCCGCCGCCACCGCCCAGTGCCTGGCCCGGATGATCGACGACGCGAAGAAGAAGGGCGCGGAGACCTTAAACGACCTGAACCATGTGTCCACCGGCTACACCCTGGGCAACTCCTGGCACATCGTGCTGCTGGCCGCTTCCCAGGACGGCATGACCAACCTGAACCACATGATTTCCGAGGCCCACCTCAAATACTTCAAGCGCAAGCCCCATATTCCCCGCGCCGTGCTGCAAAAGTACCGGCAGGGCATCATCGTGGGCAGCGCGTGCGAATCCGGCGAATTGTTCTCCGCCATGGTGGACGGGGCCGACGACGACAGGCTGGCCAAGATCGCCCGGTTCTATGACTACCTGGAAATTCAGCCCATCGGCAACAATGCGTTCCTTTTGCGGGAAGGCCGCGTGGCCAGCGAAGACGATTTGCGGGAGTTCAACCGCCGCATCGTGCGCCTGGGCGAAAAGCTGGGCATTCCCGTCTGCGCCACCGGCGACGTGCACTTCCTGGACCCGGAGGACGCCATCTTCCGCTCCATCATCCAGGCGGGCCAGGGATTTGAGGACGCCGACCACCAGCCGCCCCTGTACTTCAAGACCACCGACGAAATGCTGAAAGAATTTTCCTATTTAGGAAAAGAGAAAGCCTACGAAGTGGTCATCAAAAACCCCAAACTCATCGCCTCCCGGGTGGGGGACGTGCGGCTGTTCCCCAAGCACCCCGAGGGCAAAACCACCTTCTCCCCCTTCTGGCCCGAAGCGGAGAACGACATTAAGTCCCTGACCTACGGCACCGCCCACCGGCTCTACGGCGACGACCTGCCCGAAATCGTGCAGAAGCGCATCGACAAGGAGCTGAACGCCATCGTGGGCTACGGCTACTGCACGCTGTATTCCATCGCCCAGAAGTTAGTGAAAAAGAGCCTGGCCGACGGCTACGTGGTGGGCAGCCGCGGTTCGGTGGGTTCCTCCTTCGTGGCATTCCTGACGGGCATCACGGAGATCAACTCCCTGCCGCCCCACTACCGCTGCGAAACCTGCCGCAAGGCGGACTTCGACGTGCCGCCCCAGTACACCATCGGCGTGGACCTGCCGGACAAAAAGTGTCCCGTCTGCGGCAACCCCCTCATCAAGGACGGGTTCGACATTCCCTTTGAAGCCTTCCTGGGCTTCAAGGGCGACAAGGTGCCGGACATTGACCTGAATTTTTCCGGCGAATACCAGCCCGTGGCCCACAACTATGTAAAAGAATTGTTCGGCGAGGAATACGTGTTCCGCGCCGGCACCATCGGCACCCTGGCGGAAAAGACCGCCTACGGCTATGTGCTGAAATACCTGGAGGAGCGCAATCTTTCCGTGTCCGACGCGGAGAAGGAGCGCCTCGCCGCGGGCTGCGTGGGCGTGAAGCGCACCACCGGCCAGCACCCGGCGGGCATGGTGGTGCTGCCCCAGGAGTACGACATCTGCCAGTTCACCGCCGTGCAGCACCCCGCCGACGACGTGGAATCCAAGACCATCACCACCCACTACGACTTCAACTCCATGCACGACATCCTGGTGAAGCTGGACATTCTGGGCCACGACGACCCGACCATGCTGCACATGCTGGAAGAGCTGACCGGCGTGAACTTCCGCAAGATTCCCCTGGATGACAAGGGCGTGCTGAGCCTGTTTTCCTCCCCTAAGGCCCTGGGCGTCACCCCCCAGGACATCAACTGCAACACCGGCACCTTCGGCGTGCCGGAGTTCGGCACCGCGTTCGTGCGCCAGATGCTGGAGGACACCCACCCCTCCACCATGCAGGAATTGATCCGCATTTCCGGCCTTTCCCACGGCACCGACGTGTGGCTGGGCAACGCGAAGGACTTGATCGACAAGGGCATCGTGCCGCTGAGCCAATGCCTCTGCACCCGCGAGGACATCATGAACCAGCTGATGCAGATGGGCCTGCCCGCCAAGACCGCCTTTGACACCATGGAATCCGTCCGCAAGGGCCGGGGCCTCAAGCCCGAATGGGTGGAGGCCATGCACGAGCACAACGTGCCCGCCTGGTTCGAGGACAGCTGCCGCAAGATCCAGTACATGTTCCCCAAGGGCCACGCCGCCGCCTACGTCACCATGGCCCTGCGCGTGGCGTATTACAAGGTGTATTATCCGCAGGCCTATTACGCCGCCTACTTCACCATCCGCGGCGACGGCTTCGACGCCTGCACCATGATCCTGCCCATCGACCAGCTGCGGCAGAAGCTCAGCGAAGCCTACCAGGCCGACCAGGAAAAGAAAACCACCGCCAAGGACAAGGACGCCATCACCGCCATGGAGCTGGTGCTGGAAATGATGGCCCGGGGCTTCTACTTCCTGCCCGCCGACCTGTACAAGAGCGACGTGAAGCGCTTCATTCCCGAGGGCGACAAGGGCCTGCGGGTGCCCTTCACCGCGCTGGGCGGTCTGGGCGAAGCCGCGGCCCAGGGCATCGTGGACGCCCGCAGCACGCCCTTCATCTCCGTGGAGGACTTGAAGAACCGTGGCAAGGTGTCCAGCGCCGTCCTCGACCTGCTGCGGGAGCACGGCTGCCTCAAGGATTTGGCCGAGACCAACCAGGTGACGCTGTTTCAGCTGTGAGGAACGAAATAAAAACCGCCGGCGGACAATGCTTCCTATCCGCCGGCGGTTTTTGCGCGCTTTTTAGTCTTCCGAAATCTCGTCCAGGGTCATGGCGAAGCCGGGAATG
>CADBCX010000218.1 GCA_902793245.1 uncultured Eubacteriales bacterium | reverse complement strand
GTGTCCGAGCCGGTCAACGAATCGGTGGTCGCCGGGCCCCACGAGGGCTTCACCGAATCCCTGCGGGACAACACGGTGCTGATCCGCCGCCTGATGCGCACGCCCGGGCTGATCTGCGAGTCCGTCACCGTGGGAAAGCAGGTGCCGTCCCGACTTTGCCTCCTGTACCTGGACGGCATCGCCCGGCAGGAAAACGTGGCGGAAGTGAAACGCAGGATAGATGGATGCAATATCGATTATGTGTCCAGCATCGGGATGCTGGAACAGCTGATTGAAGACGACCCTTTGGCGCTCTTGCCGCAGACGGCTTGCACCGAGCGCCCCGACCGGGCGGTGAGCTTTCTGTGCGAAGGGCAGATCGTCATCCTGATGGAGAACGCGCCCGCGGCCCTGGCGCTGCCGGTGGGTTTCCTGCACCTGTTCCACGCGCCGGACGACACCGCCATGCGCTGGCAGTACGGCACGTTCCTGCGCCTTCTGCGGCTGGCGGGCATGGTGATTTCCCTGCTGCTGCCCGGGCTGTTCATCGCCCTGACGGTGTACCATCCGGAAGGGCTGAGCCTGTCCCTCATGACCTCCGTGGTGGAGAGCCAGGCCAAGGTGCCGCTGGCGCTGTTCCCGTCCATGCTGATCATGCTGCTGATTTTCAGCCTCATTAACGAAGCAGGCACCCGGGTGCCCGGCGCGCTGGGGGCCAGCCTTTCCATTGTGGGCGGGTTGATTTTGGGCCAGGCCGTGGTGGAAGCGGAGCTGTTCAGCCCGCTGATTCTGATCGTGGTCGCCTTAAGCGGCCTGGGCAGCTACGCCGCGCCAACTTTTCCGCTGACCCTGGCCCTGCGCGTCGGGCAGCTGATCCTGCTGCTGGCGGCGGGGGTCGGCGGATATCCGGCCATGGTGCTGGCGCTGTTCTGCCTGCTGCTGCGGGCGTTCGGCGTCACCAGCCTGAAAGCGCCATTTTTCTCTCCCTTCGCACCCAGGCGTCCCGCCAACCCCGACCAGGCCGTGCGTCTGCCAGTCTGGCGGCAGCGGCTGCGGGGCGCCATTGCCAATCCGTTTCACATGAACAGAGTTCAAGGCGCCATGCGGGCCTGGGATGAACCAGACAAGGAGAAGCCATGACCGGGAAAACCACCACCGGTGTCCACAGCCCACAGCAGATGGAAGCCCAGCGATGGCGGGCCCTGGCCCAGGATCGCGCCGCACTGGGCGGCATTTCCGTCTACAGCCAGATTTTTATCGGCATGGCCCTGTATCTGTACGGCCATGTGAGCACGCCGGGATACCTGTCCATTCTGCTGACGATTCCCTTCGCCCTGCTGCTTCTGTGCCTGGCCCGGAAAACAGCCGCAAACAGCCAGGAGGAAACCGGGGTGATCTCCTTCGCAGCGGGAAAACGCCTGGAGAAACCCGTTCTGTTTCTGTTCCTGCTGCTGCACCTGTTCAACGCGCAGTTGACCTTTGCGGCCCTCTGCGCCATGCTGCTTGATACCATGCCGGACCACAGCCTGTGGAAAATGGCTCTGCTCGTGGCGCCGGTGCTGGCCTGGGCGAACAGCGGCAGGAGGGAAGACGCCCTGGCCCGTTTCGCCCGCTTCCTGAAATGGATCATATTCTTTTTGTTTTTTTATACCTTTCTGTCCGCCGTTCCCCACGGCAGCACGGCGTATTTTTTTCCGCTGCTCGGCTATGGCTGGAAAACCATTGGCCGTGGCTCGATGTGGATGTGCGGCGCGGTGTCGAGCTGCGTCTGGCCGCTGCTGACGCCCCAGAACGGCCAGGCTCTTTCCCCATTGCTCAAAAAGAAAAGCGCGGTCACGCTTCCCGTGCTGCTTGCCATCCTGGCGGGCTGCCTGACCATGCTGGTCAGCGTATGGCTGATGCCGGTATACGCCATGGCCCGGGATGAAACCCTGGGCTGGCGGCTGATGCTGGCCGTCAACATGACGCCCTCCATCCCCGCCTGGAGCATGCAGACCATCGGCATCCTGCTGCTCTTTTTCCTGGGCCTCAGCCACAGCGCAAACCGGGCTTCGTCCCTGGCCGCGCAGATGGCGGGAAAACAGGCTGCTTCCGGCTGGGTCACGATGCTGCTGCTTCTGGCGCTGGTTCCCTGTGCGGTTGCCCAGTCTCCCCAGATACAGGACACTTTGATTCATCTGGCTTTTCTGCGGGGCCCGGCCACTTTGGCCCTCCTCTTGTTTTTATACATTGGCAGCGCATTTCACCGGAAAAACCGCAAGGAGCCAACGCCATGAAAAAAATGATTGTCTTTTTACTCCTTTCCGCCTTCCTGCTGACCGGCTGCGCTGCCCGGCAATTGGAAGAAGATCTGCTGGTCATTGTGCTGACCGTGGACCGGAGCGAATCCGGCGACGTGACTGTGTCCGTGAAAGCGCCCCGCAGCGCCGCTTCGGGCGGAGAGGAAAAAAGCTATCTGATGGTGGAAGCCACGGGCCTCACCTTTTCCGACGCCATGACCATGCTGAACGCCGCCACGCCCCGGCCCCTGAACTTTTCCCAGTCCCGGGAGGTGATCATCGGCGAGGACGCCGCGAAGCGGGAGGATTTTGCCCGGCTGCTTCAGCAGATTGACGCCCTGCCCCGGTTCCGGTGTTCCGCGGCGGTGATCGTGTGCAAGGGGGAAGCCAGGGCTTTCTCGAAGGCGCAAAAGCCCTATGTGGGCACGCGCCTGAGCCGCTACACCGAAACCACGCTGACCAACTACGCCGGAAAAGGCTTTACTCCGAAAACCACCCTGTGCGACGGGGTGCGGGACCTGGGCTTCGGTTTCTGCGACCCGCTGTTCATCCTGGGCGCGGTGAATGATTTTTCGGGCGCAACCTCCTCTCCTGCCGAAAACGCGCTGGACAGCCTGGCGGGCAATCTGCCCCGGAAAAGCGAGGAGGCGGTGGAGGTGTTCGGCGCGGCGGCTACCGACGGCGTGCGGGTGTCCGGTTATCTGACAGGCTACGAAATGGCGCTGCTGCACCTGATGGAAGGCCACGTGGAAGCCCTGGCCCTCCGGGACGGGCAGGACAACACCCTGCGGGTTCTGGCCGCCAGGCCCGCCGAAATCAGGTTGGAGCTTTCCCGGAAGCCTGTCCTCCTGTCCGTGCGGGTGTTCTGCGAAGGGCAGTATACCCCCGGCCATCCGGTGGACGAAGCGTTCATCGCAGAAAAGCTGCGGCAGGACATCACCGCCGTCATCCGTCACCTCCAAGCCCTGCGCTGCGACGGCTTCGGGTTCGGCTGCCATGCCGTGCGGCAGTATCTCACGGTGCAGGATTGGGAACAGCTGCATTGGCGGGACGCTTATTGCAGCGCGGACGTGGACGTGCGGGTGGAACTGCGGTGTATGGAAAACTAACTTCAAGGCAACAGTTCAGTCGTTCCTTTTTAAGTTGATGGGGAACAAGAGAAAAGAGTACAGAGTGCAGAGTACAGTGATATTTTGTGAAAATGCTTCCTATAAGAATGAAATCCGGTTATTGCGCTGCTGTCAGTCACAGCGCAAAAAATCTGTACTCTGTACTCTGAACTCTGTACTCTCTCAACCGAAGCGACTGAACAAATACAATCAGAGAAAAAACAGCGCCATCACCGCCGCGTATCCTGGCAGACCCAATGCCGCTACCGCCGCCAGGTTGAACAGGTTCAGCCCCACCCCGCCGATTTCCCCGCTGACCAGCAGCAGCGCCGCAGCCCAGAAAATACGCCGCGTCCAGCGGTACAGGCGGCTTTGGGGCGAAGACGAAAGGGAAATGATGACCAGTGTTCCGGTAATGGCTGCGGTCATTCCCAGCAGCGCCCAGCGCGTCGTATCCATGCGCCCACCTCCTCCCAGGAAGGTATGCGCAAACATTGACAAATAGACCCGTGCGGGTGTACAATGGCAAAGTATTCTTTCCTATTTATGGAGGTAAGGGCTATGGGCATCATTCCTTCCCGGAACCTGGAAGATCAGCGCCGTGAAAAGGACGGCATCGTATATTTTGACCGCGGCACCGTGACCGGCAAGAACGGCC
This sequence comes from uncultured Eubacteriales bacterium, assembly GCA_902793245.1. Lineage (GTDB taxonomy): Bacteria > Bacillota > Clostridia > Christensenellales > Aristaeellaceae > RUG563. Next base: position 616 of record CADBCX010000218.1, on the reverse strand, counting down.
GGAAATATGACCGCTTCGCCATCCAGACCCACTTCGTCCAGCGGGGCGAAAGCCAGAAGGAGCTGGTGGAAAAGTATGTGCGGCCCCTGTATCAGGAAGGCGACGTGCTGTCCTTCGGCGCGAAGGTCATGTGCATGTGCGTGGAAAGCGTCAAGACCCGGGACGAAGTGAAGCCCGGCTTCTGGGCCAACTTCCTCTGGCGCTTCGCCGGCATCAATCACACCGGCGTGGGCATGCACGAGCCCTATAAGCTGCAGCTGGTCATCGACATCTGCGGTCTGCCCCGGGTGTTGCTGGCCGTATTCTGTTCCGCCGTCACGAAGCCCTTCGGCATCCACGGCGTGTTCTACAAGGTCTGCGGCAAGGGCGTCGGCGGCATCGACGGCTTCTATTTCCGTTCCAGCTTTGACGTGTACAAGGAAATGGCCCTCATCAATCCCAGCAACCCGGTGGAGCTCTGCGACGACCTCTACAAGCAGACCGGCATTCCTGTGGTCCTCATGGACGCCAACGACCTGCAGCGGGACCAGCTGGGCAAGTGCCACGGCTTCCCCCTCACCGACGAGGAAATTCAGGACGCCATGCAGGACAACCCCTCCGGCCAGGGCGACGAGCT
>CADBCX010000217.1 GCA_902793245.1 uncultured Eubacteriales bacterium | reverse complement strand
CCGGCGGGGCGGCGGTGTTCAGCCATTTCGATTACAAAACCCAGGAATGACGCCATATTTTACGCAAATACAAAAGCCTTTCCCAAGCGTGGAAGGCTTTTGTGCGCCTTGAACAAGTCAGGCCGGCTGGCCCTGAGTGAGCCGGGAAACGGTCTGGGCGGCAGACATGATGAACACGCCCGCGCTTCGCATGCCGCCCGGCTGAAAATCCGTTTATTCCGTCATGCCGCGGAAGCCCTTGCCCACGATTTCGCTGGAGGAAGTGATGGTGATAAAGGAGTGGGGGTCGGTGGCGCGGACGAACAATTGCAGGCGAATGGCCTGGTGGCGGTTGATGACGGTCATGATGATCTTGCGCTTTTCATGGGTAAAGCTGCCCATCCCGTCGATGAGGGTAGCGCTGTGGTGCAGGTCCTTCATGATGAAGTTGCAGATGGGCTCGGGGTCATCAGTGACGATCTGGAACACCTTGTAGGTGCGCAGGTTGTCCATCACGGCGTCCACCATGTAGGACTTTAGGAACAGGCCGAACAGGGAGAACAGGCCCGTTTCCATGCCGAAGGTGAAGCATGCGGCCACGGCCACCAGCACGTCGGCCAGGGCCAAGGCCAGGCCGATGTGCATGTGGGAATACTTTTTCACCAGCATGGCAATGATGTCCGTTCCGCCGGAGGAGGCGTTCACATGGAACAGGATCGCCGAGCCAAAGGCGGGCAGGCCCACGGCGAACATCAGCTCCAGCACCGGCTGGGTGGTCATGGGCGCGTTCATGGGAATAACGCGCTCAAACACATACGTGAGCACCGAGGATACCACCGCTGAATAAGCCGTGCGCAGGCCGAAGCCCCTGCCCAAAAAGATGACGCCCACGATCAGCAGCGCAATGTTCAGGATCAGATTCAGCGTGGCGGTGGTCACGTTGGGCATGAAGTGGGCCACCACAATGGAAATGCCGCTGACGCCGCCGGTGGTGAAATGGTTGGGAAACTTGAAAAAGTACACGCCTATGGCCATCAGCAGCGTGCCCAGGTTCAGCAGGCCCACCTGCTTCCACCAGGCCGCGGAAAAGAGTTTTTCTTCGGTGTTTTCCATGTTATTTTCCGTACCCCGCTTCCAGCAGATACCGGCACAGGGCGTTGCCCCAGGCCCCCGCCGGGCCGAACTCGCTGCCCAGCCCGATGCCGTGGTGTCCCTTGGGATACACGTGCAGCTCAAAGGACACGCCGTGGTCGGCCAGCGCCTTGGCCAGGTTCAGGCTGTTCTGCACCGGCACGCATTCGTCCGCCGCGGTGTGCCAGAGGAACGCGGGCGGCGTGTCCTCCGTCACGTTTTCCTCGGCGGAGTACCAGCGGGCGATTTCGTCGTTTTCCCAGTCCTTTCCCAGCAGGCACTGGCGGCTGCCCAGGTGGGTGTATTGTCCGAAGGAGGCCACGGGATAGCAGGGAATAAACACGTCAGGCCGGGAGGAAAAGCGCTCGACGGGGTCGGGGCTGTCCGGGCTGCCCGCGTCATAGTGGGTCGCAGCGGTGCAGCACAGGTTGCCGCCTGCGGAAAAGCCCAGGATGCCGACCTTTTCAAAACCTAATGACCGCGCCATCCGGATGGCGCGTCCGGCGTCCGTCCAGGGGGCCAGGCGGTGGCAGGGCATCACCCGGTAATCCAGTACAAAGGCGGCGATGCCCTGGCTGTTCAGCATCCGGGCGATGGGCGCGCCTTCGTGATCGGCCTTCATACAGTAGCCGCCGCCGGGACAGACGATGATCGCGCCCCGCGCGCCTTCCGAGGGAAAGGCGGTCAGCGACGGCTGCGGCTGGTCTGGGCTTTCGGCGGTATACGGCGCTTCCCCTTTCCAGAGCATGATTTTTTCTTCCATGCGTATCCTTCTCCTTTGCACGTAAAACAAGCTGATTCTTCTCCTCTATACTTTACACCATTTTGGACAGATTCGCAATTCCCTTTTGTCCGTCCCATGAAAATTTCCAAAAGAATTGACAATCCCCCATATCCCTGTTGTATAATAAGATGTTATGTGATTTTTCGCAAGGAGGATTGCCCATGCTTCCCCGTTGATACCGCCCGCCGGGCTTTTATGGATACAGAAAATAAAGGAGGATCATCCTATGTCTGACTTACAGCGGGAGGTGGCCTGCCGGCGCACCTTCGCCATTATCAGCCATCCCGACGCGGGCAAAACCACGTTGACCGAAAAGCTTCTTCTGTACGGCGGGGCCATCCGCCAGGCGGGCAGCGTGAAGGCCCGCCGTGCCGAGCGCCACGCCACCTCCGACTGGATGGAGATCGAAAAGCAGCGCGGCATCTCCGTCACGTCCAGCGCCATGAAGTTTGAGTTCGACGGCTTCCACATCAACATCTTAGATACCCCCGGCCACCAGGACTTTTCCGAGGACACCTACCGGGTGCTGGTGGCGGCGGACAGCGCCGTGATGCTCATCGACGCGGCCAAGGGCGTGGAGGAGCAGACGGTGAAGCTGTTCAAGGTCTGCCGCATGCGGGGCATTCCCATCTTTACTTTCGTCAACAAAATGGACCGGGCGGCGAAAGACCCCTTTGCCCTGATGGAGGAAATCGAACAGGTGCTGGGCGTGCGGGCCTGCCCCGTAAACTGGCCCATCGGCGTGGACGGGGACTTCCAGGGCGTGTACCACCGGGACGAAAAGACGGTGGAGCTGTACTTCGGCGGCGACCACGGCAAAACGAAAGCGGGCAAGACCGTCATTTCCGTGGACGACCCCGCCTTTGAAACCGCCCTGGACAGGCATTACCGGGAGCGCCTGCGGGACGAGATCGAGCTGCTGGACGAGGCGGGCGACGCCTTTGACCTGGCCGCCGTGCGCCGGGGTGAGCTGACCCCCATGTTCTTTGGCAGCGCCGTGACCAACTTCGGCGTGGAGCCCTTCCTCTACCGCTTCCTGCGCTACACCGAGCGGCCCCTGCCCCGGGAAAGCGACCAGGGCATGATCGAGCCCGAGGACGAAAACTTCTCCGGCTTCATCTTCAAGATTCAGGCCAACATGAACCCCGCCCACCGGGACCGGCTGGCCTTCCTGCGGGTGGTCAGCGGCGTGTTCCACAAGGGCATGACCGTCTGGCACTCCGGCACCAACAAGGAAATGCAGGTGAAGCAGCCCCAGCAGTTCATGGCCGACGAGCGCGAGGGCATCGAGGACGCCTACCCCGGCGACATCATCGGCCTGTTCGACCCCGGCGTGTACCGCTTAGGCGACACCCTCTGCACAGGCCGCAAGATCCGCTTCGAGAAAATCCCCGTGTTCGCGCCGGAACGCTTCGCCCGGGTGCGGCCCCTGGACTCCATGAAGCGCAAGCAGTTCGTGAAGGGCATCAACCAGCTTTCCGAGGAAGGCGCGATCCAGACCTTCCAGCGCAACGAAACGGGGCTGGAGGAGTTCATCGTGGGCGTGGTGGGCGAATTGCAGTTCGACGTGCTCACCTACCGCTTGAAGAGCGAGTACGGCGTCGACCTGGTCATGGACCGGTTGGGCTACCGCTTCGTCCGCTGGATCAAGGAAAGCCCCGTGCCCGCCGACCAGCTGCAACTGACCTCCACCTCCGCCCGGGGTTTCGACGTGAATGACAACCCCGTGCTGTTCTTTGAAAACGACTGGAGCATCCGCCTGGCCGGGGAAAAGAACAAGGGCCTGGAGCTGAGCGAAATCGCCCCCAGGATCGCCGATAAATAATACAGAATAATACAGCCGACAGTTGCGGAAAGCCCCGCGATTGTCGGCTGTTTCAGTTGCGCTTTATTTCGTTTGATTTTTATACCGTTCCAGAAAGCTGTGCTCCTGCTCGTCGTGGAGGTAGCCGGGGAAAGTGTCCAGCCACAGGTGATGCAGGCTGGAAAAGAGGTTATCCTCGATCTGCGGATTGGTCTGCTTCAATTGCTGAATCAGCCGCTTGATCTCCTGCCGCTTCCCGGTGTGTTCCTCCTGGGCCTCCCGCTCCGTCAGGCGGCAGGCGCATTGGATGAAGCTGAGGCCGTTGTACCGCGCCCAGGCGACAATGTCCTTTTCGTTCACGCAGTACAGGGGCCGAATCAGCGCCATGCCGGGATAGTTCTGGCTGTGAAGCTTGGGCAGCATGGCCTGCAATTGCCCGCCGTACAGCATCCCCAGCAGCGTGGTTTCGATCACGTCACTAAAATGATGGCCCAGGGCAATCTTGTTGCAGCCCAGCTTTTGCGCTTCGCTGTACAGATACCCCCGCCGCATCCGGGCGCAAAGGTAGCAGGGAGAGTGGTCGGTTTTGTCCGCCGCATCGAAAATGTCCGTTTCAAAAAAGGTCAGGGGCAGTTCCAGCAGCGCGGCGTTTTCTTCGATTTTTTGGCGGTTCTCGGGCTTGTATCCCGGGTCCATGGACAGGAACACCAGGTCAAAGGGCACTTCGCTGAACCGCTGCAGCATCCGCATCAACACTGCGCAGAGAAAGGAATCCTTGCCGCCCGACACGCAGACCGCGATTCTGTCCCCCGGTTCCACCAATTCATAGCGCTTTACCGCCGCGATGAAGGGGTTCCAGATTTCCTTGCGGTATTTCTTGCTGATGCTGCGCTCTGCCAGCTGGCATTTGGTCAGCTCCCGCTTCATGCGTTGCGCTCGTGCTCGTC
>CADBCX010000216.1 GCA_902793245.1 uncultured Eubacteriales bacterium | reverse complement strand
GGGAATCTCATCGGCGGTGAGATCAGGCGAAACGAGCAATGTCCGCTGTGCGGACTTGCGACGATTGAGCCTGCGGAAAGAGCCGCCAACCCGGATGCTCTGCATCCGGGGAAAGCCTGGGAATAATCCCCAGGGGAAAGTGAACTTTCCCCCAGGGATTTTCCCGGCTTTCTTGGGCCAGAAGCCCTCAAACTTTCGTAAACCCCAGCGCGGCAGGCGGAGGCTGTTTTCTCTTCCCAATTTGTTTTCTCGCCTGCTTGGATGCAAGGGATACATCCCTTGCCGCGGGGTACAGGGGCCGCGGAGGCCCCTGCTCCGTCGTTCTCCTTTGCTGGACATGGTATTTGTAAGGATGAAACTCAAAGAAAGGTGATAAGATACTTTTATGAGTCATTTGCATGAGGAATGCGGCGTATTCGGCGTACTGGCGAAGGAAAAGAGCGACGTGGCGTCCACGGCGTATTACGGGCTGTTCGCCTTGCAGCACCGGGGCCAGGAAAGCTGCGGCATCGTGGTGAACGACGACGGGCTGTTCACCGCCCACAAGGACACCGGGCTGGTGAACGACGTGTTCACCCCGGACGTGATGCAGAAGCTGGGCCTGGGCGATATGGCGGTGGGCCACGTGCGCTACGGCACCACCGGCTCTTCCAGCCGGATGAACGCCCAGCCCATCGTGGTGAACCACATCAAGGGCCCCATGGCGCTGTGCCACAACGGCAACCTGGTGAACTCCGCCGAGCTGCGGGAACAGCTGGAGCTGGGCGGCTCTATTTTCCATACCACCTCCGATACCGAGGTGATTTCCTATCTGATTACCAAGGAACGCCTCAACGCCCCCTCCATTGAGGAGGCGCTTTGCCGCGCCATGCGTCGTATCCATGGCGCGTTTTCTTTGGTGGTCATGTCGCCCAGCAAGCTGATTGCTGCCCGCGATCCCCACGGCTTCCGGCCCCTGTGTTTCGGCACCCGGCCCGACGGCAGCTTCGTGGTGGCCAGCGAATCCTGCGCCCTGGATTCCGTGGGCGCGATGCTGGTGCGGGATGTGGAGCCCGGCGAGATCATCGTGTTCGAGCGGGACGGCATGCGCTCCATCCGGGAACACTGCGGCAAGTGCAAGGCTTCCCTGTGCGTGTTTGAATACATCTATTTCGCCCGGCCCGATTCCGTGGTGGACGGGGCCAGCGTGCATGAAGCCCGCGTCCGGGCGGGCGCGTTCCTGGCAAAGACCCATCCCGTGGACGCGGATATCGTGGTCGGCGTGCCGGACTCCGGCCTGGACGCCGCCATCGGCTACAGCCAGCAAAGCGGCATTCCCTATGGCATGGGCTTTATCAAGAACCGCTACATCGGCAGAACCTTTATTTCCCCCGGACAGAAGAGCCGTGAAGACAAGGTGCGGATTAAACTGAACCCCATCGCCCCCGTGGTGCGGGGCAAGCGGGTGGTGCTGATTGACGACTCCATCGTGCGCGGCACCACCAGCAAGCGCATCGTGAACCTGCTGCGGGACGCCGGGGCCACGGAAGTCCACTTCCGCGTCACCGCGCCGCCCTTCCTGAATCCCTGCTATTATGGCACGGACATCGACTCCCGCGACCACCTGATCGCCTGCCATCACACCATCGCCGAAATCGCGCAGATCATCGGCGTGGATTCCCTGGGTTATCTCGACCTGGGCGATGTGCACTGCCTGGCGGACGGGGCGAACTGCGGCGGCTACTGCGACGCCTGTTTCTCCGGCAACTACACCACCGAAATCCCCAGCAAACGGGCCAAGTCCCGGTTCGAGTACAAAAAGAGCGAAAGGCGGCCTGACGAAGAATGAAGAGCTATTCCGAATCCTATAAAGCCTCCGGCGTGGATATCACCGCGGGCTACAAGGCCGTGGAGCTGATGAAAAGCCATATCGCCCGCACCCTGACCAGCGGCGCGCTGGGCGGCGTGGGCGGCTTCGGCGGGCTGTTTGAACTGGACGTCAAGGGCATGGAGCAGCCCGTGCTGGTGAGCGGCACCGACGGCGTGGGCACCAAACTCAAGCTGGCCTTTGAACTGGACAAACATGATACCGTGGGCATCGACTGCGTGGCCATGTGCGTCAACGACGTGATCGTCTGCGGGGCCAAGCCGCTGTTCTTCCTGGACTATATCGCCTGCGGCAAGAATGTGCCGGAGAAAATCGCGGCCATCGTGTCCGGGGTGTGCGAGGGCTGCGTGCAGAGCGGCGCGGCGCTCATCGGTGGCGAGACCGCAGAAATGCCCGGTTTCTATCCTGAGGACGAATACGACCTGGCGGGCTTCTGCGTCGGCGTGGTGGACAAGAAAAAGATTCTGGACAAGGCCGCCGTGAAGCCCGGCGATAAGCTGGTCGCCCTGCCCTCCACCGGCGTGCATTCCAACGGCTTTTCTCTGATACGGAAGATCATCGCCGGGCTGGATCTGAACATGCCGTTTGGGAATTCCACCCTGGGCGAAACCCTGCTGACGCCCACGAAGATTTATGTGAAGGACGTGCTGCCGCTGGTGGAGACGGGCCTTATCAAGTCCGCCGCCCACATCACCGGCGGGGGCTTCTTCGAGAATATTCCCCGGGCGCTGCCCGACGGCCTGTCCGCGAAGATCGAAAAAGCAAATGTGAAAACGCCTGAAATCTTCCGCTTCCTCCAGGAAAAGGGCAATATCCCCGAACGGGACATGTTCAACACCTTCAACATGGGCGTGGGCATGGCGCTGACCGTCAGCCCGGAGACCGTGGAGAAGGTGCTGTGCCTGTGCCCCGGAAGCTACATCCTGGGCGAGATCGTGGAAGGCAGTGAAGGAGTGATCCTGGCATGAACACGGTCAGAACCGCCGTGCTGGTTTCCGGCGGCGGCACCAATTTGCAGGCGCTCATCGACGCGAAGCAGGCGGGCCAACTGCCCCATGTGGAATTTGTGTCTGTCATCGCTTCCCGGCCGGACGCTTACGCTCTGGAACGCGCGAAGAAAGCCGGTATCCCCACCCATGTGGCCCAGCGGAAGGGCAGGAGCCAGGAGGATTTTGAAGCGGAGATCCTGGCTTATCTGGAACAGGATCAAGTGCAAATGATTATCCTGGCGGGCTTCATGAGTATCCTGTCGGAAGCATTCGTGAAGCGTTATCCCCGCCGCATCCTGAACGTCCATCCCGCCCTGCTTCCCGCTTTCGGCGGCAAGGGATATTATGGGCTGCATGTCCACGAAGCCGCCCTGGCGCGGGGTGTCATGGTCACCGGCGCCACCGTCCACTACGTCAACGAAATTGCCGACGGGGGAAAGATCATTCTCCAGAAAGCCGTGAACGTGGAGCCCGGCGACACCCCTGAAATCCTCCAGCGCCGCGTCATGGAGCAGGCGGAATGGATCATCCTGCCACAGGCGGCGGAAATCGCGGCACAAGAATTATTGAAGTGATTGGTTTGCTTTTCATGCCAAAAGCCTTCCCCTCAAGGGGAAGCCTTCTGGCTGGTTTTGATTATCACACAACATGCGCTTAAGACCTTATAAAGAAAGGGGCTTGTCCTATATGCAGAAAACCTCCATCGCCTCCCTCCTCGCCTCCAACGTCTACCCCGGCCGGGGCATCATCGTGGGCACCACCCCCGACGGCACCCGAGCCGTGACCGCTTACTTCATCATGGGCCGCAGCGAGAACAGCCGCAACCGGGTGTTCCGCGCCGAGGGCAACGACGTGATGATCTATCCCTACGACGAAAGCAAGGTGGAAGACCCGTCGCTCATCATCTACGCCCCGGCCCGCGCCCTCAAAAACAAGCTGATCGTCACCAACGGCGACCAGACCGACACCATCCGGGACTTCCTGAACAAGCACGACTCCTTTGAAAACGCCCTGCGCACCCGGGGCTTTGAGCCGGACAAGCCCAACTACACCCCCCGCATCAGCGCGCTGCTGCACTTCAACGCCTCCTACTGGTATCAGATGAGCATCCTCAAGTGCGCCGACGGCGAGGGCAAGAAGTGCAACCGCTTCACCTTCGACCTGGCCTCCATCCCCGGCCTGGGCCACTTCATCCACACCTACACCGGCGACGGCAAGCCCCTGCCCTCCTTTGAAGGCGAGCCGGAGCAGATCGAAACCATGAACGACATCGACGAATTCACCGCCGCCATCTGGGACAATCTGAACGAAGCCAACAAGATTTCCCTGTTCGTGCGGTACATCGCCCTCAAGACCGGCGACGCCGAGACCCGCATCGTCAATAAGTACCAGTAAGCAGGAGGAAAGCGCCATGAAAGAATTTGAACTGAAATACGGCTGCAACCCCAACCAGAAGCCCGCGAAGATCTTCATGAAGGACGGCTCCGACCTGCCGGTGAAGATCCTCAACGGCCGCCCCGGCTTCATCAACTTCCTGGACGCGCTGAACTCCTGGCAGCTGGTGAAGGAGCTGAAAGCGGCCCTGAACATGCCCGCCGCCGCCAGCTTCAAGCACGTGTCCCCCACCTGCGCCGCCGTGGGCTTGCCGCTTTCCGACAAGCTGATGAAAGCCTGCTTTGTGGACGACATTCCCGGCCTGAACGAAAGTCCCCTGGCCTGCGCCTATGCCCGCGCCCGGGGTACCGACCGCATGAGCTCCTTCGGCGACTGGATCGCCCTCTCCGACGTGTGCGAC
>CADBCX010000215.1 GCA_902793245.1 uncultured Eubacteriales bacterium | reverse complement strand
GTCCGGGCGTACCTGGACGAGCGGGTGATCGGCCTGCTGAAGCGCTGCGGCTTTGATTACATCAAGGTGGATTATAACGACTGCATCGGCGTGGGCTGCGACGGCGCGGAAAGCCTGGGGGAAGGCCTGCGGCAGAACATGGCGGGCACGCAGCGTTTCTTCCGCAGGATGCGGGAAGCGCTGCCTCATCTGCTGATTGAAAACTGCGCTTCCGGCGGGCATCGGCTGGAGCCCTCCATGATGGCGCTGTCCGATATGGCGTCCTTCTCCGACGCCCACGAATGCCCCGAAATCCCCATCATCGCCGCGAACCTGCACCGGGTCATCCTGCCCGCCCAGTCTCAGATCTGGGCGGTGCTGCGGGCGGAGGACAGCATTCGCAGGATCAATTATTCCCTGGTGAACACCTTCCTGGGCGTGCTGTGCCTGTCCGGGAACATCGCGGCGCTGAACGCAGAGCAGTGGAAGAAGGTGGATGAAGGCCTGGATTTCTACCGGGAAGCGCGGCACATCATCGGGGACGGCATTTCGTCCTTCTATGGCGATGTGTCGGAAAGCTGGCGGCATCCCGCGGGCTGGCAGGCCGTGGTCAGAGTTCGGGGCAGCGAAGCCCTTGTGACTGTTCACACCTTTGGCGGCGGCTTCCCCGGGCAAATCACGCTGCCCGTGCCGGGTGAGCGTATCCGCCGCGTGATGTGCAGTGAAAACAACACAATTGCGCTGGACGGCGGCAAACTGACCGTGCAGCTCAAAGCGCCCTTTGAAGCAATCGCGGTGTATCTGCAATAAAAGACAGAGCACACCGGGCGAAGCGGGCCGGAGCGCCCCATCGGCAAAGGCTCTGCGGAAATGAAGCGGATTCGCGCGGCGGGTCGGCTTCATCGAAAAATTCCGCTGATTTCGGGAATGCGGAAGCATTTCCTACTTGCCCCCCGCATCCTTTTTTGCTATAATGCAAAAGAACAGAAAAATGTCCGCAGTCGTGACTTGCTGAACAGAAAGATGGGGAACGGCGTGAAGTATTTGCATGAATTCCTGCATCAAAAGACACCGGAATCCGGCACAGAAATGCCGGCGTATTATCGAGACGCATTGGCTTTCAATGAAAAGCTGCTGGCCTTTTATTTTGCCGTGTGCTTTGCGTTGATTGGCATTTCAGCCCATCAGTGGGATTGGGAACCGTTGGCCTTTTTTGTGGTGACGATTGCCTGCATGCTGAACGGGCGCAGGATGAACGCAAGGTTCAACAGCGCCGCATATTCCATTATCAGCATTGCCTGGTGCTGGTGGCACAGCGTATTTCTGGGGTGGCATTACAGCGGCCATTTGCTGCTGCTGCCGGTGATGCTGCTGATTTTCTTTAACATTTATAATCCGCCGTGGTTCAAGATCGGCGCCTGCGTTGCGCTGTTCGCTTTTCGCATGGTGCTGTTTTCATGGTCTTTGAATGCGGTGCCCGTTTATACGCTGGGGCACACCGCGGGAATTGTGGCGCAAACGGTGAACAGTATCACCCTGTTCGCTATGCTGGCGGTGAACGCGATTCTGTTCAGTTCCAGCATTCAGGCCACAGAGCGCAAGCTGCGCCTGGACAATCAGGAGCTGCATAAGGAAGCCGGCACCGACCCGCTGACCAGGCTGCCAAACCGCCGCGCCATGATTGACGAGATTGAGAAATTCCGGAAAACCTTTCCGACAGAACCTTTCTGCGTGGCGATTGCCGATATCGACTTTTTCAAAAAGGTCAATGACACCTACGGTCACAACTGCGGCGACTATACGCTCAAAACCCTGGCCGATTTGTTTCGGGAAAAAGCGAAAACGGATTTCAGCGTTTGCCGGTGGGGAGGAGAGGAGTTTTGCTTCTTTCTGCCGGGAAAAAACATCGACCAGGCCTGGAACGTGATGTTCGACCTGGCCGACGCTGTGAAGAAAATGCCCCTCAAATTTGACGGCATTGAGTTTTCCATTACAATCACCATCGGGATCGAGGAAAACGACTTCCGTTCCCCGATGGAGGATATTCTCGCGCTCGCCGATAAAAAACTGTATATGGGCAAGATCAGCGGCAGGGACAAAGTAGTGATGTAATGCGCTGTTAACGGCTATGGCAATGAAGGGTGAAAAACAAAGCAGGGGCCTGTGCAGGCCCCTGTTTTGTTATCCTTCGCAGCATGATTGGCAACAGATGGGAATCATCATTTCACGTGGGATACGACCTCTGCTTCGTTGATCCAATTGGTCAGCAGGTTTTCCCGCATGCTGTTCCGAAGGACAGTCAGAACTTCCTGAAGCAATTCTTCCCGGGCGGTTTGGATGACGGCGGAATCCTCGGTGATTTCCTCGCTGTAATACAGCACATGGAAGCCGTCGGCAAGCTGGATGGGTTCGCTCACGTCGCCGGGTTTTTCCAGCGCCAGCGCCGCGGCGACCAATTCTTCACCGGGCGCTGCGGCGCCTTTGAACACAGCGTAACCGATGGCCGGCATGGCCTCGTCCTGTTGGGCCAGCGCCGCGGCGGCTTCAAATACCGTCTGCCCTTCCCTGATTTGCAGTGCCAGCCCGGCAGCTTTATCTCTCGCCCGCTGCTCGACGGACAGGAGCAGTTTGCGGTCGCTGTTGAGCTGGGAAACCTGCTTGGCAAGCAGTTTTCTTTCCTCCTGAAGCTTTTCCAGTTCTTTTCCTCTCACCTTTGTCGGTGTTTCATCATATATTAAAGCGGTCACTTCGTCCAGTCTTTTTTGCAGCGCGTCCAGTTCGGACATGATCTCTTCCATGCCGGACATATCCACAGGCACAATCAAATGCTTGATAAACCGGCTGCCCTCGGGAAGCGTGGCTGAGGCGATTTTTCCCTCCTCCAGCATCCGGGCGTATTTGGCCGGATCGGCGGCAAGAACCGCGTCCTCTTCCTGCTGGCGGACAAGCAATGCGGCGTCGAATTCTTCATCGCTGACGGCAACGTGCTTCAACGCTTCCTCCCACAGCCGGTCTTCCATGTCCGGCGCGTCGGCGTCAATTCCAACCGCCTCGGCGTGTTCCCGGAGCACTTGGGCCCGAACCATTTCCTCTGTGGTCAATCGGTTCAGCTCTGCCGCGCTTGCAGCTGGGCTGCGGGTAAACACATCGGCATATACGCTTTCAAACGCGGCTTTGCCAAAAGCGGTTCCGTTGATGACCAGGGCCGCGGTCTGGTCGTGATTCAGGTCGATTTGGAAGAAAGCCTGGCTTTGATTCACCTGCTTCGCCGCTTCGTAAGCCTGGGTTTCCTGGGCTTTCGTCAAATCATAGCAAATGGTCAGGGCATCCTGGCCGTCAATCAATACAGAGATGGGCACGGAATGCGTTTCTTCCCCTTCCGCGTCTGCCGGAATGCTCTCCCGGAAGGCGCGAAGGATGACGCTGACGAGGCCGCGCAGTTCGTCCTGCTTTTTGACGCCGTCCGCGCTGCTCACCGCGGCCAGGCGCTTTTGCAGCGCTTCAGGCTTGGCGGACTGAACGTCCAATTCTTCCTGCAAACCGGCGGATTTTTGGGTTTCCGCTTCCAAATGGCCGGTCAGCTCGGCGGTTTTGGCCGTCAGAGCCTGGTTTGCCTGCTCCAGTTCGGCGATGCTGGCGGCGGCTTCATCAGCGGCCTGAGCCATGGCAGACTTTGTCGCGGCCAGAACCGTGCGGGTCTGCACCAGTTCCTGTATGGTGGCGTCCAGCTTCGCATTCAGCGCTTGTTCCGTTTCGGCGGCGGCGGTTTTTGCCTGGGTAAGTTCTTCGTTCAGCCCAGTGATTTGCGCGTTCTGCGCTTCAGCGATTTTTTCCGCGGCGGCAAGGGCGGCCTGCGTACTGCCAAGCTGTTCGTTCAGGCTGGCAGCCTGCTGATCGGCGGCGGCTTTTGCGGTGGCAAGCTGTTCTTTCAGGGAAGCGATAAACAGATTCAATTCCTCTTTTTCCTTGTCGGCGGCGGCAAGGCCCTGCTGCGCTTCCTCAAGCTGTTTTTTCAGGATGGAGACGGCTTTGTCCAGCGTTTCCTTCCTTCTTTGCATGGTTGCCAGCGACTTCTGCGTTTGGGTGATTTGATCGTTCAGCGCGGCTACCTGGGCGGCGGATTCTTCCGCGTCTTTTCCGGCAGCGGCCTGGGCGGCTGTCAGCTGTTCGCCAAGCGCTGTGATGGATTGATTCAGCGTTTCCTTTTCATTGCGGGCGTTTTCCAGCTCCGCCTTGGCGTTTTCCAGCTGTTCGTTCAGGACGGTCACCTGTGATGCGGATTGCTGCGCGTCGTTGGCCGCGGCGGCTTTTGCGCTGTTCAGCTGTTCGTTCAGCGTGGCGACGGCTTTATCCTGATCTTCTTTATCTTTCCGCGCCGCTTCCAGCTGTGTCTGGGCGGCGGTCAGCTTTTCGTTCAGGGTGGCGATCTGGGCTACGGACTGCTTCGCATCCTTATCCGCGGCGGTCTTTGCCGCTTCCAGCTGTTCGTTCAGGGAAGAGATGGTCTTTTCGAGCGTTTCGGTTTTCAGTGTGGCGGCGCCCAGATCCTCCTGCGCTTTTTTCAGCTGGCCGGTAAGGGCGGTCACCTGCGCGGCGGACTCCTCGGCGTCCTTGGCAGCGGCGGACTTCGTGGTTTCCAGCAGTGCGTTCAGGGAAGAAATGGTCTTTTCGAGCGTTTCGGTTTTCAGCGTG
>CADBCX010000214.1:4698-7859 GCA_902793245.1 uncultured Eubacteriales bacterium | reverse complement strand
TAGAACACGGAAGGATAGTTTTTTCACACAACAGCATTGTCATCCCGACCGAAGTGGAGCGACAGCGGAACGGAGTGGAGGGACCTGAATGCGTCCTAACCAGCCGACAAACAGGTTGTTCATCTCCCAGGTCCCTCCACTCCACTTCGCTCCCGCTTCGTTCCGGTCGGGATGACAGTGCGGCAGTTGACCATGTTTATTGATCTGGACGTTCGTTCTGCATTCCCTTTAGGAGGTTATACGATCATGGCCATATTACTGGATGGCAAAGCCCTGTCGGAAAAGATGATGGGCGAGATGAAAAACCGGGTGGACGTGCTGAAAGCCAAAGGAAAGACCATTGGCCTGGCTGTGATTCTGGTGGGGGAGAACCCCGCCAGCCAAGTGTATGTACGCAATAAAGGAAAAGCGTGTGAAGCGCTGGGCATTCGCGGCGACACGATCCTGCTGCCCGAGCAGACCACCCAGGAAGAACTGGAAGCGCTGATCATGAAGCTGAACCGGGACGACAGCGTGGACGGGATTTTAGTGCAGCTGCCGCTGCCGAAGCATCTGGACGAAACCAAAGCCCTGCGGCTGATCGTCCCCGAAAAGGACGTGGACGGCTTCCACATCGAAAACGCGGGGAAGCTGTTCACCGGCCAGGAGGGCGTGGTGGCGTGCACCCCGAAGGGCATCCTCGCCATGCTGAAAGCCTGGAACGTGCCGCTGTCCGGGAAGGAAGCGGTGGTGATCGGCCGCAGCAACATCGTGGGCAAGCCCGTGGCCATGCTGCTGCTGAACGAAAACTGCACCGTCACGATTTGCCATTCCCGCACCACCGATTTGGCGGCCCATACCCGGCGCGCCGATATTCTGGTCGCCGCCGTGGGCAAGCCCCGGTTCGTCACCGCCGAGATGGTCAAGCCCGGCGCGGCGGTCATCGACGTAGGCATCAACCGGGTGGATGGCAAGGTCGTGGGCGACGTGGACTTCGAGAGCGTGGAAAAGGTGGCGGGGTACATTTCCCCGGTGCCCGGCGGCGTGGGGAAAATGACCATCTGTATGCTGATGGAAAACGTCATCGAAGCCGCCGAGAAAAAGGTTTGCTGATATGGCCTGGACGCTATCGGTTTCAGAACTCAACGATTATGTCCGCCGGGCCATCGCCAGCGACCCGTCCCTTCGCTTCCTCAGTATCCGGGGAGAAATCAGCGATTTCAAAAAGTATTCGTCGGGGCACTGGTATTTTACCCTCAAGGACGAAACCAGCATGATCCAGTGCGTCTGCTTCCGGCAGTACAACATGCGCCTGGATTTCCGGCCCGAAAACGGCATGAAGGTGGTGCTCACCGGGGCGGTGGGCCTGTATGCCGAGCGGGGCCAGTACCAGTTTTACGCCGAGTCCATGACCCGGGACGGCGTGGGCGAATTGTATTTGAAGCTGGAAGCCCTGAAAAACAAGCTGATGAAGGAAGGCTTGTTCGACGTGGCGAAGAAGCGGCCCCTGCCTTTATTGCCAAGGGCCATCGGCGTGGTCACCAGCCGCAGCGGCGCGGTGATTCACGATATCGCCACGGTGACGAGGCGCCGCTTCCCCGCCATGCAGATCATCCTGCGGCCCGCCCAGGTGCAGGGGGAAGGCGCGGCGGAGGACATTGCCCAGGGTATCGCGGAAATCTCCGCCCTGCCAAATGTGGACGTGATCATCGTCGGGCGCGGCGGCGGCTCGCTGGAGGATTTGTGGGCCTTCAATGAGGAAATCGTGGTTCGCGCCATCGCCGCCTGTCCGGTGCCGGTGGTGTCCGCCGTGGGCCATGAGGTGGACGTGACTTTGTCCGATTTAGCCGCCGACGTGCGGGCGGCGACGCCTTCTGTTGCTGCCGAGGTCTGCGTCCCCGAACGGGAAGCGCTGCTGGCGACGATTCAAAAAATGCGGGACGCCATGACCCGCGCCGCGAAAAACGACCTGCTGGCCCGGCAATCCCGCCTGGCTCTGTGCGAAAAGCGGCTGGCCGCCCGGCATCCCGCGGCGCTCATGCGGGACGCCCAGGCGAAAGCAGACCTGCTGGGCCACCGGCTGCAAGCGCTGATGGAGCGGCAGTTCACCATCCTGAAAAACAAGACGAATCAGCTGACCGAGCAACTGAACGCCCTGGGCCCCCGGCAGGCCCTGAACCGGGGATACGCCGTGCTGCTGAACGGCAAACAGGCCGTCACCAGCGTGGAGCAGGCGCCGGAAAACATGACCGTGCTGTTGCAGGACGGGCGGCTGGACGTGCGCGTTCTGGAAAAACGAAAGGGGGATCCCTTTGGCGAAGAAGCAAGCCTCGTTTGAAGAAAAGCTCATGGAGCTGGAAGGGCTGGTGCGGAAAATGGAGGGCGGCAGCCTGCCCCTCAGCGAAGCCCTGGCCGCTTATGAATCGGGCATGAAGCTGAGCAAGGAATTGACGCAGGAGCTTTCCGCCGCGGAAAAGCGGATGCTGGAGCTCTCCGGGGGCGAAACAAAACCCATGGAGGACGCGCCATGAACGAAAAAGAAACGCTGAACGCTTACAAAGCGCGGTTAGAGGATTATCTGGACAAGCTGCCCATGACCGGCGCGCCGGAACAACTCCGGGAAGCCATGCGCTACAGCCTGCTGAACGGCGGCAAGCGGCTGCGGGGCTGCCTGCTGCTGGCGGCGTGCGAGCTGGGCGGGGGAGACGCGGAAGCGGCGCTGCCTTTTGCCGCGGCGCTGGAAATGATTCACGCCTATTCCCTCATTCACGACGACCTGCCCGCCATGGACAACGACACCCTGCGCCGGGGCAAGCCCACCAATCATGTGGTGTTCGGGGAAGCCCTGGCTATCTTAGCGGGGGACGCGCTGCTGACCCACGCGGTGGAGATCATGGCGGCGTCCAAGCATCCGAAAGCATTCCAAGCCCTGGGGGAAATCATCCGGGCGGCGGGCGTCGGCGGGATGCTGGCGGGACAGACCCTGGACGTGATGAACGAAGGCGCGGAGCCGGATATTGCTTTGGTGAAGGAAATCCACAAGGGCAAGACCGCCGCCCTGCTCACCGCGCCCCTCACCGCCGGGCTGATTTTGGCCGGGGCGGAAGAGAAGCTCGTGGAAGCTGGCAGAGCCTATGGTTACCACTTAGGCATGGCGTTCCAGATCGTGGATGATCTTCTCG
>CADBCX010000214.1:0-4680 GCA_902793245.1 uncultured Eubacteriales bacterium | reverse complement strand
CTTCTCGATTTGGAGGGCGACCCCGCGCTGATGGGAAAGACCCTGGGCAAAGATCAGGAAGAAGGAAAGCTGACCTGGCCCGCCTGCGTGGGCGTCGAACAGGCGCGGAAGGACGCGGAAGCGCATATCGGACAGGCCGTGGACGCGCTGGCCCCGTTTGGGGAAAAGGCTGCGTTTTTGCGGGCGCTGGCGCTGTCCACCCTGCACCGCGCGCAATAAGGAAACGAGGGATACGAATGCTGCAATTCTTTGCGGATCTCTGGTCGAACGAGCCGCTCAAATGCGCCGTGCTTTCCTGGTGCGTGGCCCAGGCGATCAAGGTGCTCATTTCCCTGTGGCTGGATAAAAAGCTGGACTGGCGGCGCTGCTTCGGCATGGGCGGCATGCCCTCCTCCCACAGCGCCTTCGTGTTTTCGCTGATGCTGTGCATCGCGGTCAAGGAAACCGTGGCGTCGCCGTTGTTCGCCCTGTCCTTCGCCCTGGCGGCGGTGGTGATTTATGACGCCATGGGCGTGCGCCGGGAAACGGGCAAGCAGGGCGAGGTGCTCAACCAGATTTTGTCCCAGGTGCTGGTGGAGGGCAAGCCCATCACCGAAAAGCAGCTCAAGGAGCTGGTGGGCCATACCCCGCTGGAAGTGCTGGGCGGCGTCATCGTGGGCGCGCTCATCACGCTGTTCTTTATTTGATTGAAGGAGGAACCTGATCATGGATGCTTTTCTGGAAGAAGTGGTAACGAAACAGAACCGGGGGATGCAGACGGTCACCTATATCATGGCGAATGTGGTGATGGTGTTGTTCGGCGCGCTGGCGCTGCTGGATTTCGCCACCATCGGCGCTGTGCTCCAGCAGACAGGGTTCAGCATGGACTTTTTCATGGTGCTGATCCGGCTGGTCATCTTCGGCGCGGCGGCGTTCGGCATGTTCATTTTCCGGGACCGGGTGAAGACCGAATATGAATACACCTTCACCAACGGCCAGATGGACTTCGCCCAGGTGTTCAACAACAAAAAGCGCAAGAACCTGGGCACCATGAACATCAAGAACGTGGAAGCCTGCGGCCTGGTGTCGTCCGGCTCCTTCAACCGCTACATCAACATGCAGGGCATCAAGCGCACCAACTGGTTCCTGAACCGGGAAGCCAACCTGCTGTATTTCTACTTCCAGAAAGAAGGCCAGAAGCGCATCATCATCATCGAGCCCAGCGAGGAAATGATCGGCCTGATCAAGAAGAACCTGCCCCAGGGCGTGTGGCAGAACAACTGATTCAGCGTGCAGAGTTCAGAGCACAGAGTTCAGATATATTTTGGTATGCTTTCAGGAAAAGCGTTTATAGCATGTTCTATCATTATCTGTACTCTGCACTCTGTACTCTGAACTCTCTTTCTGTCTCTATGCTGATAATTGGAGATAACCGAAATGCCCATCTACCTTGACAACAGCGCCACCACGCGGGTGTGTTCCGAAGCGGTGGAGGCGATGGAAAAGTGCATGCGGGAGGAGTTTTACAATCCTTCCGCGCTATATGCCCCCGCCCTGGCGGCGCAGAAGAAAATGCGGGACTGCCGGGACGCGATCCTGAAAGCCGTTCACGCGCCCATGGGAAGCAAAGTCGTGTTCCTGTCCGGCGGCACGGAGGCGGACAATTTCGTGATCTTCGGCCGGGCGGCGAAAGCCCGGCAGGGAAAAGTGCTGTTCAGCGCGGGGGAGCATCCGGCGGTGAAGGAAGCCTGCCAAATTTGCGGCCTGGAGCCGGTGGAAGTGCCCTATGACCATCGGGGTCTGGTGGACCTGGAAGCGTTGAAAGAGCTGCTTTCCGACCAGGCGGCGCTGGTCTGCTGTATGCAGGTGAACAACGAAACCGGGGCCATCCAGCCCTTGCAGGCAATCGCCGCGCTGGTGAAGGAAAAGGCTCCCGCCGCCCATTTCCATGTGGACGGGGTGCAGGGCTTCCTGCGGGTGCCCTTCGATATGACCGCCGTGGGCGCGGATTCCTATGCGCTGTCCGGGCACAAAATCCATGGGCCCAAGGGCATCGGCGCGCTGGTGATGGGGCCGCGGGTGCAGCTCAATCCCCGGCAGGTGGGCGGCGGACAGGAGGGCCAGCTTCGCTCCGGCACGGAAAACACCCCCGGCATCGCGGGGCTGCTGGCGGCGATTGAAGCTTATCCCAGGGAAAACGCCATGCGGGAAAACAAGCTGCTGCTGTGGAGTCTCATCCAGGAAGCGGTTCCCGAAGCCGCGGTCAACGGCCTGGCTCCGGACAGCGACGTGTCCGCGCCCCACATCCTGAATGTGTCCCTGCCGCCGGTTCGCTCGGAAACCATGCTCCACGCGCTGGAGGGCGAGGGCGTTTATGTGGGCATGGGCTCCGCCTGCTCCTCCTATAAGCAGCGAATCAGCCCAGTGCTCAAGGCCATGCACACGCCGCAAAAGTACGCCGAATCCGCCCTGCGCTTCTCCCTGTCGCCGGAAAACACCGCGGAGGAAATGCGGCAGACGGTAGAGGCAATCCAGCGGCAATACGCCATTTTATCCAAATACCAACGTCGATAAGAGGGGTTATCATTTTATGCGAAAACTGCTCATGGTTCGCTACGGCGAAATCTATTTGAAGGGCCTGAACCGGCCTTACTTTCTGAAAGCGCTGGTGAAGCGGGTGAAGGAGGCGGCCAAGCCCTTTGGGGGCCAGGTGTGGCTCCACGACGCCCGGGTGTTCATCAGCGACGCGGAGGACATGGAGGGCTGCATGCAGCGGGTGGCGAAGGTGTTTGGCGTCCACTCCATCGCGCCCGCCATCGAAATGGAAAAGGACAACTTCGAGGGCATCTGCGAACAGGCCAACGCGCTGATGCAGGGCCTGACCGGCACCTTCAAGGTGGAGGCCCGCCGGGCGGACAAGCACTATTTCCTCACCTCCCCGCAGATCAACATGCAGGTGGGCGAATACGTGCTTATGCGCAACGAGGACCATTTGAAGGTGGACGTGCGCAAGCCCGAACATGTGCTGTCCATTGAAATTCGGGATCAGGCCTATCTGTACTGCTCCGTGTATCCCGCCGTGGGCGGCATGCCGGTCGGCACCGGCGGCAAGGCGGCGCTGCTGCTCTCCGGCGGCATTGACAGCCCCGTGGCGGGCTACATGATCGCCAAGCGCGGGGTGCAGCTGGTGGCGGTGCACTACCATTCCTTCCCCTACACCAGCGAGTTTGCCAAGCAGAAGGTGCTGGATTTAGCGAAAATCCTGAGTGAATACTGCTGCGGCCTCAGGGTGTACGTGGTGCCCTTCACCGAGATTCAGATGCAGATTCACGAAAAGTGCCCGGAGGATTACACCACCCTCATCATGCGGCGCTACATGATGCGCATTGCCGAGCGCATCGCCCAGAAGGAAGAAGCCATGGCGCTGATCACCGGCGAGTCCATCGGCCAGGTGGCCAGCCAGACCATGGAAGCCCTCATCACCACCAACGAAGTTGTCAGGACCATGCCCGTGTACCGGCCCCTCATCGGCTTTGATAAGATCGACATCATGGAGTACGCCAAGAAAATCGGCACCTATGACACCTCCATCCTGCCCTATGAGGACTGCTGCACCGTGTTCACCCCCCGCCATCCCGCCACCAAGCCCAAGGAAGCCCTCATCCAGAAGGGCGAAGGCCAGCTGGAGCAGGAAGCCCTGATTCAGGCCGCTATCGACAACGCGGAGATCGTGGAATTATAATTCATTCGGAGGAAGCCATGCATTCGATGGTTTCCTCCATTTTTTTACAGGATCGATTCTTGCACAATTTCTAAAAATTTCGTAATAGTATAGATTTTTTTGATATTTTTTTGTATAATACAATCAAGTGTATTTGTTTTGTTGTGTTCGTTCAGAAAAAGCGCGGGAGGGGGGTGCGCCCATGGCGTATGATTTGCAGAAAGCCAGCATGTGGAAGCGCATTTCCGCCTTCCTGTTTGATGCCATTTTGCTGGGCATTCTGGCGGTGCTGTTCGCCTGGGGCCTGTCCGCCCTGCTGGGGTACGACGGCTACAACCGCACCGTGAGCGAAAGCTATGAACGCTACGGCCAGGAATACCAGGTGGACCTGCGCCTGACCCAAACCGAATACGAAGCCCTGAGCCCCGAGGAAGCACAGCGGGTGGACGCAGCCTTTGCCGCCCTGAACGCCGACGCGAAAGCCCTGCGCGCCCATCAGATGATGCTGCAGTTGTCCGTGCTGATTGTTTCTTTGGGCTTCTTTTTTGCCTATCTTACGTGGGAGTTTTTCATTCCCCTGAAACTGGGCGACGGGCAGACGGTGGGCAAGAAAATCTTCGGCCTGGGCCTGATGAAAACCGACGGAACAAGAGTGCATGGGCCGACGCTGTTCATTCGGGCCATCTTAGGCAAATACACCATCGAGACGATGATCCCGGTCTTAATCATTCTCATGATCTACTGGGGCACCATCGGCGTGGTGGGCCCGGCGGTGATCGGGTTGATCCTGCTGACGGAAGCGCTGGTGATGATCTTCACGCATACCAATTCCCTCATTCACGACCTGCTGGCGAACACCGTCGCCATCGACTGGGCCAGCCAGAGAATCTTTGAAACCCCCGAAGAAGTGGCGGCGTTCAAAGCCCAAATCGCCGCCGACGCAGCGCAGCGGGAGAAGGAAAACGATTAGCCGAGAGTGC
>CADBCX010000213.1 GCA_902793245.1 uncultured Eubacteriales bacterium | reverse complement strand
CGATTCTGACCCTCCATTCCGAAGCGGAGGACAAAAAGCAGGTGGAAGAGGCTGTGGAAAAGCTGGACGAAATCAACGCCCAGGCGCCCCAGGCCCCGGACGCCGCGGAAGCGGTGGCCAGCCTGGAATCCTCCCTGACCCCGGAAGAAATGAAGCAGGTGGAGGAGTTTTCCAAGACCATCGACCTGACCAATCCCGACCATGTGATGCTGTATGGCGCGGACGCCCAGAAGAAGATTTCCGGATTTGCGGACACGGTGCTTTCCAGTGTCAAGACAGGCGACACCGGGGAAGTCGGCGATATGCTGACCAGGCTGATCACCGAGCTCAAGGGCTTTAGTGCCGCGGGCGAAAAACCCAAGGGACTGAAAGGCCTCTTTTTCGGCGCGAAGCAGCAGATTGCAACCATCCAAGCCAAATACGAGGACGTCAGCAAGAATGTGGAAGCCATCGCGGGCAGTCTGGAAGACCATCAGGTGCAATTGCTGAAAGACGTGGCCATGTTCAACAAGCTGTATGACATGAACCTGGCTTACTTCCACGAGCTGACCATGTACATCGTGGCGGGCGAGCAGCGTCTGCGGGAAGTGCGGGAAACCGATCTGAAACGGCTTCAGGAAATCGCCGCCAGGAGCGGTGACGCCATGGACGCCCAGCGGGCCAACGATCTGGCCGCCCAGTGTGACCGGTTTGAAAAGAAGCTGCACGATCTGAAACTGACCCGGCAGATTTCCATGCAGATGGCCCCGCAGATCCGCCTGCTGCAAAACAACAACTCCCTGCTGGTGGAGCGCATCCAGTCCACGCTGGTGAACACCCTGCCCCTGTGGAAAAACCAGATGGTGCTGGCCCTGGGCCTGCACCACAGCCAGCAGGCCATGCAGGCCCAGCGCGCTGTCACCAACATGACCAACGACCTGCTGCGCAAGAACGCCGAGACCCTCAAGATGGGCACCATCGAAACGGCCAAGGAATCCGAGCGCGGCATCATCGATATGGAAACCCTCATCGCCACCAACCAGTCCCTGATCGATACCATCAACGAGGTCTCCCGCATCCAGGCGGAAGGCCGCCAGAAGCGGGCTGAGGCCGAAAAGACCCTGGCGACGATGGAGAAGAACCTCAAGGAAAAGCTGCTGAAGATGTAATCCAAAAGCCTTCCCCTTGAGGGGAAGGTGGCCCGAAGGGCCGGATGAGGTGCCTTTCGGAACATTTTTTCACCTCATCAGTCAGGCTTCGCCTGACAGCTTCCCCTCAAGGGGAAGCCTTCATAAAGGAGGCCATCAATGAAACTCAAGACAGGCACCGCATTTGCGATCATGGTCGTGCTGATCATCGGCAGCGTGCTGTTCGGCGCGTACAAAGGCTGGACGGAAGAAAAGGCCCATGTGGATGCCACCTACGCGGGCCTGGAAAGCATGCTGCAAACCCGGGTGGAAACCGCCTACAACATCCTGGCGGTGGCGAAGCGCCACGTGCCGGAGACGGACGAAGCCTACCAGCGGGTGAACATGGATTTAGGTCAGCTGGATAACGCCTACAGCGATCTGGGCCGCAAGGCCGAGGCCAACGACGCCCTGGGCCGGGACGCGGCGGCGCTGCTGAAAACCCTGTCCCAGCTGGATTCTGTCAGGAACGACAGCCGGGACGCCATGTATGTGGACAACTATCTGCCCCAGATGCTCTCCGAAAGCGAGCAGATGACCGTGGGCGCCACCTACAACCAGGCGGCGGCGGAGTTCAACGGCCGCATCAACCGCACCTTCAGCGGCTTCCTGGCCAAGCTCATGGGCATCCAGCCGGCGGAAGTCTTTAACGCTCAGTAAGAAAGGGGGAGGACAACATGCGTATGATCCGTATTTTTGCGCTGGCTCTGGCACTCATGCTGTGCGCCGGGCTGGCCGCTCCCGCATTCGCGGAAACCAAGTATCCTCCCCGCCCTCAGGGAACTGTGGCGGACCTGGCGGGGGTGCTGGGAGAGCAGACCATCGCCGATATGGAAACCCTGAACACCCGGATAAACACCGCCGCGGGCGGCCAGCTGTATGTGCTGACCCGCCATTTCCTGGGCGGTGTGAACGCGGCGAACTATGCCAAGAAGGTGTTCGACGTATGGGGACTGGGCAGCAATGACGCGCTGCTGCTGATGGTGATCGGCGAGGAGACTTACGCCATCGCCCTGGGCAGCACCGCGGAAAAGACCGTGCCTACCGACACCCAGATCAGCCTGATGGCGAATCATTTCCGTACGCCTTTCCTGGCCCGGCAGTATGACGAAGCCCTGGCTGACGTGGCCGTACAATTGGGCCAGACCCTGGCGAAAGCCAAGAATCAGTCCCTGGACGTGACCGGACTCTTCGGCCAGACCGTCCTCCAGTCCACTCCCCAGCCCCAGACCACCGACGACTGGTGGTACGGCATGTTCGCCCGGGACGATTACGACGCCCGGGAAAGCGACAACGACCGCTATTGGCAGGATTGGCGGAACCAGTGGAACCATGAGGAGACCCGCATCAACTGGCGCAGCGTCATCATCTGGGGCCTGGTGATCTACTTCCTCTTCTTCCGCAAAAAGCGCCGCCATCGGAGGTAAAAGGACGTATAAGATTTTGTGGGGGGAACCTCTCTTTGGAGGCCAAAGAGAGGTTCCCCCCAGACCCCCTTCCGAGAAAGCCATAGGGGTTGAGTAAAATACTTATAGGTTATAAAAACAAACACAACAAAGCTACAAGTTAAATGAGGTAATCTTCATGCGTCTTTGTATGATTTCCCTGGACGCGGTGGCGCAGCCTGACGCGGATAGGCTTCTGAGCCTGTCCGCTTTTTCTGCTTTAGCGGAAAACGGCGTGTTCTGCGGCAACGTGAAAACCATTTACCCTACCCTGACCTACCCGATTCACACGTCGCTGCTGACCGGCTGTTTCCCCGCCGCCCACGGCATCGGCCACAACCAGCCCTTCCAGCCCGACACCCCGCCGAGCATGCGGAAATGGTACTGGTCGGTGGGGGACATCCGGGCGAAAACGCTTTACCAGGCGGCGAAAGAAAAACGGATGGACGTGGCTTCCATCCTCTGGCCCGTCAGCGGGAAGAACCGCTTCGTGCGCTGGAACTTCCCGGAGGTGCTGCCCCTGCCGGGGGAAAGCGCCGTAAAGAAGATGCTGGAATACGCCTCCCCCGTGTGGATTCTGCGGATGGAAGCGCGCTACGGTAAGACCCGGAAAAGCATCCATCAGCCCGACTTAGACGATTACGCCGCCCTGCTCTGCGAAAAGCTGTACGCTTCCCGCCGCCCCCCGGACGCGCTGTTCGTGCATCTGGTGGACTGCGACGCCATGCGCCACAACTACGGCGTGGAGAGCGCCGAAGCCCACGCCGCCATGGAGCGCCTGAACCGGCGGGTGGAGCGGATCATCAATGCGGTGCGGAAAGCGAATCTGCTGGACGACATGCTTTTCTGTGTGGTCAGCGACCACGGGCAACAGGACGCGCCCAACGGCATTCTGCTGGACAGCGAGCTGCAATCCGCCTGCGGCGCCCGGGCCCAGAGCCTGGGCATGGGGGCATACATTTTCGGCCCCGACCTGGCCGCCGCGAGAAAAGCCCTGCAAGCGCATCAGGCGGAATGGGGCATCAAAGCCATTCTGAGCAAAGAAGAATTGGAAGCCCTGCACGCGCCGGAGAACGTGAAGCTGGCGGTGGACGCGCTGCCGGGTCATTGCTTCATTGACCGGCAGGAAGAAACCTTCGGGGAACACGGCTTCGGCCTGGACTGCCCGCAGGCGCGGACGCTGCTGTGGCTGTCCGGCCCCGGCATCCATATCGGACGGCGCATCGAAGAAGCGAACCTGATCGACATTGCCCCCACCCTGGCAAAAGCCCTGGGCCTGAGTCTGCCGGACGCGGAAGGAAAGATACTGAACGAAGCGTTCATTCAGCGATAGAAGCACTTCTTCCGCCGAGGGTTGACCGATCCGACGAAATATCGTATAATATCCCGCGTTGCGCGATGCAACAGAACAAAGAAAAGGAGCATAACCTTAATGAAGAAACTGATTGCCCTGCTGGCGCTGGTGTGCGTCGTCCTGATGCCTTTCTCTGCCATGGCCGAAGAAAAAACCGCTATCGAATGGGCCGCCTCTGAAATGCTGATCGCGGATACGGACCTGACTGGCGATTTCTACAACATCGACGAGATGGGCCTGAAAATCTGGCTGCCCGATGAGCTGAATGCCGTGGAAGTCACCGAAGAAGAAACCGCTTCCGGCGTTTACGCGAAGCTGACGGACAAAGAACAGACCTGTGTTCTCACCATCTACGCGCTGCATGTGGACGGTATGACCCTGGATCAGGCTTACCAGAACGCCGTGGAAGGCGGCATGAAGGAGCCTGAAATCGTGACCATCAACGGCCTCGACGCCGTTACCTATGAAGCCGAGGAAACCAATGAAGGCGCTATCGTGCTGGTGGACACCAATGACAACATGATCTTCTTCACCTTCTCTCCCATCAATGACGAAGGCGCAAAGATGATCTTCTACATCATTGCTTCCTCCATTATGCCGCTCGAGTGATGCTTTTATCGCTTCCGGTTTTCGGAGAATTTTCATACAGACGGTAAAAAACAGCAGCGGGAGGATCGGCCTTCCGCTGCTGTTTTTTCAACCTTTTTTCAATCTTTCT
>CADBCX010000212.1 GCA_902793245.1 uncultured Eubacteriales bacterium | reverse complement strand
TTATCGGAAGCAGAACTGACCCAAATCGTCCGCTTCGCCTGCACCGCCGCCAGCCTGTCCACCCAAAAGCACGGCGGCATCACCAGCGTTCCCACCCTGGCGGAAGTAAAAGAAAAGTCTGTATAACTAGTTGAATGTCCTCCTTCAGAGGGCCGATCCCTTGAAATATAGGATCGGCTTTTTTCATGAAGGCTGCACTTTTCAGGCAACTTTCCTGGGTCATGGTTTTTTCACATAAAAAAGCCGCCCCCAAGAAGCGGCTTTTCTGTTATCCGTAAATCAGTTCTTCCAGGACCATTTCTTCAACACGCTGCCGGATACTGTTCATCCGGCCAACCCAGGCCATTTGATCCTTTGCTTTCAGCTTTTCATCGACTCCTTCTGTCTGGGCTATCTGAGAGATGATTTGTTCCATTTGCCGTCGGCTGGTCTGGTCGATTTCTGTCAGGTGCTCGTAAAGCTTGCCGGATAGGATCATGCGGGTGTACAGGCCGGGACGATGCTCCCAGAGATAATTCAGGCGCATCCGGCCATAGTGTCCAAGTGAAGTTTTGTCGGCATCGGGCAGGTTTAGATCCGGGAGGTAGCAGTCGCTGCAAAGCGTGTAGGTCAGGCCATTTTTCTGATCGTGGATCTGTTTGTTCATCGTACTCATTGCTTCTTCCTCCAAATGTATAGTATATACAATCTATTTTTATGAGCGAAAGCCTGACCTGCTTCGCCTGATTTAGTACCATTATTCATACCATTAACCGGGTGGTATCACATGGGATGAGGTGTAACGAATTTGTGCGATGTGGCAAAATGGTGCGACCAGATAGCACAGAATGGGACATCTTGGGATACCCCTGGGCCAATTCGAGTCTCCTATGCTCCGTTTTCCCTGGAAGCCTTGATTGATAAGGATTCCAGGGTTTTTAGGCATAGAACAGGCAATTGAGGGGCTTTGTGCACATTTTCTGCACGTTCGCTGTCATCTGTACCCCGCTGTCATCCTGAGCCGTCCCCTATACGGATGGGGACGGCTCAGGATGACAGGAGGGGCGCGGAAAGAATGAAGAAAAGATGCAAAAGAAGCGCAAAATTGTTCATTTTTCCTCTACACAATTGTAACAATTTATGGTAGAATACAGAAAATGGCAAGTTATGTCGGAAAGGGCTGCGGGGCGGAAAGGGGCCCGGCGGCACAGAGGAAACGAGGGACAGGCAATGAAAAAGATGCGGATCATGGTACTTGCGCTGATGGTGATGGCGATGGCGGCGGGGCTGCTGTCGGGGCCGGCTGCGGCGCATGCGGAAGGAAGCACGCCGGAAATCGTGCTGGGCGCGGGGGAAATCGCCAAGGCCACGTCCACCGCCAGGAATTACACGGTCTGGTTCGGCAAGTATAATAACAACGCCATCCAGTGGCGCGTGCTGTCGGGCGGCGCAGACAGTTCTTTGCCGGTCAGTGGCGAAGGAAAGGCCCTGCTGATTTCCAAGGATACACTGGCCCGCATACAGTTCAACCCGAGCAGTGCCGCGACACCGAGAAACGCATGGGCCAGGAGCAACGCGCAGACTTGGTGCACGAATTTTCTTGCGAACTGGGTGGAAGGCAGCGCTGAGAGAGCCGCGATCAGCCCGACCACAGTAACCGAAACGGCAGATTATACATACAAAGATACGGTAAACAATTATTCGCTCACCTACGGTCCCGCTTCGTTGAGCAGCGAGTCCTTCTTCTTCCTTTCGGCGAAGGAAGCGGCGACGTATTTTTCCAATGTCGATGACCGCATTGCGTCGGGCGCAGACGGGTGGTGGTGGCTGCGGTCGCCTTTTTCGGACTTCGATGATGAAGCCGGTTACGTGGACGATGTCGGCTGGGTGAGCCTCGCTTACGTCGATAGCCACTACGGCGCTCGGCCCGCTTTTAATTTAAATCTTTCCTCTGTCCTCTTCTCCTCTCGCATCCAATCCAATCCGTATAAGCTGACGCTGGCTGATTCCAACAGAGCCATCGGAATCCGCGCGGCGATTACGAGAGACAGCGCCACCCAGATCACCGTGCCATACCAAATCGACAGCGGCTCCAACCATGTGTCCCTGCTGATTACGAACAAAAATGATTCTTGGACCGCCGGAAGCGGCTGGAGCACCGGCGCGGTGAAACAGGATTACGCCACCGCCGCGGTGAGCGAAACCAACGGCACGGTCACTTTTACGCTGCCGGACAACTATGAAACCAACAAGGGGAATTGGAAGGTCTGGCTGCTGGCCGAACAGGTGAACGGCGAGCATGAAACGGACTACGCCAGCGCGCCGACTGCGATCACGGTTCCTCATTGGCATAATTTCACATATACCGCTTCCGGTGCGGCCATTACTGCCACGTGCACGGCTGATTGCCCTAACGAATATGATACAAATGGCATTACGCTGACCTTGAAAGCCCCGACGAACCTGAAATACGATGGCAATGCCAAAACGGTAACGATTGACGGATATCCGGCGACAGCGCCTGCGGGGCTGGCGGCCAAGCCCACAACCGTATCCTATTACAAATCCACTGGGGTCGGCAGCATTACAGTCGCGGGAGATGAAGCGCTCTCCGGAGCGCCGTCGGGCTGCGGGAACTATGTCGCACGAATGACCTGGGGCGGGGAGACGGCAAATCTGGCGTTCAGCATCACCAGCGACGCCATTACATTTAAGGTTACGTTCAAGATCGTAAACGGCGGATGGGATGATACCGGATCATCCGATCCGATTGAGGTCATCCTCAGCCGGGCAGCGAATGAAGATAAGCTGCTGAAACTGGAAGCCGGAGACATTCCCTCCGCTGGGAACAAGCCTGCCGCCGGCTATATGGCAGGCGGTTGGAGTGATCCGGCGCCAAGCACGGAGCTTGTGATCTCGGAGGACAAGGAATACACCTATACCTACGCGGCAAAAGGAAGAGAAAACCTCGGCGTTACCCAGGCGGGCGCCGTCTATGGCAGCGCATTGGAAGCTCCGGCATATGCCAAGCCAGCCGGGACGACGAAAGCCCCGGTGATCACCTACACCGGAACCGCCTGGGACGGCACTGCTTACGGCCCGCTTGCAGAGAAGCCCGTGCAGGTCGGCAGCTATACCGTTTCCGTCACAGAAGAAACGGCTGATACGATCTATACGGGGACGGCAGATTTCGCGATTACCCCGAGAAGCATTACCGGCGCGACGGTAACGCTGAGCGCGTCACAGCTTCAGTTTAACGGATCGGAACAGAGCGTGACGGTTGCTTCCGTTACGCTGGACGGAACCGCGCTCGCGGGAACAGACTATACCGTTTCCGGCGATACAAAGGGCACCGGCAAGGGGACATATACCGTTACCGTGACCGGGAAAGGCAATTACAAAGACGCTGCCACAGCCGCCTGGGAGATCGTGGAAAAACCCATGACCGTATCGGCCCCCGATGTATCCGCTTCCTATGACGGCAATGCGCACGGGATCGCGGTCAGCGTGACGGATCCGGCAAGCGGGTATACCGTGAAATATGGAACAGCGGCAGGCCCATATGACCTGGACGCCAGCCCCACCCTCACCAACGCCGGAAAACTGGTGGTTGGATACCAAATCACCGCGGACAACTACACACCCGTGACCGGCTCCGCCACCGTGACCATCGCGCCCAAGGCGGCGATTGTCACCGCTTTGGCCCAGACGGTCAAGGAGGGCGAGAGCATCCAGACCGGCACCCAATGGGCCATCCTGACGGACGCGCTTTCCGGGCATGCCCTGAGCGCCGTCACGCTGACAGCGGAAAACGGGAAGATCGTCCCCTCCGCCGCGAAGATTCTGGACGCGGACGGGAACGACGTGACCGGCAACTACGCCGTCACCTATACCCCCGCCACGCTGACCACCCTGGGGAAGATCAGCCGCACCGTTACCTTTAAGGTGGTCAACGGCTCCTGGGACGATGGAACCGCCGAGACGAAGACCGTTACGTTGACCGGCTTCGCGGGCGATACCCTGAAACTAGCGGCAGCGGATATTCCCGCCGTGGGCGCCAAGCCCGGCGACGCCTTCAAGGCGGGCGCGTGGGATGTGACCCCCAGCGCCGATGCGGAAATCACCGCCGACAAGACCTATACCTACACCTACGCCTTGCGCGACGCCTACCTTGTCACCGTCACCAACGACGGCCACGGCACAGGCTCCGCTTCGCCCAATTCCGGCTATGAAGGCACCGAAGTCACCCTGACCGCTTATCCGGCGCAGGGCTACAAGTTCAAGGAATGGCAGGTCGTTTCCGGTGGCGTGACCGTTGCGGACAACAAGTTCAAGCTCGGAAAAGCCAACGTGGAAGTCAAGGCCGTGTTTGAAGCGCAGGCCACGGGATGGCATAAGGGCGAAGCGAAAATCAAGCCCGGCGCGCCGGTCATCCAATGCAGCAACATGCAGGAAGTGGCAGAAAGCATCATCGCCGCCATTCAAAAGGGCGAAATGAAAGGCATTTCCGAAGAAGTGCGGCAGGCCGTCAGCCAGCCCGACGCGCAGGTGCTGGTGCTGTTCATCAGCGCTCCGCTTTCCATGGATCAGATTCCCGCCGAAGACTGGGCGGCGTTGCAAAAGCTGCAGGAAGAAGCGGGCTATACCGGCATCGTGCCCTTCGACATCACGCTGATGCTGAATGTCAACGGCCAGGACGTGGCAGAAGTCCACGAGACCAAAATCCCGGTGAAGTTCAGCGTCGGCATCATGGAAGAACTGCTGGGGACGCCGCGCCA
>CADBCX010000211.1 GCA_902793245.1 uncultured Eubacteriales bacterium | reverse complement strand
CTTATCAATAAACTGCTGTGCTTCCTCCACGGTTGAAGCTCTGGCAACATGGGCAATAAACCGGGATTTCTTCTCGACGATCTCCCCGGTCCCCCCTTTATAGACAGCCTTATAAGCTCTCATACTGCTCTCCTTTATCTTCTGATACTCAGGACTTCCGGGCGGCTCCCGGACTCCCTGCCATGTCATCACATCTGTCATTCCTACGCCCCTGACCGCCGGGGATTTGTTCGGGATTGGCGGGAAAGGGCTGGACCTGCATACCCCGGCGAGGATTTTGGTTTTTCCCCGGCTGCTGAACGAGCAGGACATTCCCCTGCCCGTATCCCGCCTGCAGGGGGATTTGATTGTGCGCCGCCATTACCTCACCGACCCTTTCCTGGTAAACGGCATCCGAGATTATCGGCCCGGCGACCCCATCCGGGACATTCACTGGCCCGCCACCGCCCGCATGGGGGGTGTGCTGCAGGTCAAGACCCACGACTACACCATGGACACAAAGCTGCTGGTGGTGATCAACGCGCAAATGAGCGAAGACCAGTGGGGCGACCTGATGGACTACGAGCAGGACATGATCGAGCGGGCCATTTCCATGGCGGCCACGGTCTGTATCAAGGTGCTCTCTGCCGGGGTGGCGGCGGGCTTCGCGGCGAATATGCCCATGGGAGAAAGCGATAACATCACCCTCCTGCCCCCGGAGCGCCACAGCGCGCGGGAGGAAGAGCTGCTCTCCGCTTTCGCACGGCTGAAAATCCTGCGCTGCCGCAATTTCCTTGATCCTGTCCGCCTACACCAGCGAAGCCGTGGAGGAAAAAACCGCCCTGCTGCGGCGGCTTGGGAACACGGTGACGCTTCACCTGCTGGAAAAAGGGGGAAAAACCGCGTGAAAGACAGGCTGCGCATCTGGCCCATGAAGGCCCTGGCAGCGCTGGCCCTGGCCTGCGGCGTTTTTCCCATTCCGATGCTGTTGGGAAAATGGCTGTATCCCGAAAACGCGCTGCTCTGGTATCTGCCGTTTACGCTGGCGTATCTCTGGGGCGTGGGCGGATATCTGCTGCCGAAAAAAGCCTGCCTGCCTTGGACGGTTGCGGGCTGTGTCCTGTCTGTTGGGCTGATTTGGTTTTTTCTGGCAGCGCGTGATCTCCGAAGTCTCCTGCTGGCGTTGCCCTGCGCGGCGCTCCTGATCCTGCTGCCTCCCGCCTGGGCTCGCCCCACCTGGGAGGAATGGTCGCCGGGCTGGTGGATTGCCGGCGCGGGGCTGCATCTGGCGGGACAGATGTTCGCCGCGCGCACGATGTTTTCGGACATTCAGGCGCCGCTTATGGGCTTTTTCCTCGCTTATGCTTTTCTGATGCTGATGTACCTGAACCGCACCGGCATCCGGGATGGGATGCACGGCGCGGAGAAAGCCCCGGCTTCGCTGCGCCGCCGCAATACGGCGCTGGTGGCGGTCGTGTTCCTGATTGCCGCCGCGGCCTCCGCCTGGGGCACGCTGGCAAAGGGACTGGAAATCGCCTGGTATTATATCCGCCTGGGCATCGCCTATGTGGTTTCCTTCCTAATGCGGCTCCTGCCTGCCGCGGAGCCCGGGTCCGGCGGCCAGGGAATGGGCGGGATGGATTTCGGCGATTTCGCGGAAGTTGCGGAGTCCAATGCCTTTGCCTTGTTTATGGAAAAGGTGTTCCAGGTGCTGGCGGCGCTTCTTATTGCGGCGCTCATATTCCTTGCGCTGCGGATCATTGTCCGGAATGTCCGCCGGCTTTGGAAGCGGATGATCGCACGCCTGCGGCTGTACGCGGCGGCGACGAACGAGGACTATGTGGACGAAGCCGAAAGCACCCTGAACTGGGACGAAAAAACCCAGTCCATCCGGGACCGGGTGAAGGAAGCGATTCATCAAAGCAGAAAGCAGCCCCGATGGGAAGAACTGGACGGCCGCGCCCGGGTGCGCAGGCTGTACCGGCAGTACATCCAGCGAAAGCCGGAAGCCCGGGGCCGCACCGTCCGGGAGGCGCTGGGGCAGGATAAACGCCTCTCCCCAACTGTCGCCGGCGCGTTTGCGGATTTGTACGAGCGCGCCCGGTACAGCGACCATGACGTTTCATCGCAGGACGCCGACCGGATGCGGAAAGAGCTGTAACGCGTCCGGTATCCGGTCAGACGCAGAGGCAATTCTTGGACACTTTAAATCACTTTCCAAAAGCCTTCCCCTTGAGGGGAAGGCTTTTGGGGCGTTCTATCCCGCGTTTTTCCCCGCCAGGGCCATGTTCCCGGACGGGGTTTTTGTTTCCGCCAGGAGACTGCCCAGGCTGGCGTCATGCCTGCTGAGCACCGCTTCGCAGAACGCCTTTTCCTCGATCACGCCCAGCCGCGTCATGCCGTCGGGCGACAGCACGTGAATCATGTGATATTTTCCCGGCGTCAGTTTGCCCAGCAGGGAGCGCACGGGCATCCCCGCCCCAACGGCCACCGTTTCCACCGGCAGCACCCTCTGCCGATCCAGCTTTTGGCGGCGCGCGATCAGGCTGGTTACGTACTTCGCCGTGCCGTGCCTGCCCTCCATCACCGCGGCATAAATCAGGTAAAGCCCGGCAAAAGCGGGCCCCAGAACAATTTTCCCCTGAAAAGCGAACAGGAAAGTCAGGCCGCAGAGCAGCATGCCCATTCCGGTGGTGGCGAGCGACATTCCTCTGCGCGTTTCTTTTTCAGGAAGGAAGCGATTCAGAAGGGCGCGGAGCATCTGCCCGCCGTCCAGCGGCAGCGCGGGAAGCAGGTTCAGGAGCAGCAGCGCCAGGTTGGCATGGATGAACGCCCCGGTCAGGTCAAACGGAAGCATGCCCTGCCGGTACAGAAACGGGGCCAGCGCAATCCCGCACAGACTGGCCAGCGGCCCCGCCGCAGCCAGCAGAAAACGGTGCAGCGGCGGCGCTTTCTCCAGGGATGGCGCCGTCATGAGCCCGCCCAGCGGCGTGAGCTCCAGTTCATCCACCCGCAGGCGCAGCCACCGCGCCGCGAGCAAATGCCCCGCCTCGTGCAGCGCCAGCGCGGCCAGCATCGGCAGCAGCCTTTCCCCCATACCGGTCGCCGCGCCAATCGCCAGCAACACAAGAAAAAGCGGATGCGCTTTCACCCGGCTGCCGCCCAATCGCAGCGTCATGGCTTTGCCTCCCCTCTGGGCGCGAGGAACGCGGCAGGGTCGATGGCCCGGCCCGCCCGGCGCACCTCCAGCAGCGCCTGCTTTCCCGGCAGGGCTGTGCCCAGGCGGGTGGTTGCCGTCACTTCGTCTCCCTCCCGCACGTTCACGGAAGCAA
This sequence comes from uncultured Eubacteriales bacterium, assembly GCA_902793245.1. Classification (GTDB taxonomy): domain Bacteria; phylum Bacillota; class Clostridia; order Christensenellales; family Aristaeellaceae; genus RUG563. Next base: position 2,242 of record CADBCX010000211.1, on the reverse strand, counting down.
GATTGTAATACAGGCTTTCCAGCCCGTTCTCATGCCGCACGCGGACGACCCGTTCCTCGTCCAGCCCGTGCGCCACGCTCATCACCTGCCCCGCGGACACCGCGTACACGCCGCCGTTGACCGCGCTGTATCCCAGATAAGGTTCCTCCTCGCTCCAGGCATGCAGCACCCTGCCGAAGCAAGGAGCGGTCAAATCCGCGTTCAGGTCGGTTTCAAAAAACACCGCCATGCTTTCGGGCAGCAGATTGCTGACAAAGCTGATTTTTCCCAGGCTGCTGTCCCAGCTCGCGTCGATCATCTCCCGCACCGCCGTCAGCACGGTTTTCCCCGTGGGCAGCTGCGCGTTTCGGACCGTAACCACGGACAGCGTCAAAATGCCGGCAAAGGCGAAATTCCGCGCCAGCTTTTCTCCCCAGCGCGGTTTCTCCGCCTGCCGGTAAACGATGCCGCCGTCCTTCTTTTCTTCTTGCGGTTCCTTGCGCTTGGTCGGCCTGATCATTCCAACACCCCCTGTCGTTCTATCCTATGAAAAAAGAACGCTGTTCATGCGGAAAACTTCTTGTGGAGGAATTGCTTTTTGCCACAAGGTATGGTATAGTTGTCAGGCATGAACAGACAGGGGGCTTTGACAGGCATGAGCGAAACGCTGAAAACAGTTGACATTTTTACCGACGGCGCGTGTTCCGGCAATCCCGGCCCCGGCGGCTGGGCGGCGATTCTGCGCTATGGCGTCCACGAGCTGGAAATCAGCGGCAGCATGCCCCAGACCACCAACAACCGCATGGAGGTGTTCGCCGTCATCAGCGCGCTGGGCAAGCTGAAAACCCGCTGCAACGTGACGGTGTATTCCGATTCTTCCTATTTAGTAAACGCTTTCAACGAGCACTGGCTGGACAACTGGCAGCGCCGGGGCTGGAAAACCAGCGACGGCAAGCCGGTGGAGAACCAGGATCTATGGCGCTTGCTGCTGCTCACCATCAGCAAAAAAGGCCACAACGTCACCTTCAAAAAGGTCAAGGGTCATTCCGACCACCCGGAAAACAACCGGTGCGACGCTCTGGCCCGGGGCGCTATTCAGCAGTATTTGTCCCGCAACCCCGACCTGGGCGACCCGGAACATCTGACGGTTCAGCATTCGTGATGAAAACGCCGGAGCGCATTGCCGCTTTCGACGTTTTTTCTTGTAAAATACGATCAAATTGTTTATAATACTTCCATACCAAACCACAGAAAAGAAGGGACGAGCGATGTTCATTTTTTCCCCGGCACATATTGTTCTGGTCGCCGCGGCGATCATTCCGGCGGCTGCCCTGATGATTTATGTTTATAAAGCGGACAAGCTGGAAAAGGAGCCCAGGCCGCTTCTGTGGCGCTTGATTTTACAGGGCATTATTTCCACCGCCCTGGCTGTGTTTACCGAGCGGCTTGGGGCGCAGCTGTTGAGCAATTTTCTTCATCCCAATACGCTGCTGTACCAGATCGTGTTTTATTTCCTGGTAGTGGGCTTATCGGAAGAGGGCTTCAAATACCTGCTGCTCAAGCGCCGCACCTGGGATTCGCCCGATTTCAACTGCCGCTTCGACGGCGTGGTGTACGCGGTGTTCGTGTCCATGGGCTTCGCCCTGTGGGAAAACATCGACTACGTGGTGATGTACGGCTTGGAAACAGCTTTCATCCGGGCGCTGACTGCCGTACCGGGCCACGCCTGCTTCGGCGTGTTCATGGGCGCGTGGTACGGCCTGGCGAAATCTCACGAGCTGCACGGCAATACGGAATATTGCAAAACCAGCCGGCGTCTGGCCCTGGTCTGCCCCGTGCTGCTCCACGGCCTCTACGACCTCATCGCCACCCTGGACGAGAGCGAATGGTCCCTGGTCTTTATCGGATTCATTGCTGTCATGTTCCTGACCGCGTACCGCACGGTGAAGAAGCTGTCCGCGCAGGACAAGTATCTGTAACTTCATGGAGATTGATTGGGCGCTTTAAGCTACGAAGTTTTAGAGTACAGAGTGCAGAGTACAGAGTTCAGATAATATAGTGAGCATGCCGCGGAATCCTTTTTTGATCGACATGATAAATCTGTACTCTGTACTCTGCACTCTCGTTCTCCCTTAAAGTGCCCATGAACTCTCCGCCTAAACAAAACCGGCTGCCGCAAAATAACGCGGCAGCCGGTTTTGTTGTTCCGATCATCAGATCACTTCTTTGGATTTCACCTTATCGAACAGGTCGGTCACTTTCT
>CADBCX010000210.1 GCA_902793245.1 uncultured Eubacteriales bacterium | reverse complement strand
TTGGGCAAGGGCAAGGGCGGATATTCCTACCTGGCGGCGGACGGGGACAAGGAATACGTGCTGAAACAAATCCACCACGAACCTTGCGATTACTACCAATTCGGCAACAAGATCGAGGCGGAGCAGCGGGATTACCGGCGCTTGAAGGACATTGGCATTCCCCTGCCGGAGCTGCTGGACGTGGACGAGGAAAACGAACGCATCCTGAAGGAATACGTGCCCGGCCCCACCGCGGCGGAGCTGGTCAAAGAAGGAAAGATGCGGCCGGAATACATTGAACAGATGAAGGACATGTGCCGCCTTCTGTACGCCCGCAATACCAACATCGATTACTATCCCACCAACTTCATCCTCTGCAACGGCAGGCTGGTGTATATCGACTACGAATGCAACGACTACATGGAGCAGTGGGACTTCGAGCACTGGGGCATGCAGTATTGGCAGTAGCGCGCATGTATCAAGTTCGTTTGTATCTGTTTATGTCGATGCTTTGTTGGACACTTTAAGTCACGAAGGCATAAGGCAATAGGCATTAGGCAATAGTTTTATATAGTGTAATCCAAATGGAATACGCCAATTCTTTTCCCAAATCATGTTGAACATTATTTCCTATTGCCTAATGCCTATTGCCTTCATTACTTAAAGTGCCCATTAGGCTATGGCTGAACTGTTACGTCCGTTTTTGCAAATAAAGATTCCGCTTGCATTTTCCCGCCGCATCGGATATAATGAAACCGAAAACAAACGAAAGAGGTGGAAGGATGCGCAAATAATGGTTCTGCCGTCCTGACCGACCAGGGTCAGATGACAAGCGGGCAACAAATAAAAGCATGTTTTTTCACATGCCTTGTTTGATTATGCCCCGGCAGGCCAGAAATGCGCGTCTTTTTTTGCGTTCATTCCGCGCGCTTTTTTCGCGCCGCTGTGAACAAAAGCGCTTTGGCCTGCGGACGATTCATTCGGAGGTTTTATATGGCGCGGATACAGGTATCTCATTTGACGTTTGCCTACGAAGGCAGCCCGGATTTAATCTTCAACGACGCTTCCTTTGCCGTGGACACGGACTGGAAGCTGGGCTTCATCGCCCGCAACGGCCGGGGCAAGACTACGCTGCTCAAAATCCTGTGCGGCGAGCTGCCCGACCACGGCGCAGTGAGCGCTCCGGTGCAATTTGACTACTTTCCCTTCACCGTTCCCGACCCATCCAAGACGCCCCTGGAGATCGCGGCGGACATGGACGCGGAGGGCCAGGTGTGGCGGTTCCTGAAAGAAGTGTCCTGCCTGGATATAACGGACGATATTCTGTCCCAGCCCTTTTCCACCCTCTCCGGCGGGGAACAGGCCAAGGTTTTATTGGCGGCGCTTTTCGCCCGGGAGCATCACTTCCTGCTCATCGACGAGCCCACCAACCACCTGGACATGCAGGGCCGGGAGGTGGTGAGCCGTTACCTGAACGGCAAGAAAGGCTTCATCCTGGTGTCCCACGACCGGGCGTTCCTAGACGGCTGCATCGACCATGTGCTGTCCATCAACCGGGCGAACATCGAGGTGCAGAAGGGTACCTTCTCCTCCTGGGAGGAAAACAAGCGGCGGCAGGACGAGTTTGAACGCAATGAAAACGAACGGCTGAAAAAGGAGATTTCTTCGCTCAAAGCCTCTGCCCGCCAGGCCAGCGCCTGGGCCGACCACGCGGAGAGCGTGAAGATCGGCATCCGTCCCGGCGGGCGGGAAAAGTCCATGGATGCCCGGGCGTACTACGGCGAAAAGTCCCGCCGGATGCAGCAGCGCCGGAAGAACCTGGAAGCCCGGATGGAGAAGGAGATCGAGGAGAAGGAAGGGCTGCTCAAAAACCTGGAACGGGCGGACGACCTGAAAATCTTCCCGCTTGTCCATCCCTCCGGGCGGCTGATTGCCTGCCGGGACGCGGAGATCTGCTACGGGGACAGAACCATCCTTTCCGGCCTGACCTTCACCCTGTTCAACGGCGACATCCTGGCGCTCACAGGGAAAAACGGCTGCGGCAAAACCAGCGTGATCAAGGCGCTGACGGGGGAAATCAGCCCTTCCGCCGGGGAAATCCGCTTAGCCAGCGGGCTGATCTTGTCCGTGGTTCCCCAGCAGGCGCACCTGCGGGGCGATATGCGGGCGTACATCCGGGAAAGCGGTATCGACGAAACGCTGTTCAAAACCATCCTGCGGAAGCTGGACTTTTCCCGGGAGCAGTTCGACAAGCCCCTGGAAGCCCTCAGCGCGGGCCAGCAGAAAAAGGTGTTGATTGCCCGAAGCCTGTGCCAGCAGGCGCACCTGTACGTGTGGGACGAACCGCTGAACTACATCGACCTGCTTTCCCGCATGCAGATCGAACGGCTCATCGCCCAGTTCCGCCCCACCATGCTGCTGGTGGAGCATGACAAAACTTTTCTCGAGCACCTGAACGCCAGCGTTATACAGCTGGCATGCTGCGATTCGGGTAACGGGGAGTTTCCTTCCGGAAAGCCTGAATCGTAACGCCGGCAAAAAAATAAGAGCACCGTTTTGCCGATGCTCTTGTTTTTTATTTTCTCTGTTTTTCCTCGTACATGGCTTCATCCGCCTTGCGCAGGAAGAATTCCGCCTCGCTTTGGATGGACGTGGTGCCGTCCGCGCTGGGAACGCCGCGGTAACAGCCGATGCTGACCGAAATCCGATAGCTCTTGCCGGCTCTCCGCAGGGTCTGGTTGATCTGCTCCCGAACGAGGCGCATATAGGTTTCTTCCTTGGACTGGTCATAATTTTTTGCCAGCACAACGAATTCGTCTCCGCCGGTACGGATGCAGATTTCCTCATGCAGAGCGCTTTTCCGCATGGCCTCCGCGATGGAGCAGAGGCAGAAATCCCCTTCCGCGTGGCCGTAACGGTCGTTGATCTTCTTCATGTTGTTCATGTCGAGCAGGAAGACGGCCAGCTCCGTTCCCGCGGCCCGGCACTCTTCGCAATACGTTTCAAAGAATCGGTAATAACCGCGGCGATTATACAGCCCGGTCAGCATATCCGTCTGGTAAAGCACTTCCATTTCCTTCACGGTGCTGGTCAGTTCATGGCGCAGGAACCAGTTCACCAGAACCACGCTGATGCTGACCAGCCAGGATTTGATGTGCAGCTGTCCCAACTCTTTAAGATCGGGATGGATGATGAAGTAACCCAGGAAGTATTGCAGATGGTGCACGGGGAAGATAAAGTACGGCTGGTCGTCCTTCATCATTTCATCCGGGAGGAGCTGCCCTTTCCGCAGCTTTTGCCGTTTCACGGGCTGCCCCCCGTAATAACCGCAGACCACATCGAAGGATTCGCTTCGCAGGGATTCCCTGTCCGTGATCGTCTTTTCCTGCTCCCATCCATGGAGCATGCACAGCACGGCGTCCCTGAACCCCGTTTCACGCAGGCAGCTTTCTTCGATTTCGTTGAAAATGTCCTCCAACGTTTCGTCCATGGCGCCGCCCAGGATCATGTTGGTGTTGGACAGGGCCAGGCTTTCCAGATTGGAGACCGTTCGGATATACTTTTCCCGAATCAAATCCTTCCGGTAAACCTGCAAAGGCTCGCATCCGCAGGACTGGCGCAGGCAAAGCGTGCCGGGAACAGTGGTCAAGCTGTCCGTTTTTTCTCCGCGCAGCAGGCTTTTGAGTGTTTCCATGCCCGTTTTTCCCACCCGGAAAAAGGGCTGGGCGGATGTAGTGATGGAAGGCTCGTTGAACTGGGCGCGGAGGATGTCGTCATACCCCGTCACGATCACGTCGCTCGGCACCTGAAAGCCCCGCTTTTCCAGCGACTGGATCACGCCGATGGCGGTATAGTCGTTCACGCAGACGATGGCGTCCGGAAGCTTTTTTCCACCCTTGGCCGCATAGTCTGCCAGGATGGCTTCCACAATTTCTTCGCCGCTTTCCGGACGAAGCGTGCCGTAATAAATCCGGTCGTCGCCGCAGGGAAAGCCATGAGCTGCCAGCGTGTTGTTAAAAATTTCAATTCGCTCCACGCAAAAAGAACGCTCGCGAGGGCCGGCGGCGTGAACGAAATCCCGGCAGCCGTGGGTGACGATCAGGTGTTCGATCAGCTCGGTGAACGACAGCTCCTGGTCGTTGGCGATGCTGTACGTGCCTTCCTTGACCGTTCCCAGCGTGATGACCCGGCAGGGAGCAGCTTCCTTCAGCCGGTCGATGGGTTCGATAAAAGAGCCGGTCATGTAAGTGTCGAAGGTGATCAGCGCGTCATACTCTTTCAGATCCGGCAGCAGATAAACGACGAAATCGCCGATGTCATAATCCTGATATCGGTCATAATTCCGGCTGGTATGGTTATCGGCAAAACTGGTGAAAAACAGGATCTTCATGTTTTCACCCTGCGCGGCGCTCAGCAGGCCTTCGATGGTTTCCCGCACCATATCCTCATACACCGCTGAAATGAATACCGCTATCTTCTTTCGTTCCATATCCAACATGCCTCGTTCCACGGCTTGATCAATGATGGTCGGTTTTTGGCTCCGCTGCTGCTAAACCGCATTTCTATCATTATATCTCATTTTCCGCCAAAATGCAATGGATTCAAAGCAAATTGAAGCGAAAACAGGAGATCATCGGCTGCGATTCAGATGTTTCCGCTGGAACCGCCCTTTGGGGCCGAAGCGCCATAGAAGCAAATTGAAAACAGAAACGAATGATGATCAGCTGTCGCTTTCTTCCCTGAATTTGAACAGTTTGCGCTTCACCCGCTGCAGGGCGTTGTCGATGGATTTCACATTGAAAGCTTCCAGCACCTGGCGCTCCAAATCGGACAGTACCTCGGAAATCTGGGTCTGGATGCGGGCCAGATCCTCCTGGCTGATGTACAGATCCTCCGGGTTGGTCACCCGGCCCTCGATCACGTCCAGCAGCGTGCGCTCGGATTCCTCGTCATAAAGCGGTTTGTTCAGCGACACATAGCTGTTGAGGGGTACGTGCTTCTGCCTTGTCGCGGCCTTGATGGCAGTGATGATCTGCCGCTTCACGCAAAGCTCCGCAAAGGAACGGAAGGTGGAAAGCTTGGAGGGTTGGAAATCGCGGATGGCTTTGTACAGGCCGATCATGCCCTCCTGCACGATGTCCTCATGATCCGCGCCGATGAGAAAATAACTGCGTGCCTTGGAGCGGACAAAGTTCTTGTATTTGTTCAGCAGATACGCCAGGGCCTGACCGTCGCCCGCCTGGGCCAGCACGACAACCTCTTCATCTGTTTGATTGAGATATTCTTCAAACTCGTTCTGTTCGTCCGGCGTAGGAAAATCAGTCATGGATACACTCCGTTATTTAAGTTAGGAGTGAGGAGGGAGGAGGGAGGAGT
>CADBCX010000209.1 GCA_902793245.1 uncultured Eubacteriales bacterium | reverse complement strand
TGGCAAAAGAAAGAGCATACAGGTAGGTATAGAACCGTGCCCCCACATCCTGCATATCAAAACAGAACACGTCGAAGGCGTCCAGCATGTCCTGCGTTAAACGGTGGGTTTTGCCGTACACCGCATAGACGGGCACGCCCGTCACCGGGTCAGGTTGGGTTTCGTAGGCCGCGCCTGCCTGAACATCCCCTCGGATGCCGTGCTCCACCGCGAACAACGCGTTCAGCTTATACCGGGCGTTCAGCAAATCAATGCCGCTGCGGAACTGCCGGTCGATCCCCGTCTGGTTGGTCATGAGGCCGACACGCTTTCCCCGGCAAACCGGGTCAGCCAGCTCCAATCTGTCCAGGCCGGAAAGAATCTTTTTCATGGCGTACTGTCCTCTAAAAAGGCCCCGTTTCCGCGGGGAAACGGGGCCAAGCGTTACCAGGTCATTTCAGCTTATTTGCCCAGGAAGGCGTTCAGCTGATTCTGGATCTCGGTGATGACATCCTGGAGACCAACCTCGTTCAGGCGGCCAAGAATCTCGGGGATGGCCACCTCGGGATCGGAGGTGCCGGTCTGCAGTTCAGGCATATATTCTTCGATGACGGACTTGATCGCCAGGCACTGGGTTTCGACGGGCGTCAGGTCGGGGGTGAAGCCCATAGCGGCGGACAGGGTGGCATGCTCATAGTTGGCCATGGTCTTTTCCCACTGATGGATATCGGTGGGCACTTCCGGGAACGGAGAGGCTTCCAGCGCGCCCAGCGTGTAGTGGCCCTGACCATAGGCATTGACCTTCATGTTGTTCTGGCCCAGTTCGGTCTTGGTCACGGTGCCGTCCTCGTTGCGGGTGTAGTGCTTGCCTTCGATGCCGTAGCGGGCGGTCTCACGATACCAGGGATCGGTGTTCATGAGCTCGATCAGCTTCAGGGCTTCCTCGTTGCGGGTGTAGTGCTTGCCTTCGATGCCGTAGCGGGCGGTCTCACGATACCAGGGATCGGTGTTCATGAGCTCGATCAGCTTCAGGGCTTCCTGGGGATGCTCGGAGAAGCTGCTCACGGCGGTCATGGAGCCGCGGATAGAAGAGGTGCTCAGGAAAGCGCCGTCATAGCGGGAGATGTAGATGGGCTTCTTGATGACGTTGGCCCACACGGTTTCAGCGCCGAACCAGCCCTGGCCGCTCTGCACCACGCCAGCCTGGGCGCGGGGCATGGAATCGGTCACAGCCGCGTCGGGATTGATGTAGCCCTTCTGATACCATTCATGGATCTTGGCCAGGCGTTCTTTCCAGGCGGGGATTTCCAGGGCGCTCTTCACGGTGTGTTCTTCCTCGGTGCCCTGAGCGTTCCAATCCAGGCCGATCAAATAGTCCATGTTGAGCCAGTCGACCAGGCAGTTCTGCCAGGAGGTGATGCCGCCCTTGCTCATCTTGAAGGGATAGTCATCGGGATGGTCGGCCTTGTAGGCTTCAAAGTACTTTTCGATGCCGTCGAAGGTGATGAACTGATCCTTCTCGAAGCCCTTCTGATTGAGGAAGTAGTCGCTGTTCAGGATCCAGAACACTTCGTAGCCGATATCCTTCATGTGGGGGATGGCATAGATGCCGCCGTTGACCTTCACGCCTTCCCAGGCCAGGGGCACGATGGAATCGCGCAGGGCAGGCACGCTGTCCAGGTCATTGGTGATATCGCGGAACATGCCGGCAGCCACGTTGGTGGCATAGTCGTTCCACCAGTCGCAGGTGAAGGCGATATCGAAATATTCGCCGGTCTGCGTGGCGATAGCCACCTGGCTTTCGTCCATGTACTTGTATTCGCACACGACGCCGATCTTTTCAGCGGAATAGGCGTTCAGCACTTCTTCCACTTCGGGCCAGTCGATGGGCATTTCACTGGCGGTGTACATGAACCAAACCAGCTTCACGGGTTCTTCCGCAGCAGCGAAGGAGCAGAGGCTCAGCATCATCACAGCCGCAAGAATCAGGGCAAGAACTTTCTTCATGCTTGGGTTCCTCCTTTTTTATTTTATTTGATGCGGCATCTGCCGCACAAATACGGATGTTCAGCCTTCCCCTTGAGGGGGGCCGAAGCGCCTGGGAATCAGTCCAGTGGACTGATTCCAGCGTAGGCCGGGCGGAAGCCCCGGACGGTGGCCCGCGAAGCGGGTCGGATGAGGTGAACAAGCAACTGCCGGAAAACACACCTCATCAGTCAGGCTTCGCCTGACAGCTTCCCCTCAAGGGGAAGCCTTCTTATCCCTTCACCGCGCCGATGGTCAGGCCGGAGATAAAGTACTTCTGGAAGAAGGGATAGGAGAACATGATGGGCACCACGGCGATGACCACGATGGCCATGCGCATGGTCTCGCTGGGAAGGGCAGTGGTGTTGGCGGACATGGCAAAGTCGTTGTTCGCCAGGTAGGAAATGTTCTTTTCGATGTTCACCAGCACGTATTGCAGCGGGAACAGGTCGTGCATCTTGCTTTCGATATACAGGCTGGCCTGATACCAGTCGTTCCAGTAAGCGAAGGTCAGGAACAGGGCGATGGTGGCGATGGCGGGCAGGGAAATGGGCAGCACCAGCTGCACGAAGATGCGCAATTGGCTGGCCCCGTCCATTTTGCCGGACTCGATGATTTCATCGGGCACGGTGGTCTGGAAGAAGGTGCGCATGATGATCACATAGAAACTGGAGCAGGCCAGCGGGAAAATCAGCGCCCAGTAGGTGTTTTTCAGGCCCAGCAGCTGTGTGTTGACCACGTAAGTGGACAGCAGGCCGCCGTTGAAAATCATGGGAATGAAGATCAGCGTGGTGTAAATGTTGCGCAGCTTGAAATTCCGCCGGGACAGCACATAGCCCATGGTGGAAATCAGCGTCAGGCCGATCAGCGTGCCGACCACCGTCAGGCCCACAGAGGTCAGAAAGGCCAGGATGATGGTGGGAATCCCTCTGCTGTTGCGCAGATGCCACACATAATCATAGGCGCTCGTGCTCCATTCGGCGGGGACAAAGCTGTAGCCCACCTTGCCAATGGAGGCTTCGGAAGAAAAGGAGATGATGATAACGAAGATCACGGGAATCACGCACAGGATCGCCAGCAAGATGAACAAAACTGTATAAACCGCGTTCGTTCCCGGCTTGATAGCGTTGAAGCGCTCCATGCCGCTGCCGGTTTCCTTCGCAGAGGAGGGCTTTTTGATTTCAGTCACAGACATGCATCTCTCCTCCTTCCTCAGAACAGGGCGCTTTCGTTATCGATCTTGCGAACGACAGCGTTGGCGGCGATCATGGTCAGGCACCCCAGCACGGACTGCAGGAAGCCCGCGGCGGAAATGTAGCCGTATACCGGACGAGGATTGTTGAACATGGAGTTGTACACGTACACGTCCAGGGTCAGGAACACGCTGGTCAGGGAGCTGGAGTTGCGCGTGGTGCGGTAGAACAAACCGAAGTCGGAGTTGAAGATCTTGCCCACGGCCATGATGAACATGATGATCATGATGGTTTTCAGCATGGGCAGAGTGATGTACTTGGTCTGCTGCCATTTGCTGGCCCCGTCGATCATGGCGGCTTCGTACAGGGATTCATCGATGCCTTTGATGGAACTCAGGTACACCACCATGCTGTAGCCGATGGTTTTCCAGATGTGCAGGAACACCAGGAAGAAGGGCCAGTAGTTGATGGCGTCCTTCTGATACCATTTGATCGGCTCGCCGCCGGTGCTCATGATGACGCGGTTCACCAGGCCGTTGTCCGTGGACAGGAAGGCGAACACGAAGTAGCCGACGACCACCCAGCTTAAGAAGTGGGGCAGGAACATGGCGGTCTGCGTCACCTTGGCAACCTTCTGGCTTTTCAGGTGGGAAATCATGATGGCCAGCGTCACCGGCAGCACCACGCCCAGGATGATGAAAACGATGTTGTAGCCGATGGTGTTGCGGAACATGTTGATGGTGGTTTCTTTGTTGTTGGCAAAGAGGAACTGGAAGTTCTCTAAGCCGCACCACTTGCTGTTCTGGAACAGGCTGTACAGGAAGCCCTTGCCGGGCGCCACTTTGTATTTCTTGAACGCGATGATCAGGCCGAACATCGGCAGGTAGCAGAACAGGATATACCATACCAGCGTGGGGAGGGACAGGAAGAAAAGCTGCAGGTCATCCAGCGTGAATTTCGTTTTCTTTTTGATTGTTTTCCCGTCGCCTGCTATCATTTCGTTCTTTTTCAACCAGGCGCCCCCCTTTCTCCAAAACAACGAAAATGAAGAACAAACCGTCTTTTCTTAACGTAACATTTCAGATACATGTATATTACACCGCTTCGCAGGAAATGTCAATAAAAAATTATGAAACAGCGCTAATTTTCTATTGGTTTTGCTTTATATTACACACAAAAACAGTTGTCATTTGCCTGATCGAATGTTATAATAATCGGGAAATCAGACGTTTTGGCGTAACCAAAGGAGTGACCGGGCTATGACCGTTGACCTGAAAAAGCTGGACACCGAGCGGCGCAATCCCCGCACCATGCATATCGACACCCTGTCCACCCTGGATATGGTGAAGGTCGTCAACACGGAGGATCACCGCTGCGCCGAAGCGGTGGAAAAAGTGCTGCCCCAGGTGGCGCAGGCTATTGATATTATATATGAAAAAATACGAAATGGCGGGCGGCTGTTTTACGTCGGCGCGGGCACCAGCGGACGGCTGGGCGTGCTGGACGCGGCGGAGTGCCCGCCCACCTACGGGGTCGATCCCGGCCTGGTGGTGGGGCTGATTGCCGGCGGGCCGCCCGCGTTCCTCAAGGCCGTGGAAGGCGCGGAGGACAGCGCGGAGCTGGGGAAAAACGACCTGACCGCAAATCAGTTCAGCGAACAGGACGCCTTGGTGGGCATCGCCGCCAGCGGACGCACGCCCTACGTGATCGGGGCCATGGACTACGCCCGGTCGCTGGGCGCGCCGGTCATCGCCCTCACCTGCTGCCACGACAGCGAAATGTCCCGGCACGCGGATATTACCATCGATCCCGTTCCCGGCCCGGAGGTGATCACGGGCTCCTCCCGCATGAAAAGCGGCACCTGCCAGAAGCTGGTGCTGAACATGCTGTCCACCTGCGTGATGATCAAAATGGGTAAAGTGTACGGCAACCTGATGGTGGACGTGCAGGCCACCAACCAGAAGCTGGTGCGCCGGGCCATTTCCATCGTCTGCGAAGCCACCGGGGAAAACGAAGAAAAAGCGAAGGCTGCCCTCGATCGATGCGGCTTTTCCTGCAAAACCGCCATCGTGATGCTGCTGTTGAATTTGGACGCCAGCGCGGCGAAAGCCGCCCTCGACGCCGCCGACGGACGCATCGCCCAAATCACAGGAAGAAGGTGACCTGTCAGTGTATTATTGCGGATGGGACGGCGGCGGGAGCAAAACCAAAGCGTTCGCCCTAACCTCAAACGGAGAGAAAATCGGCGAAGCGGTGTTCGGCCCGCTGAATCTGAACGGTGCGAATCTGGAGACCGTGGAAAAAACGGTGCATGACGGCGTGCAATGGATGGCCAGCCTGCCCGGCGGATTAGAGGGGTGCCGGGGACTGGTGGCCGGCATGGCTGGCGTGAGCAACCGGCAGGCCGTGCAAATTGTGGAAGCCGCGGTGCATTCCAGCGGCTATACCGGGCTGTTCCGGCTGCTGGTCGACCATGAAATCGCCCTCGAAGGCGCGATCGAAGGGCCCGGAGCGATCCT
>CADBCX010000208.1 GCA_902793245.1 uncultured Eubacteriales bacterium | reverse complement strand
AATTCCTGCCCCAGCCACAGGGAGCAGGGCACCACGGTGTCCCGGGGAATCAGCGGATGCCTTACCCGCACCAGGTTGATGACCCCGTCCTCGTTCATCTTGGGCCGCACGCAGTCCATTTCCCGGCTCATCATGCCCTTGGCGAACACGAAATCCAGATGGGACAGGATGGCTAAGTTCTGGGAAATCAGGTCGCCACTGTCGGCCACCTGCTGGGAGAAGGCAGCCAGGATGCGGTCGATCTCGTCCCGCTCCTTCATGTTCCATTCTTTCAGTTCGTTGGCCATTTCCACCACGGCCATGGGTTCGATGAACAGGGTGGCCCCAGTGGCGGATTGGTCGTGCACCAGGCCGGGCACGTTGCCCCGGGCTTCGGCCTTGACGGGCAGCACATAGCGTCCGTTGCGCACAGTGACGATGGATTCCATCAGGTACTTGGCGTAGCCCGCGCCGTGGGCCATGGCGTTCAGCTTTTCCCGGATGCGGTCGTTCACCTGGCGGATGTGCCGCCGGATGTCCAGCAGGGCGGGGGAGGCGTGGTCGGAGATTTCTTCCTCGCTGAGGATGGCCTCGGTAATGTCCGTTTCCAGCTGGCGCAGGGGCTGCAAGCGGGAGGCAGTGGCGGTGATGATGGGCGTGTTCTCCTTGTCCGTCCAGAGCAGACCGGGCAGCCCGGGCGGCGCGCAGGGTTTCCGCCACCAGCAAAAGGGCGCGGGGATTCAGCGTGGAGCCCTTCTGGGCCAGCGACAAGTATTCCGACACGTCGGCAAAAGCAATCAGCGGATTACCGCCCACATAGGCCAAGGTCGCCACTGCTTCTTCCGTTTCGTCCAAAGCGCGGTTGATGTCCTTGAAATCGTCCAGGGGCTTGAGCTCCCGGCACATCTTTTTCCCGGAGTCCGACAGGGCGTAGCCTGCCAGCATCTCCCGAATCTTTACAAATTCCAGCACCCGTAAGGCGCGGTCGTTCATGGTTTATCCCCCCCAATATATAAAACGTGAGGTAAAATTCAAAAGGCAAGAAAGAGAGTTCAGAGTACAGAGTGCAGAGAACAGATGATCTTGTTATCCAAATAATTGGCATATCGAAAAGCACACACAAGATAATCTGAACTCTGTACTCTGCTAAATTACTCCATCCAAAAACCTTCCCGCTGTTCCCTGAATACTCAAAGGCGCGGTCGGTTCGCCCCGCAGCAGCGCGGCGTAGTGGGCGGTGATTTGCAATCGCTGCTCTTCTGTTTCGTCTGTAAAGGCCAGCAGCCAGGAAAGCGGCGGCAATCCCTTCAGCAGCCCGGACAGGTGCAGGGGCTTGTCCGCCATCAGCTCGATCTGGCAGCCCTCCGGCAGCCGCAGGGGAAACAGCGGATAGTCCGCCTTCATCCGGTCGGTGAGGCTGGTGCCCATCGCGCCCTTGCCCTGCCTGCATAACTCGCACTGTTCCCGGTTTTGCTTTAAGCCCATCGCCGTACGCATGGGGCAGTGGTTCAGCAGCATCAGCCGCGTCCTGCCATAGACGGGAAGAATCAGTTCGCAAATATCCGTCGGCAAATCCTGGATATCCTGTTTCGACAATTCCCGACTGAGCGTCACGCTTGCGCAGCCCAGATGGGACAGCAAGGCCAGTGCTTCGCCGTTCATGGCCGGGATGCCTTCGCCCGCCATGCTCCCGGTGTTGAAGGCTTTCACCTGCCCCGGACTGGACAGGCAGACGGGGATATTCCTCTCTTCCGTCAGCGCTTTCAGGGATTGCAGGGTGCTTTCCGACAGCTGGCTGGGCAGGCACAGGCGGGTCTTTTCCGGCCATTTTTCAAGCAGGGGGAGCAAATATTTCTCCCGGAAATCCTGGGGCTGGAATAATACTTCATCTGCCCCCGCTTTGAGCAGTTCAGAAATTTCATCGAAGGCTTGTGTTTTTACGATGAGCCTCGGCGCGGGGATGGCGCGTTCTGGCGCATCGAACTGCGCTTTGGGGGACGCGGGCCGGGGCTGGGCGGCGATGCGGGCCTGGGCCAGCTTGTCCAGCGCTTCCCGCCGCAGGGCGTTCAGGGCGGACGCGGGGACGAAAGCGCCTGCGGTTTTCACCATCAGCTTGTCCAGCGCAAAGGGCGTGCCGCCGGTTTTTTCCAAAGATCGCCGGGCGCTGGCTTCGTCCAGGGCTCTGTTTTGGGCGGGCTGGACGGCTTCGCCAGTCACAGTCACCGCGCTTTCCCCGTCCGTCACCTGCAAAGAAATCGGCTTGCCGGGATAGGCGGTCAGCGCAGCGTCAAAGGAAATGGGGTTTGCCCTGTTCTCCGCTTCGCCCGCATAGGTCTGCCGTGCGGCGGCAAGCTGGCTTTCGTCCTCCGTGCGGCGGACTTCCTCGCCGATGTTTACCTTGTCCCGCAAGCGCAGAACAGCCATGCTTCCGGTGGGAACCTCCGGCCCGGAATAGCGGATTTCCTGGGTGCCGATTTCCAGGCCGTCGCCGTTGTGCAGGGGGCGAATCAGCGGCACGTCGCACAGCAGCGCCCCGCCTTTTTTGTATACCTGCTTGACCTTGCCCATGGTCACGCCGATGGGCGTTACCCTCGTCGGGTCAATGATGGCGGCGTCCCGGTCTTTGCCGGGATACCCCTCCGTGAACCCGCCTCTTGAAAAAATCTGGGTTAGGCTTTCTTTTTCCTGTTTGTCGGCGGGAGCGAAGCGCCCTTCCAGCACCGCGTCCAAGGCGTCCCGGTAAGCCCTTGTGACCACGGCTACATATTCCGGGCGTTTCAGACGGCCTTCGATTTTGAAGGAATATACACCTGCTTCCGCCATAGCCTTGAGCTCGTCCCGGGCGCACAAATCCCGGGGGGAGAGCCACGCGCCGTTCTTTCCCTGATAGGTATAGGGCAGGCGGCAGGGCTGGGCGCACCGGCCCCGGTTGCCGCTGCGGCCGCCGATCATGGACGACATCAGGCACTGGCCCGAGCAGGACACGCACAGCGCGCCGTGGCAGAAGGCTTCGATTTCCAAGCCTACGGCGGCGGCTCTCCGGATTTCAGCTAAATCGCATTCCCGGGCCATCACCGCCCGCTTCGCCCCCAGGTCTTTCAGCAGCCGAACGCCGCTTGCGTTATGCAGGGCCATTTGGGTGCTGGCATGCACGGGCAGCTCAGGGAATTCCTCCCGGCAGATTTTGAGGATGCCCAAGTCCTGCACCATCACCGCGTCTGCCCCTACAATCGACAACAAGGAAAGGGTGTGCCGAACGCCGTCCAGTTCCCTTTCCTTGACAAGGATATTCACCGTTACATATATGTTTTTCCGCCGGAGATGGCAATAGTCAAGCGCCTGTTTCAGCGCTTCGTCGTCGAATCCGGCGCCGGCCCGGGCCCCGAAGGACGCCGCGCCCAAATATACCGCGTCGGCCCCGTTGGCAACGGCGGCTTTCAGCGCGTCCATGCTGCCGGCGGGGGAGAGCAGTTCAAGTCGATTCATCGGCATGGTTCGTTTCCTGCTTTTGTTTCAGAGCCTGCCGCGCTTCCAGCAGTTCCCGGCGCAGACGGGTGTTGTCGTCCTGGGCGGTGATGAGCTCGTCTGCCAGGGACAGGGCGCAGATGACCGTGGCCGCCTCCCGGCTCATGAAGCCGGAGGACGCGGTTTCGGCGATTTTCCTGTCCACGTACGTCCCCATCCGCCGCACACGCTCCGGCGCGTCGCCGCTGGTGATGGTGTAGTCCTTCCCCGCGATGCGCAGGGTGTAGGCGCGTTCACGCTTGGGCTGGATCATAACTGGTTGAAGGGATAGTAATTCCCCTGGGTATCCACGCGGATGGAGGCGATGCGCTGGGGCTCCAGCGGCTTATCCCTGCCGTCCCGTTTCGCCATAACGATCTGGTCGGCGTATTCCATGCCCTCCAGCACCTTGCCGAACGCGGCGTAGGCCCCGTCCAGGTGGGGGGAATTACTGGTCATGATGAAAAACTGGCTGCCCGCGGAATCGGGGTGCATAGCCCGGGCCATGCTCAGCACGCCGTAGGTGTGCTTGAGGGGATTGTTCACGCCGTTCTGGGCGAACTCGCCCTTGATGGAATAGCCGGGCCCGCCGGTGCCGGTGCCCTTGGGGCAGCCGCCCTGGATCATGAAGCCGGGGATCACCCGATGGAAGATCAGCCCGTCATAAAACCCGCTGTTCGCCAGAGAGGCAAAATTGCCCACCGACTGGGGCGCGATTTCGGGATATAATTCTCCCTTCATTTCACCGCCGTTTTCCAGCTTGATCACAAACGTGGGATGAAAAACTTCGCTCATCGCTGCATTCCTCCAAATATTGCTTACCGATCCGAATGGCCGCGTCATTGCGCTTTTTATACTATACCGCTTTTTGGCTGTTTTGTCAAATTTGGGGCCTCAGGTGGCGGCGCTATGCGCATCGTGGGCCTCTTTTTTATGCTCGTACATTCTTTTGTCCGCTTCGTCCACGCTTCGTCCAGCAGCTCTTTCACCGTGGTCCCGCCGATTTCCTCGGTGTACGCGCAGCCCAGGGAAATGCTCACGTTGTGCTGCTTTTCGGCTTCCTCGAATTTGCGGATCATCTGCTGGATCTTTTCGGGTTCGCAGTTTTTGACGACCGCGGCGAATTCGTCCCCGCCGAAGCGGAAGCAGTCCGCGCCGAAGCAGGAGGAAATCACTTCCGCCGCCGTGCGGATCAGCGTATCGCCGGCCAGATGGCCATGGGTGTCGTTGGTCTGCTTGAGGTAGTTGATATCAAACAGCAGCACCGCCACGGAGTAGCCGCTGTCGCCCGATTCCAGCATGTACTGCTCGAAGCGGTAGCGGTTGGGCAGGTTGGTGAGGACGTCGGTTTCCGCGGCGGAGCGCAGGATGCTGTCCAGGGCGTCGCGGCGCTTCACCAGGCTGTTGTAGGCGATGGCCAGCAGGCGCACTTCCCGCAGGCCCTTTTTCTCGTCCAGCGACTGGTTGGCGCTGATGAGCCTGACGAAATCCGCCAGAGGATAGATGAGCTGCGTGTACAGGACGATGAAGGTGCCGATCAGGATCAGCATGATCGTCACCGTGGTAAACCACAGGATGGCGCGCAGCGTGTTGATGCGGCGGCCTGTGTCGGCGGATTTGACCGCCGATGCCGCGCGGATGGTTTCCACGCACTTGTTCACGTTCTGGGAAACGGACTGTTTGTTCAGCGAGTAAACAGACCCCAGCACGTACATTTTTGCGGCGGACAGTTTCTGTTCGTCCGTCATGGCCTGCTGTTCCTCGGTGAGCGCGGGGATCGGAATGCCCTTGAGCGAGTCGATATCAGGCAGCGGATACACGGCGCTGACCAGGGCGATGGCGTGCAGCTGGGCGTCCATGAGCTTATTGGCGCTGTCCGCCGCTGTGGACAAAAGATCCTTTGCCTCGTCGCTCACGTCATACTGCCGGAACCGGGCCATCACCTGGTCGCCCCGGCGCGGGACGGCCAGCTCCCCGGCATATGCCGCCAGAGGCATCACGTTGACTTCGCCCGATTCCGCCAAGGGCATGAGGATGAAATTGCCCGATGTTTCGGACATCAGGCTCGAGCCCGCCAGCAGCGACGTGGCTTCGTTCATGTATTCCGCGGAATTCTGCATGATCGTGGAAAGCTGGCTGCTGGAACGGTTGATCATCATGATCGTAACGATAATGACGATATGCAAAACGGAAAGCACGCCGATGATGGGCGGAACCACGGTATGGATCGAGATGCTTCCTGCCGCTTTCTTTTCCGGTTTGTCCTTCATTGAGTCATCACATCCTTGCTTTGATTGCTCATATCCCCTCTGAAAAACATCCTGCTATGAACACGGATGATGAGGCGCGGGCCTGCCGCGCCGGACTTGCGCGGCAGAGAAAGACTGCCCACCACATATAGTATAGCACAAAAAGACGGATTTGAAAATACGTTTACAACAAAACAGTCTCCCGCGGATGAACGCGGGAGACTGCCGGGCTTTCGGATGTTATTCTTCGCCGTCCTCGCCCGGGGTTTCGGGGAAGAGGGGCTGGTGGCAGTTGGGGCAGAGGTAATCCTCGTCAAAGTCGAAGGAATCCACTTCAAAGGTCATTTCCTCGCCGCAGTGGGGGCAGGTGTATTCCACCAGGTTGTCGTCCTCGCCGTCTTCATCCCCCCCGTCCTCGAAGTCTCCGTCCTCGTCGTCTTCGTCGCCGAGAACCACGTCTTCCAGGTCGCCCAGATCATTGTCGATGGCTTCCACATAGGAGCTCAGGTCGTCCTGGTCTTCCCGGAGGGATTCCAGTTCTTTGCTCATGTCGGCAAGCAGCTCGAGGATTTTTTCGATCAGCTTGCCTTCGTTTGTTCCCGTATCCAGCTTCAGGCCTTCCGCCAGGCCCTTGAGGTAGGATACCCGGTCACTGAGATTGCTCATGAGACTCTCCTTTTTTCATTTCACGTTCTCAAATTGGGATATATCCCCCTTACAGCTTTCTCGGAAGGGGGTCTGGGGGGAACCGCTCTTTGGCTTCCAAAGAGCGGTTCCCCCCAGAAAAAATCGTTCTTACGCGCGGGACAGGTATTCGCCGGTGCGGGTGTCGATCTTGATCACGTCGCCGATGTTAATGAACAGGGGCACCATGATTTCGTAGCCGGTCTCGGTGGTGGCGGGCTCGAAGTTGTTGGTGGCGGTATCGCCCTTGAAGCCGGGCTCGGTCTTGGTGATTTCCAGCTCAACGAAGTTGGGGGCTTCCACGGAGAAAGCCTGGCCCTTGAAGTAGCGGATGGTCACGGTCATGTTTTCCTTGACGAACTTCATGGCGTCTTCCACAGCTTCCCTGCCCAGGGGCATCTGCTCGAAAGTTTCGGGATCCATGAAGTAGTACAGGTCGCCGTCGTTGTACAGGTACTGCATTTCCTTGGTTTCGATGATGGCCCGGGGCATTTTGTCGGTGGGGTTGAAGGTGCGTTCCACCACGGCGCCGGTCATGACGTTCTTGATCTTGGTGCGCACGAAAGCAGCGCCCTTGCCGGGCTTCACGTGCTGGAAGTCCACGATGTTCCACACGCCGCCGTCCCATTCGATGGTGATGCCCTTTTTGAAATCGCCAGCAGTAATCATTGTCATTCCTCCATTTTCTTCTTGTTGATCTATTTGCATAAGGGGCCGATCACAGGACCAGCAGCGCCTTTTGTGCATGAACTAAAGTACGTCCGCCGTTTTCCGTCACGACGCAGGTGTTTTCGATCCGGACGCCGCCCAGGCCGGGCACGTAGATGCCGGGCTCCACAGTGATGGTGACGCCGGGCTCCAGCAGGTCGCGGCACAGCTGGGAGAGCCGGGGCTCCTCGTGAATGTCGATGCCCACGCTGTGGCCCAGGCCGTGGCCGAAGCGGCCCGCGTAGCCCGCGGCGTCGATGATGCGGCGGGCCTCGGCGTCGATGTCGAAGCAGCATTTGCCGGGGGCCAGCATGGCTTCGCAGGTTTCCTGGGCCAGCAGCACGGCGCCGTAAATCGTTTGCATTTCATCGCTGGGCCGGCCCAGAGAGACGGTGCGGGTCATGTCCGCGCAGTAGCCGCCCTTTTTCGCGCCGAAATCCAGGGTGATCATCTCGTGCCTTTCCAGCTTCTTGTCGCTGGGGATGGCGTGGGGCAGGGAGCCGTTCACGCCGGAGGCCACGATGGTGTTGAAGGCCAGGCCGTCCGCGCCCAGCTCCAGCATGGTGTAGTCCAGCAAAAGCTGCAATTGCTTTTCCGTCATGCCGGGCTGAATCTTGTCCAATACGATGTCCAGGGCCTTGCAGGAAATATCGCAGGCTTCCTCGATGAGGGCCAGTTCCTTTTCATCCTTGATGCGGCGGACCTTTTCCGGCGCACCGTTCAGGGGAGCGAATTCCACGCTGGGAATGTCCTGCCTGATTTTTTCAAAGGCGCGGACGGTCACTTCGTCGTCCTCGTAACGGACGGCCTTGACCCCGTGTTCCGCGAACAGCTTCGCGGCCAGCTTGGCGTGGCTCACGCCCTTTTCCACCATCAGCACCTGGAAACCGGGGGCCTGGCGCTCCGCCTGCTCGGTGTAGCGGAAATCGGTTACGATGGCCTGAAAACCGCGGCCCACAGCCAGCAGGCCCTCGCCGGTGTAGCCGCTGAGATAAAACATGTTGGAAGGCTTGTGGATCAGCACGCCCTCATCGGGGCCCAATCCGGCGGCCTGGAACATTTTCTCCAATCGGTTCATGATGCAATCTACCTCCAGAACGGCATATAAACTATGCCGCATTGTATTTTAGCATAATCGGCTCTTTCGCGCTACCCCTTCCGGCCAAAAAATTGAAAAAACTTTTCCCGTCCTGTCATTCGTTATCAAATTCAGCCGCGTGTTTCCTGAAAAAATCGTAGTAAACCCGTGGGTTTTTCAATTGCGTCCAGCTGTCGGCGATCCGGGAATGGTTGTCCAAATCAATGATTTTCGCACCGGGAAGCGCCAGCAGGAAAGGCGAGTGGGTGCTGATCACCAATTGATTGCCGCAGTAGCGGACGGATTCCGCCAGGAAATCCGCCAGCAGGATTTGGTTCTCCGGGCTCAGGCTGTTTTCCGGCTCGTCCAGCAGGCAGAGGGTGTCCATTTCGATCTTGCCCTGGAAATACATCAGCGCGCTTTCCCCGTTGGAGCGCTCCCGGACGCTCTTGCCGGACTCGCCCTCGATAAAGCGGCTCATGGTTTTGCTGCGCGCCTGGTTGATGCGGTGCAGATGCTCCAGATCGTCCAGGGAACTGATTTTAAACCGTTCCTGTTTAAGCGCGTAATAATCGTCCCGGAGCGTTTCGCGTTTGCGGTCGATGCCCTCGTTGACGGCGCGGATGTCCAGCATCATGTCAAACACGTCGTCGCTGGTGATGATCCGGCTCTCCTTGGGGATGGCTTCCTCCTGCGTCACCCGGCAGGCGTCCACGAAGTCCTCGAAAAAGCGGGAACGATTGTAGGCGCTGCTGCGGTTCAGCCGGAGCTTTTCGGCAATCACGTTCAGCGCGGTGCTTTTCCCGCTGCCGTTGCCGCCGTAGAGGATGGTGACGGGGCGGAAAATGATTTCGTCCAGCCCCACCTTCGGCAGCACGCCGTAGGGATACACCGACTGATCGTAAGTCGTTTTCAGCTCCCGCATGAAATCAAATTCCGCTTCGGCCCCGGGAAAGTAGAATGCGCTCAGGTACAATAGCAGCCTTCTTCCTTATATCGTGAATGAAAAGAACGAGAGTACAGAGTTCAGAGTGCAGAGTTCAGATAA
>CADBCX010000207.1 GCA_902793245.1 uncultured Eubacteriales bacterium | reverse complement strand
ACCCTATCATGCTGGTTATTTTCTTCCAGGCGCCCGTCACCGTCTGCGGCAGGACCTTCACTCTGGGAGGGCGCTTCGACAGGATGGATCAGCGGGGAAACGGGCTTACCATCCTCGACTACAAGACAGGCACCATTCATTCCTTCTCCGGGAAGTTCTGGAAAAACACGGAATTCTTCGACGGCGCGGAAAACATCCTCGGTAAATCCGCCCCGCAGCCTGAGGAAGTGACGGAGCTCCTGGAGGAAATCCGCAGGGAAAAGGCCAGCGTCCAGCTGCCCGCCTACATCACCATAGCCCGGAGCGCCAGCCGCCGGTTCATCAGCGCCGGAGACAGAAAAACCTTCAAAATCCCGGGGGAGGTCACGGACGCCTGCTTCGTGGAACTCCGCGACAGGGGCGAGGAAAAATCCTTCTGCGACATCTCCGCGGGAGACGATGCGGAGATCAGGGCAATCAGCTTGTTGCGGTTGATTTCCCGGCCGTTCCGGTCCACGATGGCGGCGCGGTCGCAGTCCGTGTCAAAGATCACGCCCAGGTCGGCCCCGGCCTTCACCACGGCGGCGCTGACGGACTGCATGGCCTGCTCGTTCTCCGGGTTGGGGATGTGGTTGGGGAACATGCCGTCGGGCTCCAGAAACTGGCTGCCTTCCACCCACGCGCCCAGGTCTTCCAGCAGGCCCGCGTAGAAGCCGCCCGCGCCGTTGCCCGCGTCCACCACCACATGCAGGCCCAGCAGGGGTTTCTGCACGTCGGTGTCCAGGCCCTGGCGCACGCGCTCCTTGAGCTGCTCGCAGTAGACCGGCAGGAAGTCCCGCTTCACGATGGGGGACGAACCGCCCGACAGCGCCGCGTCGCTCTCGGCAATATCCAGGATGGCGTCCAGGTCATGGCTGTCGATGCCGCCGTCCTTGGTGAAAAATTTCAGGCCGTTGCGGTCGTAGGGGTGATGGCTGGCGGTGATCATCACGGAACCGTCGCAGCCGTAGCCCTCGGTAATCAGGCTCATATACATGGCCGGGGTGGTGCACATGCCGTAGGTTTCCACCTGGGCCCCCGCCTTCATGCAGCCCTCCGCGCAGGCGTCCAGCAGCATTTCGCCCGTGACGCGGGAATCGCGGCCCAGGGCGACCCGGGGATTATCCACCCCCCGTTCCTTCAGCCAGGCCACAAACGCCCCCCCGATCCGGGCAGCCACCGCTGCCGTCAGGGGCGCGTCATCGCCCAGCGCCCTGCCGCGCACGTCCGTGCCGCTTTTCAGCCCACGCAAACCAGTACTCATACATTCCCTCCCATTTTTTGGTGTTGGTCACAGCAATGCTTCAAGACAGAGTTCAGAGTTCAGAGTACAGAGTTCAGATGATATACCCAATGCGCTTTGACAGACAGTTTTCATCACAACTAAATCAATCTGTACTCTGCACTCTGTACTCTGTTCTCTCTCTGTGCGCATGTTACAGCGCTCAGTCAGCCTGCTGTTCCATCATGTTCATGGCGTCCTCCACGCAGCCCCGGAACATCCAGTAAAGCGGGGCCAGCGCGGTATAATCATCCATCACCCGCTTGATAATATCGGGCGAATGAATCCAGGATAATTGGGCGCCCTGGCGCTCGGCGTACACCTGTTTCTTTAAGTACCAGGGCTTTAACACCTCCGGTAAGTTTTCCGGGGCTTTCATCTTCTTCCACTCCTGCCCGGCCAGGGCGAAGTATCGTTCCTTCAAAATCGGCAGGATGCGGAGAAAATCGTCGGGATGCGCCTCCATCTTCCGCCGCATGGCATCCATGATTTCCCGGCTTTCGCCCCAGATGCCAACGCCCCAGCTCACATACTCCGGGCTGATCTCGAACCAGTAAAAGGGCGTGCCGTCGTTGGGTCGTCCGCTCTGCCGGAACGCCACCCACAGATGATCCCGGTAGGGGGACTTGTCCTTGCTGAACCGGGTGTCCCGGTTGATGCGGGAGAGGCACTTGGCGGGGCGCACCTCCATGTCCTCGGCGATTTGCTGCATCCCGGGCCCCATGGCCCCGATGAAATCATAAAAAGGCTGGCGCACCTCCCGGTAGTAGCGCTCCCGGTTGGCGTCCATGAAGGATTTATCGTTATGAAACCGTAAGTCCAGAAAGAAAGGAATCAGTTCCTTTCCAAAGCCTTGAAACACAAATGCGCCTCCTATACTCTGCTCCTTCCCTATTATAAACGATACTTCCTATTTATTCAAGCCGTTTCATAGCACAAATCCTACGGAAAATTGCTGAATCGTCACTTCTTATGGCCCAATCTTTCCCCTCGATCGGCATCTCTGATTGACATTTTTCATAAAATCATGTATCATAGGCGAAGTAATCGTGAAAAAACACCTGATGGCATCGACATTAAAGCGAGGGAAAAACATGGATCAGCAAATGGCGCGCAAATTACAGCAGGTCGGAGATGGATTCCATCTCAAAGGGCCGTTTTTCTCCTATGAAGAAGTGAGCCAGGGAAACGTGAACCGCACCTACAAGGCCAATTATATCCGTGACGACGGCACCGGCATGGCGGTGATCAAATCCTATCTGGTGCAGCGGGTGAACACCTATGCGTTCCGCAACCCCATCCAGCTGATGGAGAACATCGACCAGGTGACGGAATACATCCGGAAAAAGCAGCCGGATAAGGTCAGCCTGCACTACCACCATACCGATGAGGAGGACGGCCGGAAAACCTACCTGATGGACGAGGACGGCAGCTTCTGGCGCATCTGCAATTACGTGCCCTCCGTCACGTTCGACACCTGCGACGACCTGCGGGTGGTTCGCAACGCGGGGGAGGCGTTCGGCGAGTTCCAGATGGTGCTCAGCGATTTTGACGCCAGCCGGCTGTATTACACCATCCCCGATTTCCACAACACCCGCAAGCGCTATGAAACCATGATCCGGGACGCGGAGACCGACCCCTGCGGCCGGGTGGCGGAAGTCCGGGAAGAACTGGACTGGCTTCTCTCCGTGCAGGATCAGGCGTGCAAGCTGACGGACATGTATAACGCCGGGCTGCTGCCCCTGCGCGTGACCCACAACGACACCAAGATCAACAACGTGCTGTTTGACACCGACACCCATGAGGCCCTGGTGGTCGTCGATCTGGACACGGTCATGCCCGGTCTGGTGGGCCACGATTTCGGCGACGCCATCCGTTTTGCCGCCAATTTTGTGGAAGAGGACGCGGCGGACTACGGCAAAGCGGGCATCAACCTGAACATCTTCTGGGCCTTTGCCGAAGGGTTTTTGAAATACACCGCCAAGACCCTGACCGAGAATGAAATCGCCACCCTGGGCCTGTCCTGCTTCGTGCTGGCCTGCGAGCTGGCCACCCGCTTCCTGGACGACTACATCAACGGCGATAAGTATTTCAACATCAAAAAGGATAAGCACAACCTGGTGCGCACCCGCTGCCAGATCGCGCTGGCCAAGGACATGCTGGAAAAAATGGACGCCATGCAGGCCATCGTGAACGAGTGCGCCCGGAAATACCGGGAAGCCTGAGGGCACGCAGCCGGAATATGATCGGGATGACGTTTTTTGAAAGAAAACGCGCCGCCCGATCTTTTTTTGTGCTTGTAACGCGGGTTTTTCCATGCTATAATCAAAACTGGGATTTTCCCGCGAGCGAGGAGGAACCGTATGTTTCTTGCCAACGGATGGAAGGATTTTGAAGTGCTGGACACCGGCGAAGGGGAAAAGCTGGAGCGCTGGGGGGACATTCTGCTGGCCCGGCCCGATCCGCAGGTGATCTGGCCCCGGGAGAATGACCGGCTCTGGCAGAAGGCTCAGGCCCATTACACCCGCAGCGAACGGGGCGGCGGCGCCTGGGACTTTAAAGAAAAGCTGCCGGACAGGTGGGTGATTGCCTACCGGGATTTGAAGTTTTACGTGCGGCCTACGGGATTCAAGCACACGGGGCTGTTTCCCGAACAGGCCGCCAACTGGGACGCCATGGCGTCGATGCTTGC
This sequence comes from uncultured Eubacteriales bacterium, assembly GCA_902793245.1. Lineage (GTDB taxonomy): Bacteria > Bacillota > Clostridia > Christensenellales > Aristaeellaceae > RUG563. Next base: position 870 of record CADBCX010000207.1, on the reverse strand, counting down.
CAAGCGGCCCGGCGCGAGGGTGCTGAATCTGTTCGCCTACACCGGCGGCGCGTCCCTGGCCTGCGCGGCTGCGGGGGCCCATGTGACCCACGTGGACGCGGCGAAGGGCATGGTGCTCTGGGCCAAGGAAAACCGGGAGCTTTCCGGCCTGCCGGAGACCAGCTTCCGCTTTATCGTGGAAGACGCGCTGGCCTTCGTGAAGCGGGAGATCCGCCGGGGCAGCAAATACGACGGCGTGGTGATGGACCCGCCCAGCTATGGCCGCGGGCCCACGGGCGAGGTGTGGAAGCTGGAAAACGAGCTGTTCAACCTGGTGGACACCTGCGCCGGGGTGCTGTCCGACGACCCGCTGTTCTTCTTTATCAACAGCTACACCACCGGCTTCCAGCCCGCTGTTCTGCAAAATATCCTGCAAAAGACCGTCGCCCGCAAATACGGCGGCGAGATCGACTCCGAGGAACTCTGCCTCCCCGTCCGCTCCGGCGGCGTGCTGCCCTGCGGCGCTACGGGACGCTGGATCGTCCGTTAAGAACGGGGAAATGCTGGGGGAAACCGCTCTTTGGAGGCCAAAGAGCGGTTTCCCCCAGACCCCCTTCCGAGAAAGCCATAGATGAAAGAGGGATATCATGAATACACCGACTATTTTGTACGAGGATAATCACGTGATCGTGGCGGTGAAGCCGCAGAACCTGCTGACCCAGGGGGACGAATCCAAGGATGAAAACCTGCTGGATCAGATCAAGGAATACGTGAAGGAAAAATACAACAAGCCCGGCGAGGCGTACATCGGCCTGGTGCACCGGATGGACCGTCCCGTGGGCGGACTGCTGGTGTTCGCCCGCACCAGCAAGGCGGCGGCGCGGCTGAGCG
>CADBCX010000206.1 GCA_902793245.1 uncultured Eubacteriales bacterium | reverse complement strand
CGCTTCGCCGCCACGGGCGAGTTGAACCCGGAGAGCAACATCCAGTTCGGCGAGGGCGGCGCGGGGGCGTTCTCCGACGGCAAGCTGACCACCGGCATCAAGGACAGGCGCTGCGGCACGGTGCTGAAAGAGCTGGTGGAGCACGGCGCGCCGGAGGAAATCCTGTACCTGGCCCGGCCCCACATCGGCACGGACAGGCTGCCGAAGGTGGTCGCCGCCATCCGGGAGGAAATCATCTCCCTGGGCGGGGAGGTGCGGTTTTCTACTAAACTGACAGGCATCAAACAGCGGGCCGGGCAGATCGAAGCGATTGAATACATGGATGCAGACGGGCTGGGGGAAATCGCCACGGACGCGCTGATCGTCGCCATCGGCCACAGCGCCGCCGACACCCAGCAAATGCTGTTCCAGGCCGGGGCGGATATGATCCAGAAGCCCTTCTCCGTGGGGGCCAGGATCGAGCATCCGCAAGCCCTCATCAACAAGAGCCAGTATGGGCGGTTTGCCAGCCATCCGGCCCTGGGCGCGGCGGAGTATCATCTATCGACGAAGCTGCCCGACGGGCGCGGGGCCTATACCTTCTGCATGTGCCCCGGCGGCACGGTGGCGGCGGCGGCAAGCCGCATCGGCGGGGTGTGCGTCAACGGCATGAGCCCCTTCGCCCGGGACGGGGAGAACGCCAATGCGGCGCTGCTGGTGGACGTGCGGCCCGAGGATTTCGGCGACGACCATCCCTTAGCGGGCTACGCCCTGCAAAGGCTGTGGGAGGAACGGGCGTTCCGGGCCGGGGGCGGGAATTACTTTGCCCCGGCGCAGTTGGCCGGGGATTTGCTGGCGGGAAGGGAAACCAAAAAGCTGGAAACCAGCGTCCACCCCACCTACCGCCCCGGCGTGACCCCGGCGGATTTCCGGGCGGTGCTGCCGGGCTTCGCCTATGAAGGCTTGCGCTTCGCCATCCAAGCCTTTGACCGGCAGCTGAAAGGCTTCGCCCTGCCCGACGCGGTGCTGACGGCGGTAGAAAGCCGCTCCTCCTGCCCGGTGCGCTTGCTGCGGGACAGCCGCTTTGAAAGCAACATCGGCGGCCTGTACCCCTGCGGCGAAGGCGCGGGCTACGCGGGCGGCATCATGAGCGCCGCCGCGGACGGGATTCGGGTGGCGGAAAGCATTATCAATAGGTAGGTGTTAAATATGCGCAGTGTGGTGCAGCGGGTATCGGAAGCATATGTGACGGTGGACGGAAAAGAAACGGGACGGATCGAAAAGGGGCTGATGACCCTGATCGGCGTGGAAGCGGGCGACACGGAAAAGGACGCCGTGTATCTGGCGGGAAAGATCGTGAAGCTGCGCATCTTCGAGGACGAAAACGAGAAGATGAACCTGTCGGTCAAGGACGTGCAGGGCGGCATTTTAGCGGTGAGCCAGTTCACTTTATTGGGCGACGCCCGGGGCCAGAACCGCCCCGGCTTCACCCAGGCGGAAGCGCCGGAGAGAGCCAACGAGCTCTATGAACTCTGCTGCGCGGAAATGCGGAAGTTAGGCGTGCCGGTGGAAAACGGCGTATTCCGCACCCACATGATGGTGCACCTGGTCAACGACGGCCCTGTGACCTTGCTGCTGGACAGCCATAAGACATTCTGATGCTGTTCAAGTATTACACCTGCAAATACACCGTCCGATTCCAATCATGTCATCCCGACCGGAGCGAAGCGGAGTGGAGGGACCTGGGCGTATAAAAACATGTTTGTTGGTCGAATGTGAAACATATAGGTCCCTCCACTCCGCTTCGCTCCGGTCGGGATGACATCGTTCGTTCTAAGAGAATGATTTGCTGTTTATCGGGAGCTTGAATGATATGAAGTACGAAAACGTCTACTTTTTCAACGGCACGGCTTACGCTGGGAAATCCACCATGGTGAAGCGACTGGCGGAAAAACACAAGGGTATCGCCTGCGAAGAAAACTATCACGACGCGCTGCTAAGCGGCCTGGACAGCAAAGAATTCCCCTGCCTCACCTACACGCGGGATCTGCGGGACTGGCACAACTTTATCCGAAGAACCCCCGACGAATACGAACGGTGGGTCGTCGGCGTGACGAAGGAATGCGAGATTCTGGAACTGCGGATTCTGGAAGATTTGGTGAAGCAGAATCAGGGCAAGAAAATCTTCGTGGACACCAACATCTGCCCGGAAACGCTGAAACAAATCTCCGATGCGCGCCACGTGGTCATCATGCTGGCCGACCCGGATATCTCCGTCCGGCGCTTTTTTGAGCGTCCCGACCGGGAAAAGCAATTCCTCTACCGGCTGATGATGGAGGAGGAGAACCCGCAAAAGGCCCTGGACAATTTCCGGGAATGCCTGAAACGCATCAACTCTAAGCAAAACTACGACGCTTTCCTGCGCTGCGGTTTCCCGGTGATTCTGCGGGACGAAAGCCGGAGCATCGAAGACACCATGGCATTGGTGGAAAAAACTTTCGGACTGTAAAGCCTGCGGCAGCAGGAAAGAAATAAACACGCAAATCGGATGGAAGGAGAAACGGACATGGAACTGATTCAGAGCTTTTCAGTGGACCATACGCGCATTGTGCCCGGCATTTTCACCAGCAGGGTAGATCATTTGGGCAGCTATGCGGTGACGACCTATGATATCAGGCTCAAAAGGCCGAACAGGGAACCAGTCATTGACGTGGCGGCGATGCATTCGCTTGAACACCTAATCGCTACCTATCTGCGTAACGACCCCGACTGGAAAGACGAGGTGATTTACTGGGGGCCGATGGGCTGCCTGACAGGCTTTTACCTCATCCTCAAAGGCAGCCGCGCGCCGCGGGAGCTGTATGTGCTCCTGCTGAGAGCGTTCAAGGCCGTAAACGACGCGCAGGAGGTGCCCGGTACCGCTCCCCAGAATTGCGGATATTGGCGTATGCACAACCTGGAAATGGCGAAATGGTATGCGAACGAGTTTACCGCTTACCTGGAGGCCAACGCGGAAAACAGCGCCATCTTTGAGTATCCTCAGACAGAACGGCTTGTGACCGGCGACGGGCAGCATTTCTTCGATTCATGATCACAGGCTTTCAATCGTGCCGCAAGGAACGATGCGGTCGTCGCAGGAGAAAGGAGCGCTTATGAAAATCGACACGCTGGTGTTAGGCCCGGTACAGACCAACTGCTACATCGTATACAACGAAGGCGCGGAGGAAGCAATCGTCATCGACCCCGGCGCGAAGCCGGAGAAGATCAGGGAAGCGCTGGACGGGAAGCGGGCGGCGGCGGTGCTGCTGACCCACGGGCATTTCGACCACACCGGGGCGCTCGGCGCGTTTGAAGGCACGCCGATTTACATTCATCCCTCCGACGACGTGATGCTCACTGACTCAGCGTGGAGCGGCGGTTATCTGATCGGCGACACCGAGCCGCGCCCCGCCGCCACGGATTACGTGCGGGAGGGGACGAAGCTGCATCTGGCGGGGCTGGATATTGCGGTCATGCACACGCCAGGCCACACCCTGGGCAGCGTGGTTTACATGATCGGGGACGCGCTGTTCACCGGCGACACCCTATTCTGCGGCGGCTTTGGCCGCACCGATTTGATGGGCGGCGACGAGGAGGAGTTGTTCCGCTCCCTCCGCCGCCTGCTGAGCCTGGAAAAGAACTGGATCATCTGTCCGGGGCACGGGAGTCCCAGCACCCTGGAGGAGGAGAAGGGGAAATACATCTGACTCAGAGAGTACAGAGTATAGAGTGCAGATTATAAAGCAGCTAAATCATGCTCACTATAGCAGTCCTCAGAATTAGATTCAAGGTATTCCTGCAATGAGATCCTTCGCGTTCGGATGCGCTCAGGATGACAGTGTTAGTTGATTATTGTAACGTTTTGTACGCAATCCGCTACTGTTTTAACGTACCCCCTGCTGTCATTCTGAGCCGTCCCCTATACGGATGGGGACGTGCGAAGAATCTCATTGCAAAGTAACTTTGTTGTTAATTCTGAGAATCGCAATATATTATCTGAACTCTGAACTCTGTACTCTGCACTCTCTTTGAACAAACGGAGAATCATCATGAATCCAATCATTTCTCTCATAACCCCCACCCCCCAATTCGCCAACGACTTAGCGGACGTGGTGCGCATTTTCTGGGGCGGGGCACAGTTCAAGGTCAACGAACCGGGCGGAGAAATCACGGTCGCCCACACGGAAACGGAAGCAAACGGCGTCCGCTTCTGCCGGGTGGAAATGAGCGGCGCGTGTTCGGGCAGCGCGGAAAAGAGCAAGGAAATCTCCCCCGATCCGCTGCTGGAAAAGCGCTACCACAAGCGGCTCATCAAGCAAGCGCTCTACGACGTGATGAAGCAGGTCACGGGCCGCACGCCGCCCTGGGGTTCCCTGACCGGCATCCGGCCCACGCGCCTCCTCTACGAGGGCATGAGCCGGGGACTGACGCTGGAACAGGCCGAAGCGGAGACCCGGGAAATCTTTGACCTGCTGCCGGAAAAAGCCGCGCTGCTGCGGGAGATCATCGAGGTGCAGCAGGCGCTTCCCGTGCCTCAGGATAATGAAGTTGATTTGTATATCGGCATTCCCTTCTGCGTGTCCCGGTGCGCCTACTGCTCCTTCCTCAGCGGTGAGGTGGGCAAGGGAAAGCAGCTGCCGCCCTACGTGGACGCGCTGGAAAAGGAGATCACTGGCACGCTGGCGCTGATGGAAGAAAAAGGGTTGAAGCCCCGGGCCTTTTACATGGGCGGAGGCACGCCGACCTCCCTCAGCGCCGCCATGCTGGACCGGGTGCTCTCCGCCGCCCAGCCCTTCATTGACCGCGCCATGGAAGTAACTGTGGAGGCAGGCCGCCCCGACACCATCGACC
>CADBCX010000205.1 GCA_902793245.1 uncultured Eubacteriales bacterium | reverse complement strand
AAAAGCATCATCGTGAAGAAGGCCCATATCCAACAGGGCGAGGAAACGGTCACGCTGAATGTGGATGCCAGCCTGGCCCGCCGCCTGCCGCCAGAGGGCGCGCTTGTGCGGGTGGAGACCGTCAGAAAGTACATCACGGCTTTCGAGGTGCTTCATGAGTAAGATTAGAAAGTTTTTCTCGCTCATTCCGGCGCTGATTCTGTGGCTCATGCTGTCGGTGCTGGTGTGGGGCTTTGTGTTCACCCGCATCACCGATACCGACGCCGCGCATAAGATCACCCTGTTCATCGACACCCAGGTGACGGACGCCACAGGGCTGGCGGTAAAACTGGAAGAAGGACTGGGCGGGAATATCAAAATGGTGAAAGTCCATCCCTTCACCTACGCCATGCTGGACGGGGAACAGTTGAAAGCCGCCGACCTGTTCATCATCCGCGCCGACCACATGGAAACCTACGGCGACTGGCTGACGCCCCTGCCGGAAGAAATCAGGGAGGGCGATGCCTGGGGCGTCCGGGCGTATGACGCGGAAACGCAAGCCGGCATTGCCGCTGACTTTATCAACTACCGGCCTTTGGGCGAACCGGAATTGGATTATTATCTCTGCTTCGGCAACCGGTCCAGGCACAATCCATCCCTTGAAAACGCCGTGGATAATGCCGCCCTGGCCGCGGCGAACCTGCTTTTGAACCTGCGATGAGGAGGAGAAAACCATGAAGGGAAAAACCGTTGCTCTGCTGCTGGCGCTGCTTTTGCTGCTGCCCCTGGCCGCGTCAGCCGAAACCGAACTGTATGTGAAAAAGGTGGACAACCTGCCGGAGAATTTCATTTTCGGCATGGACATTTCCAGCGTGATCGCCGAGGAAAACAGCGGCGTGAAATACTACGGCTTCGACGGCCAGGAGCAGGATCTGTTGAAGATTCTGGCGGACAGCGGCATCACCCACATCCGCGTGCGGGTATGGAACCATCCCTATGACGCCCAGGGCCGGGGCTTCGGCGGCGGCAACTGCGACATCGAAACCGCCCTCGCCATCGGCAAGCGGGCGGCGAAGTACGGCCTCAAGCTGATCGTGGACTTCCACTACTCCGACTTCTGGGCCGACCCCGGCAAGCAGATGGTTCCCTTAGCCTGGAAGGATATGAATATGGAAGAAAAAACGGAAGCGCTGTACCAATTTACAAAAGAAAGCCTCGCTTTGCTCCGGGACGGCGGCGTGGACGTGGCCATGGTGCAGGTGGGCAATGAAACCAACGGCGGGCTGTGCGGGGAAACCGACTGGGGCAAGATCACCCGGCTCATGAAAGCGGGCATTCAGGCCGTCCGCGAAACCTGCCCGGACGCGCTGGCCTCCCTCCATTTCACCGACCCGCAGAACACTGGCAATTATGCCTGGTACGCCCAGACGATGGCGGAAAACGGGGTGGACTACGACGTATTCGCCTCCTCCTATTATCCCTACTGGCACGGCGACCTGGACAACCTGGCCGCGGTGCTGAGCCAGGTGGCGGAGACCTACGGCAAGCGCGTAATCGTGATGGAAACCTCCTGGGCCTATACCGGCGAGGACAGCGACTTTTCCGGCAACACCATCAGCGACGAAAGCGCTGTGGAGAAGAACTATCCCTATACCGTCCAGGGCCAGGTGAACAGCCTGCGGGACATTGCGGACACCCTGGTGAACCGCACGAAAAACGCCATCGGCATGGTGTACTGGGAAGGGGCTTGGATCACCGTGGGCGGCGCGTCCCGGGAGGAGAACAGCACGCTGTGGGAAAAGTACGGCTCCGGCTGGGCGTCCAGCTTCGCTTCCGTTTATGACCCCAACGACGCGGGGCAGTATTTCGGCGGCAGCGCCGTGGACAACCAGGCATTCTTCGACCCGTCGGGGCATCCCCTGGAATCCTTAAAGGTGTTCCAACTCATGCGCGACGGGTACGGCGAAGCGCCTGAAACAGAACAGCCGGAAGAAGCAAAGACCGCCGGCGGGGAAGAAGCGCCGTCCAACTACATCCGCGACCCCGGCTTTGAGAACGGCGGCGAGGGATGGACGTTCCACGACCTGCGCCACGCCGACCAGCTGTATGTGGAGGACAAGAAGAACGATTCCCTGACCGGCACGAAGCACGCCCACTTCTGGAGCGCCGCGCAGAACAGCGTGGAATTCACCCTGGAGCAGCAGGTGGACGGCCTGCCAGAAGGGAACTTTTCCTTCTCCATTTCCATCATGGGCGGCGACGCTGGGGAGTACGAGGCTTACGCCTTCGTGAAGCTTAACGGGGAAACTGTCGCCACCGCGCCGATGAAGATCACCTCCTGGAATAACTGGGACACCGGCACGATTCCGGAATTCTTCCATCCCGCGGGGGCAGACGTGACAGTCGGCGTGTACGTGAAATGCCAGGGCAAAGGCGCGGGCGCCTGGGGAAAGATCGACGACGCCCTGCTCACCCCGGTTCAATGACTTTTTCCCATAAAAATCAATACATTTTTCGTACAATTCCGCCGAAAAAAATCTTGACAAAACGGTCAAAGAAAGGTAAAATAGCGAATGAAAAAAGGCCAAATAAGTTTGTGCCACGCCCGAAAACGCGGCGATATTTGGTCTAAAAAATTATATGGAAGGATGAATGTCTCATGAAAAAGTTCCTGTCTATTGCGCTGGCGCTGGTCATGACGCTGTCCCTGATGGGCACCGCGCTGGCAAGCGACCTGGCAGGCACCTATGACATCAAGGTGTGGGTGGCTGAAAAGGCCGTGGACCTGACCAAACAGCAGATCAACAACTTCAACAAGACCAACGACGCGGGCATCACCTTTAACGCCACGGTGGAAGCCGTGTCCGAAGCGGATGCCGGCACCAACATGATCACCGACGTGGAAGCCGGCGGCGACCTGTACTGCTTCGCGCAGGACCAGTTCGCCCGTCTGGTGCAGGCCGGCGCGCTGGCCAAGCTGGGCAAGAAGGCCGCTGAAGCCGTCATCGCCAACAACGACGCGGGCACCGTGGCTGCCGCCACCTCCGGCGACACCCTGTACGCCTACCCGCTGACCAGCGACAACGGCTACTTCATGTACTATGACAAGTCCGTCATCCCCGAAGAGGATGTGGATTCTCTGGAAGCCCTGATCGCTGACTGCGAAAAGGCCCAGAAGTACTTCGCCATGGAAACCAACACCTCCGCCTGGTACCTGGCCGCCTTCTTCTTCGGCACCGGCTGCGTGTCCGAATGGGTGACCGACAACGACGGTTCCTTCATCGAAGTGCATGACACCTTCAACAGCCCCCAGGGCCTGATTGCCGCCAAGGGCCTCAAGAAACTGGTGGATTCTCCTTTCAGCCTCAGCTCCTCCGAAGCTTCCGCTTTCGCTTCCGACGCTGCTGTGGTCGTGACTGGTATCTGGGCCTATGAAGACATCGCCAAGATGCTGGGCGACAACATGGGCGTGACCGACCTGCCCTCCTTCGAGGTGGACGGCCAGCAGTACCACATCGGCTCCTTCAACGGCTGCAAGCTGCTGGGCGTGAAGCCTCAGGAAGACGCCGTAAAGGCCGCCGCGCTGCATCGCCTGGCCCAGTACCTGACCGGCGAAGAATGCCAGATGGAACGCTTTGAAGCCCTGAGCTGGGGCCCCTCCAACGTGGCCGCCCAGGCTTCCGACGCCGTGCAGGCCAACCCCGGCCTGGCCGCCCTCATCAAGCAGGCTCCTTACTCCGTGCCGCAGGGCCAGATTCACGGCTCCTGGTGGGACATCGCCAAGGTTATTGCTGACGACGTGAAGGCCGCTGCCGACGACGCTGGCCTGCAGGCTGCTCTGGACAACTACACCGACAAGATTTCCGCCCTGTTCACCATGAGCGACGACGTGAAGTTCGGCTGGACCGTGATCGGCGCCGTAGCTGGCTCCATGTGGGACAAGGACTTCCCCATGACCAAGGTTTCCGCTTCCGAATGGAAGAGCGACGAAGCCTTTGCGATGGACGCCGGCACCGAATTCAAGGTTCGCCAGGGCCTGAGCTGGGACAACAACTTCCCGGCCGACAACTTCAAGGTGGAAGAAGCGGGCACCTACTTCGTCATCTTCAACGAATCCACCGGCGAAGTCTCCATCTCCGCTGAATAATCGAAACGATATTGCTTGATTGACCCAATCCAGCAATCGGTAAAACCGGACCGGCCGGGGCCAATTCCGATTGGCTCCGGCCCCTTTGTATATGAGGAATCATCTTGCGGCAAAACCGTTTCTTGAAAAGGAGTGTATCGAGGGCATGAAAACGTATTCAGACCTTGAATTTCTGAAGCTCTCGAAGGGCGAGAAATTCAAGTACAAATTCCTGAGCTTCTTTGCCGGGATCCCCAAGGCCCTGCTGAACCTGCTGCTGGCCCTGTGGAACCTGATCAAAGGCGCGGGCGTCACCATCGGGAAGGAGATCGCGGACATCTGCTCCACCTTCATCCATGGCGACTGGAAAACCAAGCTGTCCTTTGTGTTTATGGGCTTTGGCTGCCTGGCCCGGGGCCAGATCCTGCGCGGCATCCTGTTCCTGCTGTTTGAAGTGGTCTTCATCGGCTACATGGTGCTGGCTGGCGGCTACTGGCTGGGGATGCTGGCCACCCTGGGTGTCCAGGGGCCGACCAAAGAATACAACGAAATCTTAGACGTGGAAGTGACCACATTCCACGACAACTCCTTCAAAATCCTGCTCTACGGCGTGCTGACCCTGTTCTTCATCGTGGCCTTCATCTACACGTGGCGGCAGAACGTGAAGCAGAACCAGCTGGCGGAAAAGATTCTGGCCTCCGGCAAAAAGCTGCGTTCCGGCAAGGACGACCTGCGCTCCCTGGTGGACGACCAGTTTCATAAGACCCTG
>CADBCX010000204.1 GCA_902793245.1 uncultured Eubacteriales bacterium | reverse complement strand
GTCATTTTCAAGTGTTTCAATTCTCAGCCTGGCGGCGGTCAGGTCTTCCTGCGCTTTTTTCAGCTGGGCGGTGAGCGCGGACGCCTGCGCGGCGGACGCCTCGGCATCCTTTGCAGCGGCGGATTTCGTGGTTTCCAACTGCTGATTCAGGGAGGCAATGTTGTTCTCAAGCGTTTCAGTTTTCAGCACGGCGGCGGCCAGATCATCCTGGCTGGTTTTCAATTGGCTGTTGAGGGCAGCGATTTGCGCGGCGGATTCTTCGGCGTTCTTCGCGGCCTGTTCCGCTTCTTCTGTCATGGCTTGGACGCGGACAGCCAATGCATCGCGTTCACTGGCGGTGCTTTCTACCGTCTGCTGCGCTTCATCAACCTGTTTTCTGAGGGCGGCAGCCTGGGCTTCCAGCTCCTTTTCTTTTTCATCGGCAAGGGCCTGCGCCTCCGTCAGTTCATCATTAACCGAACGCAGCCTGCTTTCCAGGTCGGACAGGGCGCTCTGATTGGTTTTGTTCGTATTGTTGCTTCTCACCAGCATCACGCCGGCGATCAACACCATCAGACAGAGAGCCGCAGTGAATGACCATAGGAGCTTCTCGCTTTTTTTCATCGGGCATTTCTCCTTTATACATCTTCTTCGCACGGTAAACGGTGTCAGAATATCACTTCTCTATATTATACATAATTTATGGAAAGAATTCAACCAAAAGATAAAAATACTTTGTAAAATGATTGTTTTTTTGCTGCACCGGCGAATCTGGCCCGCCATATGTTCCCCGCAGGCGAAAATGCGAGTATCCTCTTGCATGATGTTATGGCTTTTGGTATACTGTATCTGGGAGGATTTTACGGAATATGAAGAAAAAACAGCAAGTACTGCTGTCGGTGATGGGCTGGACCCACGATGACGATGAGCCGGGCGATTCCATCCGGCTGCTGACCACCGGCACCATGAGCGGGGACAAGGGACTGTGGCGCATCGACTACACGGAAACCCAGCCGGACAATGAGAGCAGCGACGTGACGCTGACATTGGACCGCGGCGTTGTGACCATGCAGCGTACCGGCACTTTTTCCACCAGCATGGTGTTCGACCAGGGCCATCGCTTTGAGGGCAATTACCGGACGCCCTTTGGCGACCTGGCGATGGGCGTGTATCCCACCCATGTGAAATACCAGGTGCAGGACGGGCCTGTGGGCGAAGTGAACCTGACCTACCAGCTGGATCTGCAGGGGCAGTTTGCCGCCATGCACGAGCTGCGCATCCGGTTCTGTCCGGCGGGCAAGCAGTGAGCGTTTTGGACACCTGGCGGGAAGAGATGCGCCGCCTGATTCCCCGGGGCTTTCTGCGCCGTGACCAGGGGGATGGCCTGTTTGTCAGCGATTATCCCCGGCATGGGGGGGAAGCGCCTGTTTCCGATGCCCTGCGCGAAGCGGGATTTACGGTTGAAATTCGGGATGGGCTGGCTTATGTGGATGGCGCTTTGAAGAAATATCTTGACTTGGCGGGCGGCCTGCGGGATACCGAAGTGCCGCTGACGGAAGAATGCTTCTGGCTGCGTTCCCTGGCGCTGCATCTGCAAAAAACGGGCGCGGACCCCTGCCCCGATAACCTGTATCTGATTCGCCTGACGCTGAAAGCGCTGGACACGGGCGACCTGCCGGGCCTGGAACGCCTGCTGCCGCCCGCCGTGGCGGAGGCCCAGCGGAAGCATATTCCCCTGCCCAAAGCGGCGGGGCAGTTAATTATATACGCCATCGAAAACCCGAAAGGAGCGCACTGATATGCTGATCACCTATCACGGACATTCGGAGTTTTATCTGGAAGCCGCCAACGGCTTCGCCCTGCTCACCGACCCCTATGACGATCACGTGGGCTATCCCATGGGCGAATACCGTGCCGACGCCGTGACCGTGACCCACGGCCACGGCGACCATAATTACACCGCCAAGGCCACCGGCGCGCCCGCCATCATCGACCAGGCCGGGGAATGGTATCCCGCGCCGGAGGTGAAGGTGACGGCGATTCCTTCCGTCCACGACGATGCGGGCGGTGCAAAGCGCGGCCCGAACCTGATCATGAAGATCGAGATGGAGGGCCTGACGCTGGTTCATCTGGGCGACCAGGGCGCGCCCCTGACCGCCGAACAAATCAAGGCCATCGGCAATGCGGATATCCTGATGATCCCCATCGGCGGGTTCTTTACGATTGATTCCAAAACAGCCTATGATACGGTGCAAGCCGTCAAGCCCCGCATCGTTATTCCCATGCACTACAAAACCGCCGTCAACGCGGGCTGGCCCATCAGCGACGAAAAGGAATTCCTGCGCCTGATGCGGGCGGAGGGCGCCGCTTCCCTGCCTCTCCTGCGCGTCACGAAGCAGGACCTGAGCGAGCAGCCCGCCCTGGCGCTGATGCAGGCAAGAGCCTGAAGCAACAGCCAGTTGCTTGTCTTCCGGGAATCTCTGTAATACAATGAAATCAACAAACGTTACAGGGAGGTGCTTGCATGAACGAGCAGAATGTGTTTTACAAACTCAGAACCAAGAGCGGCCTTTCCCAGGATGAACTGGCGGAAAAAGTCTTTGTGACCCGGCAGGCGGTATCCCGCTGGGAAAACGGCGAAACCGTGCCGAACACGGAAACATTGAAGCTGCTGTCGAAGCTCTTCCGCGTCTCCATCAACACGCTGCTGGGCTCGCCCCACCCGCTGATCTGTCAGTGCTGCGGCATGCCGCTGGATGATTCCATCATCGGCAGGGACAAGGACGGAACCCCCAATGAAGAATACTGCCAATGGTGCTACGCGGACGGAACCTACACCTACAGCAATCTGGACGACCTGATCGACGTCTGCGTCGGCCATATGGTGAATGAAAACTGTACGGAAGACCAGGCCCGCGCCTATTTGAAGCAAACGCTGCCCCAGCTGGATTACTGGAAACGGTACGAGGAGCTCAGCGACGACGGCCAGTTCGAGGCGTTCAAGCGGCAGCTGATCGAGGAAATCAACGGCCTGCACATCGAGGGAATGCCCAGGGTGGAAAAGCTGAACGCGCTTGTCGGGCGCTTTGTCAATCTGGAATACCGGCTGCCCAGCGGCATGAACGCAAAATTCCTGGACGACGGGACGACTTACCTGGGAACCCAGCTGGAATCCGAATTCGGCGGCGACCGCTGCTTCGGTATTCTGGCGAACATGGACTTTATCCTGATTTGCACCTATGAGAAAGACGGCGTCAATCCGGAACTGGTGCTGTATAAAAAACGGTGATGATTCAGGGAAAAAACAAAGGGCTGCGCCGGGATTCACCCCAAATCCCAGCGCAACCCTTTATTTGTTCTGTCTTTTTCCTTTACTTCATGTATTGCAGATATTTATCCGCTTTCCGTCCCACCACGGCGTAAGCCCGGGGTCCGGTCAGGATGCGGTTTGCGGCGGCCGCCACGTCGTCCATGGTGACGGCCTCGATGGCGGCGATGGTTTCCTCCGGCGGGATGACCCGGTTCAGAAGAATCTGATTATGGCCCAGGGCGCTCATGCGGTTGTAGGCGCTCTCCAGGCCCAGGATGAAGCTGCCCTTGAGCTGGGCCTTGCTCATGGTGAATTCCTTTTCGGTGGCCCCGCCCTCCAGCAGCTTCTTGATTTCGATGTCGATCTGCTCCAGCACCACCTTGGCGTTCTTGGGATTGGTGGCGGCGTAGATGGTGAACTCGCCGCAGTGGGGATAGCTGCTGGGGCCGGAATACACGGTATACGCCATGCCCAGCTCCTCGCGGATGCGCTGGAACAGCCGGGAGCTCATGCCGCCGCCCAAAATATTATTCAGCACAGCGGTGGGGTACACGTCGGGGCTGCCCATCTCATGGCTGCGATAGGACACGCACAGATGCACCTGCTCGGTGTCCTTGTCCTTCGCCAGCTTCCGAGGCTGGTCGATGGCGACGGTTTCGGGAAATTCTTCTCCCGCCGCGCCCTGCCAGGAGCCGAACTTTTCTTCCATTAAATCCTTTGCCCTTTGGATCTCCACGTTCCCCGCCAGGGCCACCACGGCGTTCTTGGGGCCATAATGCCGCTGCCGGAACGCCCGCAAGTCGTCGGGGGTATAGGCCGCGATCTTTTCCGCCGGGCCTAAAATGGTCTGGCCCAAAGACTGCGTACCAAATACCGCTTCGGCCAGCACGTCGTACACCACGTCCTCCGGGGTGTCCTCCACCATGGAGATTTCTTCCAGCACTACGCCCCGTTCCTTGTCGGTCTCGGCAGGGTCCAGCGCCGGATTGCACACAATGTCCGCCAAAATATCGGCGGCAACAGGCAAATCCTCGTCGATCACCTTGGCGTAGTAGTTGGTGCACAGCTTGCTGGTAGCGGCGTTCAGGTGCCCGCCGATAAAGTCCATCTCCTCCGCGATCTGCCGGGCGCTCCGCTTCTGCGTCCCCTTGAACGCCATGTGTTCCATGAAGTGGGAAAGGCCGTTTTCCCCGGGCGCTTCCAGCATGCTCCCTGCCTTCACCCACGCCCCGATGCTCACCGACCGCAGGTACGGCATCGGCTCCACCAGCACGGTCAGGCCATTGTTCAGCACATTACCGCCAATTCTTGCAGGCTTGTTCGTTTCCATTGCCTCCATAATATAGCTTGCATATTCTTTTGAGCGGGTATGGCTAAGATACGGATTGTCAGTCAGCTCATGGCCCCGCTTCTTCCAATCCTCGATCTGCCTGATACATCTGCGGGGATATTCATCCAACGGGATACAATAGCGGTCAATCAATTCCGGATACTCTTTCTTGATAAAGTAAGGAGTATATTCAGACGAATGCTCGCTGGACTCTGTAATGTAATAGCCGAATCTGCGCATCAACTCCAGTCTGACCATATCATAGTGTTTCCCTGATGACTGATAAAGGTCATACTCTTCT
>CADBCX010000203.1 GCA_902793245.1 uncultured Eubacteriales bacterium | reverse complement strand
CTTGAGGATAGAGAAGACGCCGGTCTTTTCCTGTTTCTGGATCGCCTCACTCAGGCAGATTGGGGCGCAGATCTCGCCTACGAGCAGAAGAAGGACCAGAAGAAAGCTGCAGACAAGCATTTCCAGTGCTCTCGGAGACAGGAAGGATCTGATGTTTGCCGTGTATCCGGAAGGGACGCTCTGCTTCCTGCTCGGACACAGCGAATAAGCGGAGATGAGGTTGATGCGGACCCGGATAAGGGGATGGCGGATCACCGCCGGGAGCCTGTTCGTCATTCTGATTTTGTTTTTTGCCTATACGGCAGTTTTTTCCCACGCTGACGACCAGGCGCTGCAGGCGCTAATTTCGGATGAGACCGTTACCGTCCTGCCGACGGATTACGGCCTGCTGTTTGACGGCCCCTCGGAGGACAATGCGCTGATCTTTTATCCCGGCGGCAAAGTGGAAGAAACGGCTTATGCGCCGCTGCTCCACCGGATCGCCGCCGGCGGCATGGATGTGTGCCTGGTAAAGATGCCCTTCCGCTTGGCCGTGTTTGGGATGAACCGGGCCGATGCCGTGATGGCGCGGCATAGCTACCGGAACTGGTATATCGGCGGGCACTCGCTGGGCGGTGCGATCGCTGCCGATTATGCGGCTGCGCACGGCGATGCGCTGCGCGGCGTGATCCTGCTGGCCGCCTATCCGACCAAAGAGCTCAGCGACGATCTGTCCCTGCTGTCTATCTATGGTACGGAGGACGGCGTGCTGCGGATGAAACAGTATGAGAAAGGGAAAACGTTTTGGCCGGACGATTCACTGGAATTGGTGATCAAAGGCGGCAACCATGCGCAGTTCGGCAATTACGGCGTTCAATCGGGAGATGGGACAGCAAGCCTGACGGCGAATGAACAGCAGGCTATGACTGCGTCGCAGATCCTGGATTTCGTCGGCATCGAGGAAGACGCAGCGGCTGCCTGAGCTGTCTGCAGGCAAGGAGATATCAACATGAAAGAGATCAAATGCCCCGAGTGCGGCAAGGTGTTTACGATCGACGAAAACAGCTATGCCGCGATCCAGAAGCAGGTCAGGGATCGGGAATTCAATGAGGAGCTGAAAAGGCAGAAGGATTCCGCGGTGCAGCTGGCCGAGGCTGAGAAGGACAGGGAGATCGCATCGCTTCAGGGCAAGCTCCATCAGCTCCATGGCCTGTTCGCCTGCCAGCGCCAGCGCCAGCTTCCAGGCCACGCCCGCCCCGCACAGGCCGGGAAAGGGATAATCCCCCAGCAGCGGCGAGATGACCGCGTCCGCGGGCGGCAGTTCTTCCAAATGCCGGTGGTGGTCGGTCACGATCACGGCCATGCCCAGCTCCTTCGCCCGCCTGACCTCCTGAATGCTGGTGATGCCGCAGTCCACGGTGATGAGCAAATCGGCTTCTCCCGCCAGCTTTTCCACGGCGGGGACGTTCAGGCCGTAGCCTTCCCTGTGCCGGTCGGGCAGATAGACCGCCGCCTTTGTTCCCAGCAGGAGCAGAGTTTCGTACAGGATGGCGGAGGCGGACACCCCGTCCGCGTCGTAGTCCCCGTAGATCACCATCCGCTTTCCCTGCCCCGCCGCGTTCCGGATCAGCTCCGCCGCTTTGTCCAGGTCATGCAGCGCTTCCGGCTTCCGCAGCTGATTGCGGGACGGATGCAGGAACTGTTCCGCTTCCTCCGCCGTTGCGATACCCCGCGCCGCCAGCAGCCGGGCCAGCCATCCCGGCATGTTCGGAAGCGACGGCAATGCGCCTGTCTGGGGAGCGAGGGAAAGCGTCAGCATGGCATACCTCCGGAATGGGCGTAAAAAAGGATAAAAAGAGGGTGCCGTGTGAAAACCGGCACCCTGAAAAGAACTTATTTCACTTTGCCAAAGAGGGCAGGCTTGTTGGTGATGGTGGTGAAACACAGCTGGAACGCGCGCATCGCCAGGGTGGACAGCGCGCTGGCAATCAGGCTCACGCACAGGGCGTAACCGATGCTCCGGGTGAAGGAGAAGATCATCAGCACCAGGGCTACAGCCATGGCCACGCCGTGAGCCAGCCATACATTCTTGGCGGCGTTCTTCATGCCCAGCTTGGTGGCCTGCTTGGGAGCGCTGCCTTCGCCAATCTGCTTGCTGATGGCGTCGGTACGGGTGACGGCGGCATAAACGGACAGCAGGATGCCCAGCAGCAGAGCCACCAGGGAAGCTGTGTTCAGCGTGGTGGAGGAGGGGATAACGACCGTCGCCTCAAAGAAGAAAACCAGCACGACAGTGCACCACACGGAGATGAAAGCGGAAACGCCGGTGAGCTTGCCGATGACCACCAGATAAATCAGGGCGCATACCAGCAGCGCCGCACACAGAAGAATGACCACCTTCAGCACGATGCCGGAGGAAGCGGGAACATTGCCGGTGGCGTTCTGGCTGAACGTCGCTTCCACGTCGCCGGTATTGGCCAGGAAGGCGTAGGTGCCGGCGAGCTGGTAGGCGCTGTCGCCCAGACCCATGCTGGCAATCACTTTATTGTCGCTGACATACGCATAGGTGCTCACGCTTTCACCGTCGCAGGTAACGCTCAGGTAAGTGGGGTTCGCTTCCTGCAGTTTCTTTACGCCTTCAGCGGTGAGATCAAATTCCAGGGAAACGCTGTAGGAGGAACCGCTGCTTTTCGCGGCGGCCTTTGCCTGCGTGATGTCCTTGCTGGTCAGCACCGCGTTGCCGTCGGTGTCGGAAAACACGAAACTGGCGTGCTTGGTGGCGGTGTTCAGCTTGCTCAGGCGTTCGGTCTCGGACATTTTGCGCAGCTCCAGCCGAAGGGTGTCGCCCTTCAGGGCAACAGCCTGGGCAGCGTCATTTTCGCCCAGCTGCGTCAGGCGCTGCCGCATGGCGGCCACGGAAGCATCCACAGACGCGCCTTCGGGCAGGGTATAACTGTATTCCGTATAAGTGCCGCCGCCCAGGGAGAGATCCAGCGGCAGGGAAGCAGGCCATTTTTCGCTGCTCACGGGCACCCAGGGCAGCAGGATATTCACGCCTTCGCTGTCCAGGGGCATCCCGACCAGGGAAAGGCAGGAAACAAACACCAGCACAGCGCACAGCACGATCAGGCAGATAAAGCCCTTGGTGCCGGAAGTGACGGGTTTGCGGATGGATGCGGATTTGTTGGCCATGATGATTCTCTTCCTCTCGTTGTAAAAATGCTGTTTGAACGCGGTTATGCGTTTCCTTTCTGCGGTAGACTTACACATTATACTCTCATCGGCCTTTCCCGTCAAGCGGGAACCGGCGTTTTTTCGCAGACGCGTCTGCGCGCGGGACGCTTACGCATCTTCCCAGAGCTTTTTCAGCAGGGCAGCCGCCCGGGGGCCTTCGACAGCCAGATCATCCGCGCCGCCCTCCACGCTGACCAGGCCCTCGTATCCCGTTTGCTTCATAGCCCGGAACATTGCTTTGAAGCCTTCCTCGGCCTCCTGCGGCGCGCGGCGGCCGATCTCGGTGGCGATATGGCAGTGGACGATCCCGCCCACGCGGGCGATGTCCTCCGGCGGCTGATGTTCCCTGGCAATATGGTAATAATCCCCCAGAAGCTGTACGGCGGGATGATGCGCCGCCGCCCGCAGGCACGCGCCTTCGGCCACGGAATTGATCATGTTGGTTTCGCCCCGGTTCAACGGTTCGATGGCGATGGTGAGGCCGTATTCCCGGGCGATCCCTCCGATCAGGCGGGCCACCTCGGCGAGGCGGCGGAACGCTTCATCGTAGGGCATGCCGTCGGGACGCATGCGGCTCTTCCCGCTGCCAAACACCACCACCTTGCCCCCCAGCCGCCTGACCCGGGAAAACGCCGGGCGCAGGTAAGCGGTGATGGCTTCATCGGAGGTGCCGGGGTTCAGCAGCTCCAGCGTTCCGGGAAACAGCACGTTGAACGCCGGGGCCGGAATGCCCGATTCCCGCACCTTGGCCAGGGCCGTTTCAAATTCCTCCTCCGTCCAGGCGGCAGTTTCGCTCACCGGCAGTTCGATGTAATCAAAGCCCGCGGCGGCCACTTCGCCGATCCGGTCGATCTTCGCGCAGAATCCGATTTTCATGGCACTCAGTTCCTTTCCGTTTTGTTTCCCGTGTTCCAGTCCGCCTGCCAAAGCAGCTGCTTTCTTTGCAGCATTTCGTCCGTGCGGTCGATGTAGTTTTTGATTTCGCTCACGTTGGGAGCCCGTTCGATGCGCCCGATGGACGGGTCCACCCGCTTGCTGATAGCCCCCGCGCCGCAGGCCAGCACGTGGCCGGTTTCCTCCATCATATCCACATTGTAGATGCAGGCGTGGCCGGGCAGGGCGTAGCCCACGTTTTCCAGGTTGCCCGCCATGTGCTTCTGGCGGTAGAGATAATAGGGCTTCATGCCGCGCTTCGCCGCTTCCTCCCGGCCCGCGTCCACCATCCGCGACACCATATCCCCGTCCGGGAGCGACGCTTCCCACAGGTGCAGCAGGCTGCTGCGCTTGATGGACAGGGTGTGGACGGTCAGGCTTTCGGGGGCCAGGCCGCGGCTCCAGACCAGGGTTTGCAGGAACATGTCTAAGTTTTCCCCCGGCAGGCCCGCGATTAAGTCCATGTTGATGTGGGTGAAGCCCGCCTCCCGGGCTAAAGCATAGGCGGCTTCGGTCTGGGCGGTGGTGTGGCGGCGGCCGATTTTTTGCAGTGTTTCGTCGTGCATGGTCTGGGGATTGATGGAAATGCGGGTGGCTTTGTGGCTGCGGATGACGGCCAGCTTGTCCGCGTCGATGGTGTCCGGGCGGCCCGCTTCCACGGTCACTTCCATGGCCCGGTCGATGAAGGGCTGGGCGGCGGTCAGCACCCGATCCAGCATGGCGGCGCTGAGAGAGGTCGGCGTGCCTCCGCCCATATAAAATGCCCGGGGCTTCAAGCCTTTTTCTTCCATCA
>CADBCX010000202.1:6935-9941 GCA_902793245.1 uncultured Eubacteriales bacterium | reverse complement strand
GGTCATTGCGAAGCAGGTCCGCCAAGACACGCAGCTCGCAATGACCTTTCCTTTCGTCGCTTTTTGTCATTATAGCGAGCAATTCTTTGTCAGTCAAGCAGAGCAGTTTTCGGACGGCCTAAGCGGGCAGAAACACTTTAAGGACGATCCTCCGCCGGGATTATTTGACGATAATCCATTCTGCGGGACAATTTTGCGGAAGATCGGCAATACTTGGTATATCATCCACACGGAATGCGGCGGCACCGAACCGCTGACGGATAAGGTGAAACGGCTCATTTTTACCGATCCCATGCCTGATAAGGCGGTGTGGCAGGGATGACAATTGCCCGGGAATATGATACAATGGAACCGTGCACTACGGACCTGCCGGCTGATTCACAGAAGGAGGATTCAAACATGAATCAGCAGCAGATCACCGCGTTATATTGCAGACTCAGCAATGAAGATGACCTGGAAGGCGAATCCAATTCCATTCAGAACCAGCGCGCCTTACTCCAGCGGTATGCGGATACCCACGGCTTCATCAACACTCGTTTCTTCGTGGACGACGGCTACACCGGCACCAACTTCAACCGTCCCGCCATGCAGGAAATGCTGTCCATGGTGGAAAGAGGTCAGGTGAAAACAATCATCGTGAAGGACATGAGCCGCTTTGGCCGTGACTATCTGCAAGTGGGCCAGTACACCGAGATCGTGTTTCCCAGCAACAACGTCCGGTTTATCGCTGTCAACGACGGCGTGGATTCGGACAAGGGCCAGGACGACTTCACCCCAATCCGGAATTTGTTCAATGATTTCTACGCGCGCGATACCAGCAAGAAAGTACGGGTGGTGCTAAAAGCGAAGGGCACCAGCGGAGAGCACATGAATCGTCCGCCCTATGGGTATCTGGAAGACCCGATGCGAAAAGGGCATTGGATCATCGACCCGGAAACGGCTCCTGTGGTGAAGCGTATTTTCGACCTGGCCCTGGCTGGAAATGGACCCACACGAATCGCAAACCTGCTGGAAAAGGAGAAAGTGCCCACATCCAGAACGGTTTATGCCCAGCGCCATGGAAAACCGCTGCCGCCCTTTCCCTACCACTGGGAAGATGGCACCACAGTGGCGATCCTGGAGCGGATGGAGTACACCGGCTGCACCTGCAATTTCAAAACTTTTTCCAAATCCTATAAGCTGAAAAAGCGCATC
The DNA here is from genome assembly GCA_902793245.1 of uncultured Eubacteriales bacterium. Classification (GTDB taxonomy): domain Bacteria; phylum Bacillota; class Clostridia; order Christensenellales; family Aristaeellaceae; genus RUG563. Next base: position 8,747 of record CADBCX010000202.1, on the reverse strand, counting down.
CCCAATCGGGTGGAAGACATGTTCATCGTGGAGGATACACAGGAAGCGATCATTCCCAAGGAGCAATGGGATCGAGTTCAGGAATTGCGGAAGGAACGGCACCGCACTATCCAGCGGAAGCAGCGGGAAGGCTTTTTCTCAAGCATTCTCGTATGCGCCGACTGTGGCAGCAGGATGCACTTCTGCACCTGCAAGAGCATGGACGGGAAGCAAGATCATTACACCTGCGCCAGGTACAAAGCAGGCAGAGGCGAATGCACAGCGCATTATATCCGGGAAGAAGTGCTGCGGGATATTGTGCTGGAACGAATCCGAGCAGTAACCACCTATGTGCGGGCAGACGCAGAAGGCTTCCAGGAAGAATGGATGCAGGCTACCCGCGATACCCAGGCAAAGAACATCCGGCAGGATCAGAAGCAGTTGGCGCAGGCAAAGAAAAGGCTGGCCGATGTGGAAAAGCTGATGACCCGGCTGTACGAAGATCATGTGCTCGGCTCGCTCCCGGAGGAACGCTATCAGAAAATGACAGCGGATTACGAGGAAGAGCAGGAAAACCTTCGTGCAGAAATCATGGCGCTGGAAGAATGGATCGAAGCACAGCAGGAAACAACGGACAATTACGACCGCTTTTCTGCCCTGGTGGGAAAGTATGTGGACATTCCCGTGCTGACTCCCACCATTGCAAACGAGTTCATCCAAAAGATCATTGTTCACGCACCGGACAAATCCAGCGGCAAACGGAAGCAGCAGATCGAGATCATCTTCAATTTTGTAGGCCAGGTTGATATCCCCATCCTGACCACACCGATTATTCTGGAACAGAAACCCCAAAACAGGAAAACTGCGTAGCCTCATGGCTACGCAGTCTCTCCAAGGGCAAATGTTCCTTATGACCATTAACCCTTGATTTATCAAGGGTTTCTTCATTTTTGGAACCCTCAGTACCCCCACGGTACCCCCACCGGCTTTTCAGTTCGCATTTTCAAGTGCCTCGATGAAGCGCTGCATTCGATCTGCGCTTTCTTTTCTCATTGTCTCCGTAACGTGTGCATATCGGTCAAGCGTAAACGCTGCGGAGTAGTGGCCTGCGTTTTGCTGAACTGTTTTTACATCATCCCCTGCCCTGAAAGCATTCACTACATAAGTATGTCTCAAATCATGGAAACGATGAGATTCCAGGCCAGCTTTTTTCAGAACTTTTTGAAGCTCTTTCCAGACCGTAGGCTGGGAGAGATGGCTTCCATCTTCATGTGTAAATACCAGGTTCGGAAAACCACCATCATTCCAGGCAGGGCCAATCTCCAACCGATGAAGCCGCTGCTGCCTTTTATGATCTTTTAACACCTGCATTACGAAAGGAGCGGGGGACAATGTGCGGGGCTTTTCATTTTTCAGAGTTCCGAACCGAAATACTTCTCCTTTTTTTCTTGGCTGGACAAGTTGCTTTGTAACACGGACTAAGCCGTTCTCAAAGTCTACACAATCCCATGTCAGGCCAAGTAGCTCTCCCGATCTCATGCCAGTAAAAAGTGCTACTGTAATGAGTGCCTCATATTTTTCCCCATGGAGGGCCTCCATGAGTTTTGTAAGTTCAGGTGTATCCAGGGGATGAATGTCAGGCTTTATTACACGAGGCAGGATACAGGCACTGGAAGGATTTTTATGGAGATAGTCTATTTTCACAGCAATATCCAGCGCTTTATGCAGGCAACCATAGCTCACGAAGCCATGGGCTGTGATTGTTGTCATATGACAGGTCAGGCAGAAAGAGGCGCGTTTCCAGCTCATATTACAGGGACGAAGCAATACGGA
>CADBCX010000202.1:0-6896 GCA_902793245.1 uncultured Eubacteriales bacterium | reverse complement strand
AAGGCACTGGATTGCATCAAGCAGATGATCCTGTTGAAATTCGTTCTCCATTTTGATGAAACAGGCATCCAGGTGAATGGAGAACTGGAGTGGCTGCATCAATCCGCTTTTTTGACTGCATGGAAAGCGTATAGCGTCGTTTCGTTGTAATCATGATCATCCGTGCAAGAGAAAAATATTTTCATTTACCTATTGACATAGTATGTTTATGGTGATATAATGCAGACAATTCATCCGAAAGGAGGCGTTGGGAATGTTCCGGAACCATTACAACATGATGTGCTGTCGAATGCTTTACTCCCGGACATGTACTGTGGCAGAGGCGTTCGGCTGTTCCCCGCGCCTTCAGATGATGCGATGTTGCTGATGATCCTTCATCTGTCTGTCCTTTGTCCGGGAGCTTGAAAAGATGGCCCCCGGTTTTTGTTTACCGGAGGCAAAGAGTGGAACAGTAGTATAAACATTTAAAAGAGTGATTTTTTTCTTCCACCCCTACTACGGCTTTCTCGGAAGGGGGACGAACCTCGAACAGCCGCCTGTGGCGGATGATCTGTTCGAGGTGAGATCAGGCGAAAAAGAGCAATCTCCCCATGAAGGGGAGTTGCGACTATTGAGCCTGCGGACTGGGGAAACCACTCTTTGGCCTCCAAAGAGTGGTTTCCCCCACAAAACAAACAGAAAAGGAGACAGCAGCAATGAGTCAGTATAAATTTGAAACCCTGCAGCTTCACGTAGGACAGGAACAGGCGGACCCGGCCACCGACGCCCGGGCGGTACCGATTTATCAGACCACTTCTTATGTATTCCGCAACAGCCAGCACGCGGCGGATCGCTTCGGCCTGGCGGACGCGGGCAACATTTACGGCAGGCTGACCAATTCCACCCAGGAAGTGCTGGAAAAGCGGCTGGCAGCGCTGGAGGGCGGAAGCGCGGCGCTGGCGCTAGCCTCCGGCGCGGCGGCAATCACCTACACCATCGAAGCCCTGGCGGCGAACGGCGGGCACATCGTGGCCCAGAAAACCATCTACGGCGGCAGCTTCAATCTGCTGGGCCATACCCTGCCCCAGTACGGCATCCAAACCACCTTTGTGGACGCCCATAACCTCCAGGAAGTGGAAACCGCCATTCAGGACAACACCCGGGCCATTTACCTGGAAACCCTGGGCAATCCCAACAGCGATATTCCGGACATTGACGCCATCGCGGAAATCGCCCACCGCCACGGCCTGCCCCTGGTGATCGACAACACCTTCGGCACGCCTTATCTCATCCGGCCCATCGAGCACGGCGCGGACATCGTGGTGCATTCCGCCACCAAATTCATCGGCGGCCACGGCACCACCCTGGGCGGCATCATCGTGGAAAGCGGGAAGTTCGATTGGAAAGCCAGCGGGAAGTATCCCAACATCGCCGCCCCCAATCCCAGCTATCACGGCGTTTCCTTCTATGACGTGGTAGGACCCGCGGCTTTTGTCACCTACATCCGGGCCATCCTGCTGCGGGACACCGGGGCCGCCATCTCGCCCTTCAACGCGTTCCTGCTTTTGCAGGGGGTGGAAACCCTGTCCCTCCGGCTGGAGCGCCACGCGGAGAACACGAAGAAAGTGGTGGAATACCTGAAAAACCATCCCCTGGTGGAGAAGGTGAACCATCCTTCCCTGCCCGAGCATCCCGATCATGCCCTGTATGAACGGTATTTCCCCAACGGCGGCGCGTCCATTTTCACCTTTGAGATCAAGGGCGGGCAGAAGGAAGCCTGGGCTTTTATCGACGCCCTCCAAATCTTCTCCCTCCTGGCCAACGTGGCGGACGTGAAAAGCCTGGTGATCCATCCCGCCTCCACCACCCATTCCCAGCTTTCGGAAGAAGAACTGCTGGATCAGGGCATCAAACCCAACACCATCCGCCTGTCCATCGGCACCGAGCATATCGACGATATCATCGCGGACCTGGAAAACGGCTTCGCGGCGGTAAAATAAGTTTTCCGGGGGAACCTTCTTTGACGCCCAAAGAACGGCCCCAACCCCCTGTCCAAAAAACTGTACTGCCTTATGATATCCGCAAAGGAATCGAAGGCCAGCACTTCCCTTTCAGGATACCGGGCCATGAGGTCGAAAGGCCAGTCCGTCCCCGTCAGGACGCCGAATTTCGTCCCCGGCGCGCTGAAATCCTCGAACGTTTTATAAAAAATGTCTGATCACCCATTTAAAAAAGAAACAGCAGGCAATATGAAACGCGGAGAAAAAGAAAAAATCCTTGTGGACAGAAAAAGCAACAATATGGTATCATCCTATTGTCCATCCTGTGATCGGAAGCCTCGTAAAAAGAAATCGCAACAATGAACATGTCGAGATTATATGCCATCAGGTTTTCCGAACCGCCGATATCCGGAGCCTTTGCATACAATTCCGGAAACAGTTCATCTGCCTTTTTGATGATCCGCTCTGCTTCATCCGGGTATTTCTTTTCCGTATATCTGATAAACGCCTTCTTGACCGCCTTATCCATTGCCATAAGGCCACAACGCCTCCTTCCGTCTCTGTCGCCGGAGCGATGCCGCCGACAGTTTCACGCTTCCCATCCATGATACCATTTCCTGGAGCTTGGCACAAGCCGCCATTCATCCCATAGCCGGGCGGAAAATGCTTTCATTTCGCGGCCTGCTTCTTTGCGGCGTTCCTGCCGAGCAGCAGCAGCGAAACGATCAGCACCAGCGGGAATACGCTTCCGGCCAGCATGCCGGATTGCAGGCTGTCGCCTGCCTGTTGGGAAACGGTGCCGACCAGGCTCGGCCCGAATGCGCCGCCCAGGTCGCCGGCCATGGCAAGAAAAGCGAACAGCGCGGTACCGCCCTGGGGCAGGCGGGGCGACGTGATGCTGATCGTGCCGGGCCACATGATGCCCACGGAGAATCCGCAGAGAATGCAGCCGATCAGGGCCAGAACGGGACTGGAAGACAGGGAAGCCAGCAAATAGCAGCACAGACACAGGATGCCGGAGGCGATCATATACCGGTTCAGATTGATCTTCGCGCCGTACTTCCCATAAATCACCCGGCTGACGCCCATGGTCACCGCAAACATGCAGGGGCCGATCAGGTCGCCTACGGATTTTGAGAAGCCAAGCGCCGCCTCCGTATAAGCCGAGGCCCACTGCGCCATGGAAAGCTCCGACGCCCCGGCGCACACCATCAGGATGAGGGCCAGCCAGAAAACGGGCGTTCTGAACAGGCTGCCGATGGTCATGCCCTTGCCTTCTTCCGTCAGCCTTTCGATGGGGCAGGTGGCGAAGTTATAGATGTTATACAGGGGAATCAGCGCCCAAAGGCAGGCCAGCCATTTCCAGCTGCCGATGCCGAAAACCGCAAAAAACAGCGTGGACAGCAGGATCACGCCGACGCTGCCCCAGCAGTAGAAGGAATGGAGCAGGCTCATCACCGCGTCCTTATGCTCGAAGGGGCAGGCCTCCACGATGGGGCTGCCCACCACCTCGATCAGCCCGCTGCCGATGGCGTACACAACGACGCAGGCGATGATGCCCGCAAAGGGGTCGGCGCACAGATCCGGGATGAAAGCCAGCCCGGCCAGACCCAGGACGGACGCCACTTCCGATGCGACGACACACTTTCGATATCCGATCTTGTCCACGAACCGGGCGCAGAACAGGTCGATCAGCAGCTGGGTGAAAAAGAACGTGGTCGGGATGAGGGCGATCTTTCCCAGAGAGATGCCGTAATCAGCATGAAATTTCAGAAACAGCAGCGGCGCGAAATTGGCCGTAATAGCCTGCGTGATGAAGCCCAGGTAGCAGGCTTTTAATGTCCGTTGGTAATTCTTCTGCATGGCAGTGTTTTCTCCCTTCATGTTCCTCCGGTTTCATATTCACTGTTTTAAAACAAAAAAACCAAAACCAAAGCCCAGAACCGGGCTTGGCCTGCTCCTGTGTTTTGAGGCAGCCGCTATCGGTTCCCCGTCTCCCAACCGGAAGCGGGGATTATCTTTTACCCCAGCGCAGGCCATTCTTCTGCGATGATCCGATGGGGCGCCCGCGCTGCTTCTTCCCCGCAGAAGCTGAGCGTATACTCCGGCGTCTCCCAGGTTTGGAGGAAAAGAAGCTTTCCCTGATAGGCGATTTTTCCTTGCGCGCAGTCCATTTCGATTGTTTCCTCCTCGAACAGGGAAAGCCCTCTGCCTTCCTCCTTGGCAAACGCCTCCTTCATGGTCCAGAGCCGGTAAAAGCGGCGCAGCGGTTCCCGGTCGGCCCGGATACTTTCCCGCTCCCGTTCGGTAAAGAAGCAGGACACGCTTTCCCAGTCGAATGTTTCCCTTTTTTCTACGTCGATCCCCAACGGGGCATCCCCCGCCGCCAGCGCGACCCAATTTCCGGAATGGGACAGATTGAACTGCGGCTTCCCGTCCGCAAAGGCGGGCTTGCCGTATGCCGAAAACATTAGCTGTGCCTTCGGCATACCGGCCTCCGCCGCCAGCGCCCGGATCATGGTTCTTCCGGCCGCGCATCGCAGCTGGTCTTCCGCCCTTCGGTAGCGCAGCGCTTTTTCCCGGTCTTCCGGCGGCAGCGCTTGGAGCAGTTCATCCAATTTCAGCCCCAGCGCTTGGATATCCGCAATCCATATTTTCGTCATGGTGTTATCACCGATTGGGAGCAGAACAGTTTCTATACTATTCAAAACCATGCTGCAAAGGGTAGATAAACAAGAGGAACCGGCGGGGCGTTGCCCCGGACCCCACCAGGGGGATGATCCCCCTGGACCCGCAATAGCGGAAGCTGCTTGATGGGGAAAACAATCATGGTTCCCGCTGTTGCTGGCAGGAACGCGGAAGTCAGGCTTCATGCCATTGTGCTTCTGGCCCGGCGGACGAACCGCCGATGACCGCCAGTGGCGGGAATCTCATCGGCGGTGAGATCAGGCGAAACGAGCAATGTGCTTCTGGCCCGGCGGACGAACCGCCGATGACCGCCAGTGGCGGGAATCTCATCGGCGGTGAGATCAGGCGAAACGAGCAATGTCCGCTGTGCGGACTTCCGACGATTGAGCCTGCGGAAAGAGCCGCCTTCCCGGATGCTTTGCATCCGGGGAAAGCCTGGGAATAATCCCCAGGGGAAAGTGAACTTTCCCCTGGGATTTTCCCGGCTTTCTTGGGCCAGAAGCCTCTATCTTTCGTAAACCCCAGCGCAGCAGGCGGAACTTGTTTGCTCTCTCCAGCTTGTTTATTCGCCTATTGGGATGCAAGGGATGAAATCCCTTGCCGCAGGTCTGGGCGCGCGCAGCGCCCAGCGTAACCCCTTGCAGCTCAATTCGTTAGTTTCTTAAGTATCCATTAAAACATCGACTGACGTTAATCCAGAATTTGAAGCTCACTTTCAAAGGAGATCACGATGGAATATCAGGATATAGCAAAATTGGCAAAGAAAGTCCGGGAGAATGTCAGCAGGGTCATCATCGGCAAGGAGGAGCAGTTTGACCTGATCTTCGCCGCCATGATCGCGGGGGGCCACGTGCTGTTGGAGGACGTGCCCGGCACCGGCAAAACCGTCATGGCCCGGAGCATCGCCGCGTCCATGCGCTGCGGCTTTTCCCGCCTGCAATTCACCCCCGACCTGCTGCCCGCCGACATTACCGGCATGAGCGTGTTCCGGCCCTCGGAGGGCGCGTTCCAGTTCGTGCCCGGCCCGGTGTTCACCAATATCCTGCTGGCTGACGAAATCAACCGCGCCACGCCCCGCACCCAGGCGGCGCTGCTGGAATGCATGGAGGAAAAGCAGGTGACGGAGGGCGGCGTGACCCGCAAGCTGGAGCGCCCCTTCCTGGTGATCGCCACCCAGAACCCGGTGGAAACCCAGGGCACCTTCCCTCTGCCCGAAGCCCAGTTAGACAGGTTTTTCATCAAGCTGTCCATGGGCTATCCCGATGGGAAGGAAGCCCTGCGCATCATGGAACGGTTCATCCGTTCCAGCCCCTTGGAGAATTTGCAGCCCGTGTCGGAACGGGAGGAGATCGTTTCCGCCCAGGATACGTTCAGCCAGTGCCGGGTGTCCGAGCCGGTGATGGGCTACATCGCCGCCCTGTGCGAAGCCACCCGGGACAAGGACAGGACTTTGCTGGGGGTGTCCCCCCGGGGCATGCTGGCGCTGCTGCGGGTCAGCCAGGCCTACGCCGCCATCCAGGGCCGGGACTACGTGATCCCCGACGACGTGAAAAAACTGGCGGTGCAGGTCATGGCCCACCGCGTGATCCTGCGGGGCCTGTACGGCAAGGCGGGGGAAAACGAAGCTTTCATCCGGGAACTGCTGGACAAAATCCCCGCGCCCACGGAGAATATCAAATGAACGGCTGGGTACTGACGATTGGCCTGCTGGTCATCGGCCTTGTCCAGCGCTGGCTGCTGAACGCCTTCGGGCTGAAGGGCCTGTCCTACACCCGGCGCTTTTCCAAAAAGACAGTCTACGAAGGCGAAGAAGCGGAAATGATCGAAGTCATCCGCAACGACAGGCTGTTCTTCATTCCCTGGCTGCGGGCGGAAAGCCGCATCTCTCCGTATGTGCGCCTGGGACGGCAGGAAAACCTGGCCGTCAGCGGCGAGCGCTACCACAAAAGCATTTTCACCCTGCGCCCCTTCCAGCAGATCACCCGGCGGCATCGGGTGCGGCTGCTCAGGCGCGGGGAATACGACGTGGGCAACGTGGCCCTGACCGCCGGGGCTTTGTTCGGGATTTTCATGGTGCCGCTGATGTATGCGATCCTGCATGCCCTGTTCGGAGAAGCAAAGTTCTCGGCCGCCGGCACAGCCTTTCTGGCCCTGGACTTCATGCATATCACCACATCCCGCATCGGCACACTGGAGCCGTTCAGCGTCTTCTTCATCCTGCTGATGTAT
>CADBCX010000201.1 GCA_902793245.1 uncultured Eubacteriales bacterium | reverse complement strand
TTGCGCAGCATGGTGGCGACTTCTTCGTCGTCCGGGGTCATGCCTGCCCGAGCGTCGGTGAAGAAGCAGATCACGTCCGCCATGTCCATGGCGATTTCCGCCTGGCGGCGCATCTGGGACAAAAGCACGTCGTCGCTCTTGGGGTCGATGCCGCCGGTGTCGATGAGGGTGAACTTCCGGCCCGTCCACTCCACGTCGGCGTAAATGCGGTCCCGGGTCACGCCCGGAATGTCCTCCACAATGGCGATGCGGTGTCCGGAAATGGTGTTGAAAAACGTGGACTTGCCCACGTTGGGCCGTCCCACGATGGCAACCAGGGGTTTGGCGGAAGGCATCGTATCAGTCCTCCTCAGAATCTGTTTAGTGAATAATACTGCTGTGCCAATAAACGATGGAATGATTCGCTGGTGAAAGTAAGCGAATAATACGCAGTCTGTCATCTCGAGCGTAGTGGAGCGACAGCGAAACGAAGTCGAGAGACCTGGAAGCAGGGTAATATGTTGCCGGAAGGAAAGCGTTTCTCTCAGATCCCTCCACTCCGTTTCGCTCTCGCTCCACTTCGGTCGGGATGACAAATGAAGCCGCTTCAATGCTTCTTGTTAAACTCGTTTATTGCAGCATCCAGCGCAATTGTCTCCGCGCCTTCTTCGATTTCTTTTTCCGCTTCATCAATTGCTTGGTCGATTTTGTAGGTTTCCTCAAAAGCGTCTTTTCCCAAAAGCGCCCTGTACAATTCCGCCCCGGTATTGGGAACCACGGTGAGTTTGGGTTTCAGGGCGGCGCGGACTTGCTCCAGCGTCACGTCGTCCAGGAACTTGTCCCCCTGTTCCCGGAGGGTGTTGCCGCACAGGAGGATTTCGTCCTCGTCGGCGTCCTTCAACTGGCTGATGAGGTCTCCCCCGGTGATCAGCCCCGTGACGGTGACGGTCTCGCCGAAGAAGGTGTTGCGGATGGGCTGCACCGTGACGGAAACGCCCGCCGGCCCGTACTGGGACACCCACCGTTCCATCACCGGGGCGATGGACGTGCCGCAAGGAATGCGCACCCGGCGGGCCACGGCGGTTTCGGTGTTCTCCTTCGCGGAGGCGGCCAGGCTGTTTTCAAATTTCCGCAGCAGGCCCACGCCGTTTTCGATCTGGGGATAGCCCTCATACTCCTCTTCGGCGGGCAGCTCTTCCCCGGCGATCAGCACCATTTCATCCGCGGGGAACACGAACCGGGTGCCGATTTCGTTCAGCAGTTTATTCTGAAACTCCCGGCAGATGGCCATCACCGCCTGAGCTCCCGCCCGGTCAAAGGGCTTCAAGGGCTCCAAACCCTCCCGGAATTTGGTCAGGCCCACCGGCACCAGGGCCGCGGACACGGCGGCGGGATACATGTTTGATAAATCCGTCAGGGTTTTCCTGAGGGCGTCCCCGTCGTTGTAGCCGGGGCACAGCACGATCTGGCAGTGGAAATGCAGCCCGGCGTCGGCTAAGGCGTGGAGCCTATCCATGATAAAGCGGGCGTTGGGGTTCTTCATCATCCGCACCCGTAGCTCCGGGTCGGTGGAATGGATGGAGATATACAGCGGGCTGGCCTTGCGCTTTAAAATCCTCTGAAACTCTTTTTCGTCCACGTTGGTGAGGGTAATATAGTTGCCCATCATCAGAGACAGCCGCCAGTCGTCGTCCTTCACGTACAGGGTTTCCCGCATGCCCGGGGGCATCTGGTCGATGAAGCAAAAGACGCATTTGTTCTTGCAGGGATAGGGTTTGCAGGCCAGGGTGTCGGCCAATTGCAATCCCAGCCCCGCTTCCCGGGCCTTGATGATGCGGACGTTTTCTTCCCGTCCGTCGGCCCGGCGCACCAGGATATCCAGCTTGGCCCGGTTGGTCAGCGCCTGGTAGTCGATTTCGTCCAGGATGGGTTCGCCATTGATGGCGATGATGCTGTCCCCTACGCGAAGCCCGCGCCGGTACGCCACGCCATGGGGCTGCACCGCTACGATCTCATGCGCCAAGGCATTCCCCTCCCTTCCGCGCCGGACGCGCAAATCAACATGAACAATGAACCAATTGATATTATCCGACAATCCGGGTAAAAAGTCAAGTTTTGGCGGCTTCCTCCTTCCTGCTGGACAGAATTGTATTTCCGCTGCATAAACAAGAAGAATCTGAAAAATTCCAGTTGACAATTTCCCGCAACTTTGCTAAACTACTTTCAATCGCATACCAAAGGCGATGACGAAGAGGGCGGGGTTTTGCGCCAACCGAAAGAGAGCCGGGGCAGCTGAAAACCGGCGGCGGCGGGAATCCAGGCTGTAGCTTCCGAGCCGGACGCTTGAAGCAAAAACAGTAGGGCGTCCCGTGAACCGGCGCGTCAGGGCGGAGGGCTTCAACAGGAGCCCATGAGCGGCGCTTCCAAAAAGCGCAATTTGAGTGGTACCGCGAGCTGAAAGCTATTCAGCCCGTCTCAAAGAAAACACTTTGGGGCGGGTTTTTATCTGCCCGAATCACCAAGGAGGATTCAGCTTATGTCCAGTGCTCCCCAGGCCCCCGCGATGCTGCGGGACGTGGCCGCCCGTATCCGGGAAATGGAAGAAATCGCAGGCTTTTCCACCGCCGAGCTGGCGCGCATGACGGGCTTCAGCGAAGCCGAGGTGGCCCAGTATGAAACCGGCAGGGTGGAAATGCCCTTCTCCTTCGTGCACAAAGCCGCCATCGCCTTTGGCGTGGACATGATGGACCTGATCGAGGGTGCCAGCCCCCGCCTGTCCAACTACACCGTCACCCGCCACGGCCAGGGCGAAGTGGTCACGGACATTGAAGGCATCGAAATGCGCAACCTGGCCCCCCTGTTCCGCAAGCGCATCGTGGAGCCCTACCTGACCCGCTATTCCTACGACCCCAAATTGCAGGCGGCCCCCATCGAGACCGTCAGCCACCCCGGCCAGGAATTTGACTACATCCTTTCCGGCGTGCTGCGGGCCCAGATCGGCGAGCACACCGAGACCCTCCGGGCCGGCGACTCCATCTTTTTTGATTCCTCCACCCCCCACGGCCTGATTGCCGCCGAAGGGCAGGACTGCGTGTTCCTGGCTGTGGTCATTCCCGGCGAGGAATCGGAAGAAACCGCCCACGCCCATCCCGTGGCAGCCCCCGCGCCCGTCAAGACCGCCACCATCGCCGACCGCTATATCGACACCACGGTGAACGACGCGGGCACGCCCACGTCCATTTCCTACCACAATATTGACCGCTTTAACTTCGCCTTTGACATCATGGACGAGCTGGCGAAGGAACATCCCGACCAGATCGCCATGCTGCACCTGGACATCAACAAGAAGGAGCGGCGCTTCACCTTCGAGGACTTCCGCAAGCTGTCCAACCGGGCGGCGAACTATTACAAGTCCCTGGGCATCAAACGCGGCGATAGGATCATGCTGGTGCTGCGGCGGCAGTATCACTTCTGGATCACCATGCTGGCGATGGAAAAGCTCGGCGCGGTGGTCATTCCCGCCACGGATCAGCTGCTGTGCAAGGACTACATTTATCGCTTCCAGACCGGCGAGGTCAGCGGCGTCATCTGCACCAGCCACGGCCAGGCCGCGGGCGAGATCGAAAAGGCCCTGCCCGAGTGCCCCAACGTGAAGCACCTGATTTACTGCGGCGGCAAACGCGAGGGCTGGCATGACTTTGACACGGAATACGCCGACTATTCCTCCCACTTCGAGCGGGCGGACGACGCCCCCGGCGGCGACGATCCGATGCTGATGTTCTTTACCTCCGGCACCACGGGCTATCCCAAGCTGGTGTGCCACAGCCACAAGTACCCCCTGGGCCACTACATCACCGCCAAATACTGGCACAATGTCATGCCCGGCAAGCTGCACCTGACCATCTCCGACACCGGCTGGGCCAAGGCCTGCTGGGGCAAGATCTTCGGCCAATGGCTGTGCGAGGCGGCGATCTTCGTCTATGACTTTGACCGCTTCCATGCCAGCGACATTCTGCCGCTCTTCAAGGAATACGACATCAAGACCTTCTGCGCGCCGCCCACCATGTACCGGATGCTCATCAAGGAAGACCTGCGGAAGTACGATCTTTCTTCCATCGTCCACGCCTCCATCGCGGGCGAGGCGCTGAACCCCGAGGTGTTCCAGAAGTTCAAGGAAGCCACCGGCCTGTCCATTATGGAGGGCTTCGGCCAGAGCGAAACCGCCATCATCATCGGAAACCTCACCGGCATGGTGCCCAAACCCGGCTCCATGGGCAAGCCCGTGCCGCTGTACGACGTGGAACTGGTGGATCACGGCGGCAAGCCGGTGCCGGTCGGCGAAGTGGGCGAAATCTGCATCCGCACCGACCACGGCCCCGCCTGCGGCCTGCTGACGGGCTACTACGGCAGCGACGACCGCAACGTGAACGGCAACTGGCACGACGATCTTTACCACACCGGCGACACCGCCTGGAAGGACGAGGACGGCTATTTCTGGTATGTGGGCCGAGTGGACGACCTCATCAAATCCTCCGGCTACCGCATCGGGCCGTTTGAAATCGAATCCGTCATTATGGAGCTGCCCTACGTGCTGGAGTGCGGCGTGTCCGCTGCGCCCGACCCCGTCCGCGGCCAGGTGGTCAAGGCCAGCATCGTGCTGATCAAGGGCAAGGAAGGCACCGAGGAACTCAAGAAAGAGATTCAGAGCTACGTGAAGCAGCGGACCGCGCCCTACAAGTATCCACGCATCGTGGTGTTCAAGGACGAACTCCCCAAGACCACCAGCGGCAAGATCCAGCGCGCCCTGCTGTAATATCTGCGTCCAGTATAAAGGGGCTGTCTCATTGCGAGGCAGCCCCGTCAGTTTTTTCTGAAGTTTTTATAACTTTCTTTTTCTTAATTCTTAACAGCTATGTTTTGAAGGGTAACGAAGCAGGGGCCTGTGCGGCCCCTAAACCCCGCACCAGGGCGGTGACCGCCCTGGACCCGCAATAGCG
>CADBCX010000200.1 GCA_902793245.1 uncultured Eubacteriales bacterium | reverse complement strand
GGTACTTTTCCATCAGCGCTTCAAAGCTGGGCAGTAACGTTACGCTTACCAAGCAGGTGGTGGACATGGCGGGCGATCTGCCGGTGGAAGCCGAGCTGGGAACGGTGGGCGGCAAAGAGGACACCCACGAAGCCCAGGCCCAGTATACCGACCCGGACGAGGCGGCGGAATTTGTGCGGCTGACGGGCATTTCCAGCTTTGCCGTCGCTATCGGCACGGCCCACGGCGTATACAAGGGTGAACCCAAGCTGGACTTGAACCGCCTGAGCGAAGTCCGGGCGCGGGTGGATATTCCCCTGGTGCTGCACGGCACCTCCGGCGTGCCGGTGGAGCAGGTGAAGGAGTGCATCCGCCGGGGCATCTGCAAGGTGAACTACGCCACCGACCTGCGCATCACCTTCACCAACGCGGTGAAGCAGGCCATCGCCGACCAGCCCAGCGCCTATGACCCCAAGAAATTCCTGGCCCCCGCCCGGGCGGCGGTGACGGAACGGGTGCGGGAGCTCATCCGCCTGTGCGGCAGCGACGGAAAGGCGTAAGCCATGAAAACCTGTTTGCTTGGGGTGGACATCGGCACATCGTCCTGCAAAACGGCGCTGTTCGATATAGGCGGCAAAGCGCTGGCCCAGGGCGGGTGCGATTATCCCGTCGCTTATCCCCGGCGCGGCTGGGCCGAGCAGGAGCCGAAGCAGTGGTGGGACGGCGTGTGCAGGGCCATCCGGGACATGATGGGGGAGAGCGGCGTCAGCCCGGCGGACATTGCGGGCATCGGCGTGGACGGGCAAAGCTGGTCGGCCGTCGCCCTGGACGGGCAGGGAAACGTCCTTTGCCCCACGCCCATCTGGACGGACACCCGCTGTGAGGAGATCTGCCGGGACGTAAAAGATCATTTTCCCGAAGAAGAACTGTTTGCCGTTTGCGGCAACCCGGTGCAGCCGGGCTACACCTGGCCGAAAATCCTGTGGTATCAGAAACACCGGCCTGAGGTTTTCGCAAAGACCGAAAAGATCCTGCAATCCAACAGCTTCATCGTGTACCGCATGACGGGGGAAATCACCCAGGATCTGTCCCAGGGCTACGGCCTGGACTGCTTCGATATGCGGAGGGGGCAATGGAACCGGGAAATCTGCGAGCGCCTGGGCATCCCGTTCAAGCTGCTGCCGCCCATCGTTCCCTGCCATCAGGCGGTGGGGAAGCTTACAAAGGACGCGGCGGAACAGTGCGGCCTGATTCCCGGCATTCCCGTGGTGGCGGGCGGCCTGGACGCGGCCTGCGGCACCCTGGGCGCGGGCGTGGTATCGCCGGGCCAGACCCAGGAGCAGGGCGGACAGGCGGGCGGCATGAGCATCTGCGTTGACCAATACGCCGCCGACCCCCGGCTGATTCTGGGCTTCCATGTGGTTCCTGGCCGCTGGCTCTTGCAGGGCGGCACCACCGGGGGCGGCGGGGCGCTGAAATGGCTGCGGGAAACCATCTGCCCCGAACTGAGCTTTGCCGACATGAGCGCCCTGGCCGACACCGTGCCCGCGGGCAGCGGTGGGGTGACCTTCCTGCCTTACATGGCCGGGGAGCGCAGCCCCCTCTGGAACCCCAACGCCTGCGGCGTGTTCTTCGGCCTGCGGTTCGGGGTGAGCCGGGCCCAGATGATTCGCGCCTGCATGGAGGGCGTGGCCTACGCTCTGCGGCATAACCTGGAGGTGGCGGAAGCCGCCGGGGCCAGGGCCGGAACCCTCCGCGCCATGGGCGGCAGCGCCAACAGCAAGGTCTGGACGCAGATCAAGGCCGACGTGACGGGCTGCGGCATCGAAGTCCCCGCCAGCGACACGGCGACGACGTTAGGCGCGGCGATTCTGGCAGGGGTCGGCACGGGCGTGTATCCCTCCTTCGAGGACGCGGCGAAGCAAACCGTCAGCGTGAAGCTGACGTATGAACCGGATGTTTCAAAAAAAGAAATCTACGATCAGGGCTATCAAACCTATCGCCAGTTATATGAACATCTGAAAGACCTGATGTGAAAGGAAGGAACCGATCATGAAAGCGGCTGTGTTATACGGCAACGAGGATATCCACTACGCGGACTGGAAAACGCCCGCGGTGAAGCCCGGTACGGTGAAGGTGCGCGTGCGGGCCACCGGCATCTGCGGCAGCGACGTGCCGCGGGTGCTGCACAACGGGGCGCACTTCTATCCCATCGTGCTGGGCCATGAGTTCAGCGGCGACGTGGTGGAAGTGGGCGAGGGCGTGGAAAATGTCAAGGTCGGCGACACCGTCAGCGGCGCGCCCCTGGTGCCCTGCATGAAATGCGACGACTGCCAGCTGGGCAACTTCTCCCTCTGCCGCCATTACAGCTTTATCGGCAGCCGGGAGCAGGGCAGCTTCGCCCAGTACGTGGTCATTCCCGCCGCCAACGCGATCAAATACGACCCTGCCATTCCCTACGAGCAGGCCGCCATGTTCGAGCCCTCCACCGTGGCGGTGCACGGGCTGCTGCAGGCGGGCTACAAGGGCGGCGAGACCGTGGCCATCCTGGGCTGCGGCACCATCGGCATCTTCACCCTGCAATGGGCGAAAATCTTCGGGGCGAAGAAGATCGTGGCCTTCGACATCGACGACGGCAGGCTGGCCCTGGCCCGCAGGCTGGGTGCGGATGAAACGGTGAACACCCTGAAAGACGGCTTCATGCAGGAGGCCAAGGCGCTGACGGGCGGCAAGGGCTACGAGAACGTGTTTGAAACCGCGGGCAATCCCGTCACCATGCGCATGGCCTTTGACCTGGCCGCCAACAAGGCGCGGGTGTGCTTCATCGGCACGCCGCATACCGACCTCACCTTCACCCCCGCCCAGTGGGAAAACATGAACCGCAAGGAGTTTTATTTGACCGGCTCCTGGATGAGCTATTCCGCGCCCTTCCCCGGCAAAGAATGGCAGCTGACCGCCCACTGCTTCGCCACCGGCCAGCTGAAATTCGACCCTTCCATGATCTTCCGCAAATTCCCCCTCAGCCAGGCCGCCGAAGCCTTTGCGCTCTACAAGCATCCCCGCGACGTGCATGGGAAGATTATGCTCATCAATGAGGAATAAAGCCTTCCCCTCAAGGGGAAGGCTTTCCACTGGACTGTTTTCCGGGCGCTTCGGCCCCCCTCAAAGGGAAGCCCTTTGGCCGGCTTCCTTTGCTCGAATGAACAAATGATCTGCGATATATGGCTTAGAACTGAAAGCTTTGAACTTAGAACTAAAAAAGGAGGCAGGAACATGGCATTCATTGACCCGAAACTGGTGCCGAAGCGGAAGCTGGCGAACGGGCAGGAGATCCCGTGCATCGGCATGGGCACCTTCGGCAGCGACCATTTCAGCCCCGAGCAGGTGAGCCGGGCGGTGGCCGGGGCCATCCGGTGCGGCTACCGGCTGTTCGACTGCGCTTCCGTGTACGGCAACGAAGACCTGATCGGCGAAGTGTTTGAGCAGGCGATGAAGGAAGGCGTGGTCAAGCGGGAAGAGCTGTTCGTCACGTCCAAGGTGTGGAACGACATGCACGGCGAAGGCGACGTGCTGCTCTCCTGCGCCAAGACGCTGAAAGACCTGCGGCTTTCCTACCTGGACTTCTACTTCGTCCACTGGCCCTTCCCCAACTACCACGCCCCGGGCTGCGACGGCGACAGCCGAAACCCCGACAGCAAGCTCTTCTCCGTGGAGGAGTTCATGACTGTCTGGCGGCAGATGGAACGGCTGCACGACATGGGCCTGGTAAGGAATTTGGGCATGAGCAACATGACCATCCCGAAGCTGGAGGCCGTGCTGCCCCTGTGCCGCATCCAGCCCACGGTGCTGGAAATCGAGCTGCATCCCTGCTTCCAGCAGCCAGAACTGTACGACTACGCGGTGGCCCACGGTATCCTGCCCATCGGCTATTGCCCCATCGGCAGCCCCAACCGCCCCGAGCGGGACACCACTCCCGAGGACATTGCGGACACCCAGGTGCCGGAGGTGATGGAAATCGCTAAAGCCCACGGCGTGCATCCCGCGGTGGTCTGCATCAAGTGGGCTGTGCAGCGGGGCCAGGTGCCGATCCCCTTCTCCATCCACAACTACGCAGCGAACCTGGAATGTACCGTCAAAGACCCGCTGACGGACGCGGAAATGGCCATCCTCAAGGGTGTGGACAAAAACTGCCGCCTCATCAAGGGCCAGGTGTTCCTGTGGCCGGGCGCAACTTCCTGGCATGACCTGTGGGACGAGGACGGCGTGATCGTGAAGGGAGGAAACAAAACATGCTGAAAGGGATTCCTGCTGTTCTGTCGCCCGAACTGCTCAAGATCCTGATGGAAATGGGCCACGGGGACGAGCTGCTTCTCTGCGACGGCAACTATCCCAAATTCGGCTGCCCGGAGCGCTGCGTGCGCCTGGACGGCCACGGCATCCCGGAAATCCTGGACGCCATCCTGCAATTCTTCCCCTTGGACCCTTACGTGGAGCATCCCACCATCCTGATGGCCGTGCTGCCGGACGATCCCTACAAACCGGAAATCTGGGACACCTACCGGGAGATCGGGCAAAAGCACGAAAAAAACGGCCTGCGGGAAATTGCCGTCCAGAAGACGGAATTCTATCCCCGCGGCGCGAAGTGCTACGCCTGCGTCGCCACCAGCGAGAAAGCGCTGTATGCCAATGTCATTTTGAAAAAAGGCGTTGTGTAATACTGTTAACAGCTATGTTTTAAAGGGTAACGAAGCAGGGGCCTGTGCGGCCCCTAAACCCTGCACCAGGGGGATGATCCCCCTGGACCCGCATTTGGCGATATTACACCGTTGGAATAAACCGACAAGCTCCGCCTGCCGCGCTGGGGTTTACGGAAGTTTGCGGGCTTCTGGCCCAAGAAAGCGAGGAAAAAGCGCTGGGGAAAGGAAAGCCTCAACCAAGTTGGTTCCCGCTTCGGCTTTACCTTGTAAAGCCGAGCGGAATGAGCGTTCAAAAGGCTTTCTTTTCCCCAGCGCTTTTTCCTTGCTTTCCCGGATGC
>CADBCX010000199.1 GCA_902793245.1 uncultured Eubacteriales bacterium | reverse complement strand
AGCCGTTAGGCTGACTGATGAGGTGTTTCTTTCTCATGAACACCTCATCCGACCCGCTTCGCGGCCCACCTTCCCCTCAAGGGGAAGGCTTCTGGATCGTCTTTGATCATACTTTCGTAATTCATGCGTAAGCCATGCGTCAGTCCCCTGGGCATTCCCGGAACAGCGCTTCGTTTTCCGCTTCCAGGGACAGGAGATCGTCGAAGGGAATCGCTGTATCGCCGATGGTGAAGGTCCGGGTCAGGTCGCCGTCCACCTTCCGCGCCACGCCGGTGACGCTCTCATACTGCCCCCGGACGCCGCAGGCGAAGGAATGCTCGTCCGTGCAGGGCACGTAGTATGTGGCCGTCACGATCACCCGGTTCTGCTTCGCCAGGCGGGCGGTGCGGGTCAGGGAATGCAGGATGGACAGGCGGCGGTTCAGTTCTTCTTTCTGGCCTTCATCCAGAAGAATCCTGTCCACATATTCGGTATTTTTCTTTTTCACGCTGGCGCTGTATCCGTCCAGGGCATCGTAGGGCGCGAAGATTTTCGCCCGCTTTTCCCGTTCCATCGGGGGATGGCGGAATTCAAATTCGTCCATCCGGTGACGGGGCCGCTGCTGAAACAGCGCCTGCAAATACGGGAATTGCAGCGACACCAGCCGCCCTTCCCAGAGAATGTACTGCTTGCAAAGCTGTGACATGTCTTTTTCCTCCTTTCGAGCGGAGTCGAAGAACAGAGTACAGAGTTCAGAGCACAGAGTTCAGTGTACAGAGTGCAGATTGAATAGTGACCACATGCTGGATTCCTGAGTGGATCGAGTAAATAAATCTGAACTCTGTACTCTGTACTCTGCACTCTCGTCCCCTAATTTCCTTCCGTCAGCGCCTGCTCCGGCAGCGCGCCGCCCGCGCGGTGGCCGCCGATCTGGGTGTTGCGCTGGATGGTGGTGGCCCCTTCCAGCAGGTTCATGCCCTTCACAATGGCGTTCATGCCAAAGCGATGGCGCACCTCCAGCATGGCCCGCTGCAAATTCCGTTCGCGCTCCAGGGCCTCAAAGTCCGTAAACAAATCCAATTGATAGCTGCCGTCGTCGATCTCCAGGCTGTTGGCGGAGATGTTCAGGCGGCGGATGAGCAGGCTGTGATCCACCTTCTGCTCGAAGGAGGGCACCAGACGCTCCATGATCAGGGTTTTGCTGTTGGTGGGAATGCGCAGCCTCACCGTGCCGTGGGCGTACTTGGGGTGGGGCCGGCCGTAATAATCCAGCGTCACGGGCCCGCGGTAATTGGGGTTCACGGTCAGGGATTCGGGGTCGAAGGAAATGACCCAGGTGAGCATGGGGGTTTTCAGGTTTTTGTTCACCAGGTCGGCGCAGAGCAGGTCGGCCATTTCCTTGAACACCAGCAGCCCTTCCCCGTACTCGTAGGGCCGGGACAGCACCTGGCCGGTGTTCAGGCTGCGGTCTTCGGTCTTGTAGTTTTTGATGTCGGACAGGCGCGTGGGCTCGATGCCCCAGGCGTGGTCGATGAGCAATTCTGCGTTGATGCCGAACAGATCGTAGAAGTATCCCTCGTTGGCCAGGGACATGGCGGCTACGTCGCCCATGGTGTACAGCCCCCGGCTTTGCAGCGTCCGCGCGGTGCCGGGGCCGATGTGCCAGAAATCCGTCAGCGGCCGGTGGGGCCAGAGCAGCAGCTTGTAGCTTGCCTCGTCCAGCTCGGCAATGCGCACGCCGTCCTTGTCCGCCGGCTTTTTCTTCGCCACGATGTCCATGCCCACCTTCGCCAGATACAGGTTGGTGCCGATGCCCACGGTGGCGGTGATGCCGGTCACGTCCAGCACGTCGCGGATCATGGTCATCGCCATGAGATGGGCGGGGGAGACGCCCTGCTTTTCCGCTTCCGCCCGGTACAGGTGCAGGTAGGGCGTGGCGTCGATGAACACCTCGTCGATGGAATAGACGTGAATATCCTCCTCCGACACGTAGCGCAGGTAGATTTCGTAAATCTGCGCGCTGACCCGGATGTACTCCGCCATGCGGGGCGGGGCGATGATGTAGTCCACCTTGGTGCGGGTGGCGGCTTCGTACAGGCGGATCTTTTCCTTGGCCTCGAACAGCCGCGGGCGGCTGGGCACGCCGATGGCTTTCAGGGCCGGGCTCACGGCCAGGCAGATGGTCTTGTCCGTGCGGCTTTCGTCCGCCACCAGCAGCCGGGCCGTCAGCGGGTTCAGGCCCCGGGCGTGGCACTCCACGCTGGCGTAAAAGCTTTTCAGGTCGCTGGCGATATACTGCCGCTGTTCCGTTTCCATGCCCCGCCGCCTCCCTTGCCCGTTTTTTCCGGGAATACCATTAAAGAACATTTGTTCTCGTATGTTCTCATTATATACGAACATCCGCGTTTCGTCAAGTTGTTTTTTCATCTTGGTACTCATTTCCTCAGGGTAAACGTACGAATGGACAAACTGTAAAAAATGAAGCAGGTAACCCAAAAGCCTTCCCCTTGAGGGGGAAGGCGTCAGGCGCGGAACCAACTCTGGTCAATGTGTCGGTGAAAATTCGCGCCTGACGGATGAGGTGTTCCCCCGAAGCGACAGGGACGAGGCTACCTCATCCGAGCCGCGCGAATAAACTTGGTCACTCTCTCCATCTTTGTTCCGCGCGGCCCACCTTCCCCTCCGAGGGGAAGGCTTTTGGAGTGTTCTCTGATCTTTGTAACAATTTGTTTACTCATGCGTTTGCCCTGATCGCTTCCTTTTCCATCCTTGACGCGGATGCTCTGAACCTGCTTTCCCGTGATCCGCAATGGTTTGAAACAGTTCCCGCGAATTGTGTATTAACGCCGCATCCGGGTGAAATGGCACGGCTATGCGGTATAAATGTACCGGAAGTGCAGGCGGATCGGGCGAATCTGGCGCTTTCCAAAGCAGTGGAGTGGCAGCAAGTGGTTTTGCTCAAGGGAGCAAACACGGTGATCGCTTCGCCTGACGGATTTTATGTCATCCTGCCCTATGCGTCTTCAGCTCTTTCTGTAGCGGGAAGCGGTGATGTCCTTGCCGGTATCATCGCAGGTTTTGCTGCACAGGGAAAGCCCGCTTTTGACGCGGCCTGGCTGGGTGCCGAGATCCATGCCCGCTCAGGCTTGCTCGCTGCCGAAAAGTTCGGGAATTCATATTCTGTTATGGCGGGTGACATATTGGATGCTGTCCCGGAAGCAATCACCTTTTATTCACGCTGAAGCGAAATCAGGTAACAAATTTCATTATGAAAAAATTTTTTCGGAAGAATCAGCTGCGTCTGTATGATGCGGCCGGCAATGGTGCAGAAAATTGAACGCGCGGGAAATATTGAAACAAACCTATGGCTATGAAAGCTTCCGTCCGGGACAGGAACGGCTGATCAACGCAATCCTTTCCGGAAAAGACGCGATGGGGATCATGCCGACCGGAGCGGGAAAGTCGATCTGCTTTCAGATCCCTTCCCTGACTTTTGAAGGCCTGACACTGGTCATTTCTCCGCTTGTTTCCCTGATGCTGGATCAGGTGCTGACACTCAAGGAATACGGCATCAGGGCGGCATTCCTGAACAGCAGCCTGACGCCCGGACAGCAGCGCACGGTTCTTGGCAGGGCGGCCGGCCATGCCTATCAGATCATGTACGTCGCGCCGGAACGTCTTACTTCCGAAGCATTTCGCGCTTTTTGTAATAATTATCCGATCCCCTTTATCGCGGTGGATGAAGCTCACTGCATCTCTCAATGGGGACATGCCTTCCGTCCGGATTATCTGAAGATCAAACCCTTTATCGACAGTCTCCCGAAACATCCCGTTGTCGGTGCTTATACAGCAACCGCGACGGTCCGGGTAAGGCAGGACATCGTTGAGTCTCTCGGTCTCCGGAATCCGGTGGTACAGGTCAACAGTTTTGACCGTCCCAACTTAAATTTTGAGGTCCAAAACGGAGACAAGCAAAAACGCCTGATCCGTTTTCTGAAGCAGCATATCAATGACAGCGGAATTGTTTATTGCGGGACCCGCAAGGATGTGGAATCTTTGTGTGAGGACCTCAGCCAATATGGCTTTTCAGCTACCCGTTATCACGCCGGGCTCCCGGATAAGGAACGTACCGATAATCAGAATGATTTTCTCTTTGACCGGAAAAAGATCATGGTGGCGACCAATGCTTTCGGAATGGGAATTGATAAATCCAATGTTTCCTTTGTCGTTCATTACAACATGCCCAAAAACATTGAATCGTACTATCAGGAAGCCGGACGGGCAGGGAGGGATGGCTCTCCCGCGGACTGTCTGCTGCTTTATTCCGGGCAGGACGTGCGTCTGAATGAATTTCTGATCAAGAATTCACTGGAAGAAAATACCGAACTGAGCGATGAGGAACGGGAATTTCGCATTCAGCATGAATTGGATCTGCTGCGGAAAATGACTTTTTATGCGACAGGTAATGAATGCCTGCGTGTTCAGATCCTCCGCTATTTCGGAGAGAACTCAACGCCGTGCGGTCATTGCGGCAACTGCAGGATGTCTTATGAAACGGTGGATGTTTCAAAAGAAGTGCGGGGTATTTTGACCGCAGTCCGGAATTTGCAGAATAAGCGCCGCAGTTTCGGCAGGCTTACGCTTCGTGATTTCTTTAAGGGACGGAAAACACAGGCATTGGCTGAAAAAAACTTAACCTCTGCTGAAGGTTATGGCGCGCTTTCCTATCTTTCGGCGGAGCGTATTCTTCAGATCCTGGATTGGATGACTCAGAACGGGTGGCTCAGAAAAACAGAAGGCGATTATCCGGTTCTGATTTCGGATGAAACGGCGCCTGACATCGGAACATCTGCTGATGAACCGATCCGGGCTCGTCTGCCGAAAGAAAAGGAAACGGAAGAAGCCTTTACAGTTTCAAAATCAGAATTGCATCAGGATGATGGCAGTTTGTTTGAAGCTTTGCGCAGGGTGCGGAAACAGATCGCGGATGAGCAGCATGTTCCGGCTTATGTGGTTTTCAGTGATGCTGTATTGCGGGAGATCGCTGAGGTCCGTCCGGACAGTTTTGA